>CAJUEU010000006.1 GCA_910585735.1 uncultured Oscillospiraceae bacterium | reverse complement strand
CATCTGGATCTGGTTGACGTCGTTGGTGGTCCGGGTGATGAGGGAGGCCGAGGAGAACCGGTCAATGTCGGCAAAGGAAAAGTCCTGGATCTTCTGAAACATGGCGTTACGGAGGTTGGCGCCAAAGCCCTGGCCCCCTTTGGTGGCCATACGGGCCGACAGGATGCCGGCGGCCATGCCGATGGCGGCCAGCAGCAGCATCAGTCCGCCGTTTTTCAGGATGGCGTCCATGTCGCTATACTTGATGCCCACGTCGATGATGGCGGCCATGAGCCGGGGAAGGATGATCTCACAGACCACCTCCACCACCATAAGGACGGGGGCCAGCAGGATCCATTTTTTGTATTCTCCTACATAAGAGAGCAGCTTTTTTACCATTGGCTGTCACGCTCCTTCTCTTCAATTGACCTGTCTTCCTTTTCCGCATTTGGGGGCGGGGGAAAAGGGGGATGTTCCTTCTCTGGGTCGGTGACCCCTAAATTTCGCAGCATCCGAATAAAAAAGCCGGTGAGCTGTTGCTTTTCCTCAGGGGTGAAGTCGGCAAACAGACGTTTATCCGCCGCCCGAAAGGCCCGGTTGCAGCGCTCCATGGTTTGTCTGCCCTTTTCCGTAATGGATACCAGGTTCCTCCGCTGATCCTTCTCGTCTACCTCCCGCAACACATAGCCGCCCTTCTCCATGGAGCGGAGGGAGACAGCCACAGTGGCGGGAGAAAGCCGAAGCCGCCGAGCCAGTTCCCGTTGGGAGAGCTTTTGTCCCTTGCGGTCTGTATGATAGAGAGTGAGTAATATGATGGGAGCGCCCAGATCTTCAACTCCCTGGGCCTTCTGTTCAGCGTCAACCTGCCGCTTGAAAGCGTGGTGAAGGCTGTGAAACAGAACGCTGGGGCCTGTCTTGTCGTACATTTTGTGTCACCTCCAATTGTTTGCATGTTACCGTTCGCATATTATCGTTCGCGTATTAACAGTATATGCTCGAGATTGTCTTTTGTCAAGAGGGAAAAGAAAAATTTCCCTTCATCTTTTTTGGGGGGCATTTCGGCTCGGGCACAAAAAACAGGGCGGGCCTTCGGGCCCGCCCTGTTCAGACGGAAGGTTCTGCTTGTGCTGGGATCAGTTGGCCGCGGCGGCAGCGCCGGCCACACGGCCGAAGTAGCAGGTGCCCATGACGGCGGTACCCGAGCCGGGATAGTAGGGGCCCACCCAGCCGCCTGCGTTCAGGCCGGCGGCGTACAGGCCGGGGATGACCTCACCCTCCACGGTGAGGACCTCGCACTTGCGGTTGATCTTCAGTCCACCCAGAGCGCCCAGGTTGAAGGGGGTGTTCCGATAGGCGTAGAAGGGGGCGGTGAGGGGGGCCAGACCCTCAATACGGCCGAAGGGATCGGGGTTGCCGTTCTCGGTATCCTCCTGCCAGGCGGCAAAGGTGCGGCTGAGGCCCCGGGGATCTACGCCGATCTTGGCGGCCAGCTCCTCCATGGTGTCGGCCTTTACCAGCTCGCCGGAGTCCACGGCGGCCTGGAGGGCATCCCCGGCCCAGGCGTAGGAGGTGCCGTCGGTAGAGTTCACCTTGGCGTCCACGCTGCCGCCGTTGGAGCCGAAGATCATGTAGGTGGGGGAGCCGGTGGCCATCTCCTGCTGGAAAATGGCCCGGTAATGGAAGGCATAGGTGGCGTCCTCACAGACGAACCGGGCCCCCGCCTTGTTGACGATGAACTCGGGGAAGATGGGGGTGCGGTTGTCGGTGGCGGCGCCGGTCTTGCCACAGAAGTCGATGGTGCCGCCGGTGACGAAGGCGGCGCCCAGCTTCATACCCATGCGGATGCCGTCGCCGGTGTCGGTCTTGACGCAGAGGCAGGTGCCGGGGTAAGCGGTGTTGACCCAATACTGCTGGGGGTTGAGCTCCTTGGCCATCTGGATGTTATTGTCGATGCCGGCGGTGGCCAGGATGACGCCCTTATTGGCCTTGACCTTGTAGGTCTGGCCCTTCTGGGTGATCTCCACGCCTGCTACCCGGCCGTCCACCATGATAAGGTCGGTGACCTCGGTCTCGGTTTCCAGTTCGGCGCCCTTGCCCTGGGCGTACTTCAGCACGGCCTGAACATAGATGCCGCCGGAGCCCGAGGCGCCGCCGTCCTTGTATACGTGGATGCGGTCGGCCATGAGGGAGTCGTCCACATAGGGCACATGGCAGTGGCCGTACACGTTGACCCACTCGATGCCGCAGGAGTCGGCCAGCCACTTGATGCAGTCGGGGGCGCCATTGGCCAGGTCCTTTACCAGATCCTCGTCCAGCATACCCTCCCCCTCGGCCAACCACTCGGCGGCGTGCTTCTCGGGGGTGTCGTCCTGGAACTTGCTGTGAGCCTTCTGCACATCGGTGCCAGCGGCCTGCATGACGCCGCCTGACAGGTTGGTGGTGCCGCCTACGATGCCGGCCTTCTCAAAGATGATGGTCTTGGCTCCACCCTCGCAGGCGGCAGCTGCGGCGCAAACGCCGGTGCCGCCTGCGCCGGCCACTACCACATCATACTCCCGGTCCCATTTGACGTTCTCGGGCTTGCCCTGCTCCCCACCATTGCTGGTGCAGGAGCTGAGCAGCCCGGCGGCGGCCAGAGCGGCGGCTCCGGCGGCCGAGCCCTTCAGAAATTCACGACGAGACAGATTGCTTCCCATGTTGTGACACTCCTTATTTTTATTGTGTAGGGGTCCATAGCGGCTTTGCCGCTTGTGATATTATAAACATAGCGAAAAAACTTCCCTTTGACAAGAAACAATCAAAGGGAAGTGTTTCATGAAAATCATTTTGCTCTTACATATGGTAGAGGGAAATGTACGTGCGGAATTCCTCGGGCATGAGCTGAAAAAAGATACGGAACAGAGTCTCGGGGGACTCCTTCATGCCGTTTTTGGCCCATAGGCAGGTGATCTCCATGGTGCCGGTGAGGTAGCCGGTAAGAAGCATTTTGTAATAGGGGTCCTCCATGTTGAGCCCGTGGCCCTCCATCAGGGTCTCGAAGGTTTCTCTGGCCCGGTCGTAAATGTATTGGTAGAGGGAATTCTGGCCCCGGGTGGTGAGGGCGTTGCGGTAAAAGACGGGGGAACTTTGCAGCGTCTCGTAGATCTGGAGGGTGGCCTGCTTGTAGGAGGTGCCCTTGGCCATGGAGCACAGGGTCTTGTCCAGCAGGAGCTGATAGTTTTGGTTGAGCAGGTCATACTTGTCCCGGTACCAGCGGTAAAAGGTGGCCCGGCTCACCCCCGCCCGTTTCAGCAGGGCGGACACCGACACCCGCTCAATGGGCAGGGTCTCCATCTCCGCGGCCAGGGCCTCCATAAGCCGCTGCTCCTCCGAACTGTCGAACATCAGGTTGGTCTCCATTCCGAATCCCTCCTATGAAAAATGAGACAAACGCGCCTGTTTGTCTCATTTTTATCACAATTTGTTTCGCCTGTCAAGGGGCGGAGCGGAAAACGCTGCGGAGCTTACCTGGCCTGCCCGTCCACCCCGGTCAGGAACTCCAGGATCCGGGCCTTCATGTCCGCGGCGATGGTCCGGCAGTTCCAGTCCAGGGTTTCGCAGGAGGTCCGCCCATGGCCCCGGAAGTCGGGACACAGGCAGCGGTACCGTTCCAAAAAGGGAAGGAGCTGGGCCAAAAAGGCCAGCAGCCCCCGGCTGAAATGGCTGTGGAGAAACAGCAGGGCTTCTCCCCGGCCGAACTCCTCGTAAAAAAGGTCCAGCTCATACCTTTTGATAGGGCATGTTTTTTTCCTTCAAAGTTTTTTGATTTTTGGCGCAAAAACGGGCCGTTTTTAATAGGATCACAAAGTTTTAGAACGTATGTTTGACAAGCGATATATTTTATGATATGATACAATTACTTAAAATAAGGAGGCGTTCTTATGGCTGCTCCCCTTACACCCAAGCAGGCAGAAATTTACGCGTTTATCCAACAATTTACCAAGGAACACGGCTATCCTCCCTCGGTGCGGGAGATCAGCGCCGCCGTCAACCTGAAAAGCCCCTCCACCGTCCATTTCCATATGAAGAAGCTGGAGGCCGAGGGCTATATTCAAAAGGCCGACGGCAAGACCCGGGCCATCACCCTGCCCCACGAGGCGGTGGCCGAGGAGCTGGACCCCATGGCCGACCGGGTGCCCCTGGTGGGCAGCGTGGCGGCGGGCAGCCCCATCCTGGCCGAGGAGAATGTGGAGGAGTATCTGAAGTTCGATACCGACGGTCTTTCCGGGGAGCACTTTGCCCTCCGGGTTCGGGGAGAGTCCATGCTCGAGGCCGGCATTCTCCCTGGCGACCTGGTCATTATCCACCGGCAGGAGAACTTCCGCAACGGGGACATCGTGGTGGGCCTTTTTGAGGATGAGGCCACGGTGAAGACCTACCACATGGACCACGGCCACCTGTGGCTCCTGCCTGAAAATCCGGACTATGAGCCCATCGACGGGGAGGGCTGCGCCCTGCTGGGCAAGGTGGTGGCCGTCCTCCGTCGGTACTGAACCAACAGGAGGGCTTGAGGCTTGGGGCATGACCAGCCCCGGGATGTTCTATTTCGAGCAAAGAGAGGATTTGCCATGCCGTCCAAACGTGACTTTAAGAATCAAAGTAAGCTGTCCATTTTTATCTCCTACTACCGGCCCTATTGGAAGCTCTTTTGCCTGGATATGCTCTGCGCCCTGGCCATCTGTGGGGTCAATCTGCTTTTTCCCTACATTTCGGATATAGCGATGAAAACCATGCTGCCCAATGGAGAGTATCAGGTCTTTTTCCTGGTGATGGGGCTTATGTTTCTGGCGTATATTTTTAAAAGTGTTATGCACTTTGTGGTCACTTATTGGGGCCACACCATGGGGGTCAACATGGAGGCCGACATTCGCCGGGACCTCTTTGAACACCTCCAGACTCTTTCCTTTTCCTTTTTTGATAAGAACCGCACGGGACAGCTTATGAGCCGGCTCACCGGGGACCTCCATGAGATCGGAGAGCTGGCCCACCATGGGCCGGAGGACCTGTTTATTTCCTTTATCTCGCTCATTGGTGCCTTTTTTCTGATGCTCACCATCCGCTGGGAGCTGGCCCTGGCGGTTTTTGCCGTGGTGCCCGTGTTTCTGGTATTTACCATCTTCCAGCGTAAGCGGATGATCAACGCTTCCATCTCGGTGAAGGCCAAACTGGCCGTTATCAACGGGGAGGCGGAATCCTCCCTCTCCGGGGTACGCACCGCCCAGGCCTTTGCCAATGAGGCGGAGGAGGACCGAAAATTCAATAACTCCAACGATCATTTCCGCTGGGCCCGGCAGGAGCACCATAAGGCCATGGCTATTTACCAGTCGGGGATGGAGCTGTGTGTAGGGGTCATGTCGGTCATCGTCATTGCTATGGGCGGCTGGCTCATTATGGAAGGGCGGATGGATTACACTGTGCTGGTGACCTTTTCCCTTTACATCACGACCTTTGTTACCCCTATCCGCAAGCTCTCCGCCTTTGTGGAGCAGTTTATGCAGGGCATGGCGGGCTTTTCCCGCTTTGTGGAGCTCATGGCTCTGGAGCCTGAGATCCAGGATTCACCTAACGCGGTGGAGGCTGTAGATGTGGCGGGGGCCATTGACCTGGAGAATGTTACGTTCTCCTACGGCCCCGACCAGCCCAAGGTGCTGGAGAATATTGACCTCCACATTTTCGCGGGGGAGACCCTGGCGGTGGTGGGCCCTTCAGGAGGCGGAAAGACCACGCTATGCCAGCTGATCCCCCGGTTCTATGATGTGGACCAAGGGAGCATTAAGCTGGATGGCAGAGACGTGCGGGACCTTACCCTCGCATCCCTGCGCCGGAACGTGGGTATCGTTCAGCAGGACGTATTTCTCTTTCCTGGTACGATTTATGACAATATTGCCTATGGAAAGCCGGACTGTACCGAGGCGGAGGTCATAGAGGCGGCCCGCCGGGCCGAACTGTACGACGACGTGATGGCCATGCCCAATGGGTTTCAGACTTATGTGGGAGAGCGGGGCGTTATGCTCTCGGGAGGGCAGAAGCAGCGGGTGTCCATTGCGCGGGTCTTTCTCAAGGACCCGCCGGTGCTTATTCTGGACGAGGCCACTTCCGCCCTGGACACCGTCACCGAGCAGCACATCCAGTCGGCCTTTGACGCCCTGGCTCAGGGCCGCACTACCCTTATCATTGCCCACCGGCTTTCTACCGTCCGCTCAGCCCACCGCATTGCGGTCATTGAGGGCAGCCGGATCTCCGAGCTGGGGTCTTGGGAGGAGCTTACCGCCCGGGAGGGAGCGTTTGCCAGGCTGTGTCAGGCCCAGGGATTGGTATAATAAAGGGAACCATTGAGCCTGTAAGAATAGGAGAGGCTTTGGCTCCTGATATGAGGTGATTCCGTTTTGTATTATTTGATTGTTGTATTTCTTGTTGTAATTGACCAACTGGTGAAATGGTGGGTCCGCGCTGCCATCCCCCTGGGGCAGTCCATCCCCTTCATCCCTTACCTGATGGACCTGACCTATGTGCAGAATACGGGGGCGGCCTTCTCGGTGTTTTCCCAGCACACCTGGCTGCTCACCCTCATTTCCCTGGCGGGGTCGGCCCTGCTGGCTTTCCTTCTGTGGAAAAATTATTTCCCCGGATGGATGGGGAAGCTCTCCCTCTCCCTGGTGCTGGCCGGTGCGGTGGGCAATCTCATCGACCGGGCCTTGGCGGGGTATGTCACCGATATGTTCCAGACCACTTTTATCAACTTCGCCGTGTTTAACGTGGCCGACATCTGCGTGTGCTGCGGCGGTGCCCTGCTGGTCGTGTACGTCCTGTTTTTCTGGGACAAGGACAAGGAGGCGGGGAAATGACCCCCCTGCTGCTCACCGCCGACCGGGCCGAGCGGCTGGACCAGTTCCTCTCCCGGGAGCTGGGGCTCACCCGCTCTGCCGTTCAGAAGCTGCTGGAGGAGGGAGCGGTGGCTCTGCCTGGAGAGATCCCAAAAAAGAACAGAAGGACCTCCCCTGGGGAGGTCTATTCTGTTGTTCTTCCAGAGCCGGAGCCGGCTGAGGCCATTCCCCAGGAAATCCCCCTGGAGGTGGTTTATGAGGACGGCGATGTGATCGTGGTGAACAAGCCGGTGAGCATGGTGGTCCATCCCGCCCCCGGCCACCCGGACGGCACATTGGTGAACGCCCTGCTTTACCACTGCGGGGGCAGTCTTTCGGGAATCAACGGGGTGCTTCGCCCGGGCATCGTCCACCGCATTGACCGGGACACCTCTGGGTTGGTCATCGCCGCCAAGAACGACGCTGCCCACCTGGCCCTGGCCGCCCAGCTGGAGGACCACTCCCTCTACCGGGAGTACCATGCCGTGGTCACCGGGGGACTGCGGGAGGATTCCGGCACGGTGGACGCTCCCATCTTCCGCCACCCTACCGACCGAAAAAAGATGACGGTGGACCGCCAAAAGGGCCGGCGAGCGGTGACCCACTGGGAGGTTCTGGGCCGATATTTGGGCCACACCTACGTAAAATGCCTGCTGGAGACCGGGCGGACCCACCAGATCCGGGTCCATATGGCATCTATTGGACACCCCCTTCTGGGGGACACGGTGTACGGGGCCAAAAAGCCAGTGTCCGGCCTGGCGGGACAATGCCTCCACGCCAAAAAGCTCACCTTTACCCACCCAAAGACCGGGGAAAGGCTGACGGTGGAATGTCCTCTTCCCCCTTGGTTTGAGGCTCTTCTGAACAAATTGGAGACCGCCGTGTGTTAACTTCCCCCCTTGCAACGGTAGATTTTTCGTGTTATACTATTTAATAATGTGAAAAGAAAGATGAGGGAATGGACATGGAACCTGTCAAGCTGGTGGTCTGCGACATTGACAACACACTGGTGGTAAAGCATACCGAGCTGAGCGAACGGGGAAAGCGGGCTGTCCGGGCCCTTCAGTCGAAGGGGATCCTCTTTGGATTGGCTTCTGGCCGGTCGGTTCCCCAACTCCACAATTTGGAGGAGCAATGGGGGATCCGCTGTGACCTGCTCATTGGCTTCAACGGCGGCGAGATCTATGACGGACTCAAAGGGACTACGGAAATGCTCTATATGATGGAGCCTGAGTGGCTCAAGGACGCCTTTGAGGTCATGGCTCCCTTTGAAAACAATCCCTACCTTTTGGCCGACGGCTACTCTCTGGTGCGGAACCTGGACGAGCACGCGCAGGCATCCCGGTCCTACATGAAAAACGCCACCCCCACCCGGGTGGTGAAGGATGACTCCGAATTCTGGGCCCAGGCCGCCCCCAAGGTGGGCTTCCGGGTAAAAGAGGAGGATATGCCTACCATTGAGGCCCGGGCCGCTCAAATGCGCAAGGAGGGTTACACCAGCTTCAAGACCGAATCCACCATGTACGAATTCTGTAACGCCAAGGCCTCCAAGGGGGCTCTGCTTAAGACCTTCTGCCAGGCCCACGGCATTGACCTGGCCCAGGTGTGGTCCTTCGGGGACATGACCAACGACATCAGTCTTTTTGAGGTCTCGGGGCATGGAGTCTGCATGGCCAACGGATCTCCCGACGCCAAGGCCGCCGCCCAGGTCATTACCGAAAAGGGTGTGGATGAGGACGGCTGGGCTGACTTCGTGGAGCGGCATCTGCTGGCGGAGCTGGACTGACTGGCTATCACGGGATTTTATCACATATATGGAAAAGGACGCTCCCCCGGGAGCGTCCTTTTTTGCATATGGACCGGGGTCTGCCCGGGCGGCGGAGGCTTATGTACCGTTTTTGGCGACTGCCCGTTCCCGGGGAATGGGGGAACAGCCAAAGGCCTTTTTGTACATGCGGAAAAAGTTGCTGTAATTGTCATAGCCCACTGCCCTGGCAGCCTCCCCGGCGGGAACTCCGTCCCGGATCAGATTGGCGGCCAGGGCCATTTTCTTTTGGAGGATATACTGCTTGGCTGAGATGTGTAGCTTTTCCTGGAACAGGTGGCAGACGGTGGACTGGGAGAGGTAGAGGGCCCCGGCGACCTTGCTCAGAGGCAGTTTTTCCCCCAGATGGGCGTCGATATAATGGACCAGCTTCTGAAGGGTCTGATCTACCTCCTTGGGGGGCGCGGCCTTTCTCGGCTGGGCGCAGCAGTAGAGGAGTTGGACGAAAAGGCTCTCGTTTAAGGGAGCGTACCGCCCGGAGTCCTCCGCCGACAGGGTCCGGGCCAGAGCGGAAAGGAGCCCGCCCAGCTCCTTCTGCCGGAACAGGGGGGAGGCGGAGGACTGGGTGAGCAGCTCGTAGCGGATGGGCTCAGGAATGGCGGCGGGGGGAAATAGGACCGTGACCCGCCGGTAGGTGGCGTGGAGGTTGGTGACCACGCTGTGGTAGCTCAGGGGAGGCACCAGCAGGGCCCCCCCTGAGGCGCAGCGGTAGGTGGCTCCCTCCAGGGTGAGGGTAATGTCCCCCTCCAGGACCCCGATGAGCTCAAAGTCGGTGTGACAGTGGTTTTCTGCCAGGGGGGCGGCCCCGGCCTGGGTCTCGTAATACTGAAACCGAGGAGCGGAAATAGAGCCGGGAGCTTCCATAAAGATCCCTCCTTTTCTTCCATTATATCCGTCTTTGCAAGAAAAGCAATATAAATAGATAAAAAAGAAATAGAAATTACTTTTCTGTGTGGTATGATAAGGCCATAGATCAAAGAAAGAAGGAGGAACGCCAATGGAGACCATTTTGAACACGCCCCTGCGATTTGACAAGTGGGAAGTCCCCAACCGGGTGGTGCTCCAGCCCATGGAGGGCTGCGACTGCGGGGAGGATGGCTCTCCCGGAGAACTGACCCGGGAGAAGTATCTCCGGGCCGCCCGTTCGGGCGCCGGGATCATCTGGATGGAGGCCTGCGCCGTTTGCCCTGAGGGGAGGACCAACCCGGGCCAGCTCATGCTCACCGAGGAGAATCTGCCCCAATTTAAGGCCCTGCTGGCCGATATGCGGCAGGCCGCCCGGGAGGCCTGGGGTGGAAACCCCCTGCTCCTCTGCCAGCTTACTCACTCGGGCCGGCAGAGCATCACCCCCATGATCGCCTACCGTCACCCCATTTATGAGGAGACCAGGCCGGTCGCTGATGAAAACATCGTCACCGACGAATACCTGGATATCCTCCCCGGAAAATACGCCGCCTCGGCCCGTCTGGCGGTGGAGGCCGGCTTTGACGGGGTGGACGTAAAGTCCTGCCACGGCTACCTCTTTCAGGAGGTGCTTTCCGCCTTTACCCGCCCCGGGCGGTACGGCGGGAGCCTTGAAAACCGCACCCGGCTGTTCCTGGATTCCATCCGGGCGGTAAAGGCGGCAGTGCCCGGAGATTTTTTGGTGTGTTCCCGGCTCAGCGTGGTGGACATGGTGCCAAAGCCCTACGGCTTCGGTACCACCGAGGAAAACGAGGTGGACCTCGCCGAGCCTGACCTGCTCATCCAAAAGCTGGTGGAGCTGGGCATTCCCATGCTCAACGTGACTCTGGGAAACCCCTACTACAACCCCCATGTGAACCGCCCCTTCCGCAAGGGGCCCTACGAGGCCCCGGAATCGCCCGATGCCGGACTGGCACGGTTCTGGGAGATCGAGCAGCACATTAAGGAGAAGTTCCCCACCCTGACCGTGGTGGGCTCCGGGCTCTCTTACTATCGGGCGGAGCTAATGGAAAAGGCCGAGGCCATGGTGGCGGAAAAGGTCTGTGACCTGGTAGGCTTTGGCCGGATGTGGCTGGCGTACCCCACCTTCTTCCGGGACTATCTGGCGGGGGAGTTCGCGGTGAACAAGTGCTGCGTGGCCTGCTCCCGGTGTACCGAGCTCATGCGGCACCACTGCGTGTCCGGCTGCGCCGTCTTCAATCCCACCTACAAAAAACTTTACGAGGAGAGGGTCGCATGCAAAAAGTAGCGGTAGTGACCGGCGCGCGCCGGGGCATCGGAAAGGGAATTGCCGACCTCCTGAAGGAGAATGGTTACACCGTGGTCTACTCGGCCTCCTCCCCCGAGATGGAGGGGGAGGAAAACTACTTCCCCTGCGACATCTCCAACGCCGCCCACCGGGAAGCCCTGGCAGGCTATGTGATGAAACAGTTTGGCCGGGTGGACCTGCTGGTAAACAACGCCGGGGTGGCCTGCAAGGAGCGGCTGGATGTGCTGGAGACCACCGAGGAAAGCTTTGAGCGGCTCCTCCGTATCAATACCCAGGGGACCTTCTTTATGTGCCAGACCTTTGCCAGGGTGATGATTGGTTGTTTAGATAAAGGTCTGGAGGACTATGCTCCCCGCATTGTAAACATCTCCTCCATCTCGGCCTATACCTCCAGCGTGAGCCGGGGGGAGTACTGTGTCTCCAAGGCAGGGATCTCCATGACCACGCTCCTCTTTGCCGACCGGCTGGCCGAATATGGCATCCCCGTGTTCGAGGTGCGCCCCGGCATCATCAGGACCGACATGACCGCCGGGGTCACCGGGAAGTACGACAAGCTCATCGGGGAGGGAGTCACTCCCATCCGCCGGTGGGGTACCCCGGAGGACGTGGCCAACTGCGTGCTGGCGGCGGCCTCGGGGCTGCTGGACTTCGGCACGGGCACGGTGCTCAACGCCGACGGCGGATTCCACATCCGCAGACTGTGAGCGAAGGATGAAAACCTACGATTTCGAGGCCATCGTCATTGGCTCGGGCTGCGCGGGCTATAACTGCGCCGACTGGCTCTATGACCTGGGGGTAACAAACATCGCCCTCATTACCGAGTCCCGGCTGGCAGGCACCTCCCGGAACACGGGAAGCGACAAGCAGACCTACTACAAGCTCTCCCTGGCGGGGGATAGCGGGGACAGCATCGGGGAGATGGCAAGGACGCTCTTTGCCGGGGGCGGCATGGACGGCCCCACGGCCCTCTGCGAGGCGGCGGGCTCAGTACTCTCCTTCCTCAAGCTCTGCCGCCTGGGGGTGGATTTCCCCACCAACCAGTATGGGGAGTATGTGGGCTACAAGACCGACCATGACCCCTGCGCCCGGGGGACCTCCATCGGCCCCTACACCTCCAAGCGGATGACCGAGGTGCTGGAGAAGGCGGTGATGGACAAGGGCATCCCCATTCTGGACGGGCTTCAGGCGGTGCGGCTCCTTACCGATGAAAAGGGGGTGGCTGGGGTCCTCTGCCTGGACCGAAGGGAGACCAATAAGGCCTCCTTTGTGGCCATTCGGAGTCCCTATGTGGTCCTGGCCACCGGCGGCCCGGCGGGGCTTTACGCCCACAGCGTCTACCCCCCCTCCCAGACCGGCTCCTCCTTCCTGGCTTTAGAGGCGGGGGCGGCGTTCGCCAACCTGGCCGAGTGGCAGTTCGGCCTTGCCTCCACCCAATTCCGCTGGAACCTGTCGGGGACCTACCAGCAGGTGCTTCCTCGGTACATTTCGGTGGACCGGGAGGGGACCGAGCGAGAGTTTCTGAACGAATTTTTTGCCTCCCCCACCGACCTGCTGGGCAGTGTGTTTCGAAAGGGCTACCAGTGGCCCTTTGATGTGCGAAAGCTCCAAGGCTCCTCCTTCCTCGACCTTCTGGTTTACCGGGAGAGCGTGGTGTTGGGGCGGAAGGTGTATCTGGACTTTACCCGGGAGCCCTCGGCCTTGACGGGGGGCTTTGGAGTGTTGGACGAGGAGGCCTATACTTACCTGAAGAATTCCAACGCCCTGGTGCCTCTCCCCATCGAGCGGCTGCGGCGGATGAATCCGGGGGCCATAGACCTCTACGCAGACCATGGCATTGACATTGCCCGGGAACCCCTGGAGATCGCGGTGTGCGCCCAGCACAACAACGGGGGTATTCGGGTGGACGAGCACTGGCAGACCACCATCCCCGGCCTGTACGCCGTGGGGGAGGCGGCGGGCACCCTGGGGGTGTTTCGCCCCGGCGGCACCGCCCTCAACTCCTGCCAGGTGGGTGGTATGCGCGCCGCCCAACATATCGCGGAGCAGGGGGACCGGATGCCCTCAGCGCATTTTGAAGCCCAGGCCCGGGAGGCCCTGTCCTGGGCGGAGGGTCTGGCGGAGGCCACCCGGGGAGAGCGCTCCACCCTGGGGGAACAGGAGAGCCGCTGCCGGGAGAGAATGAGCCGGGATTTCGGATTTCTCCGGGATCTGGAGACCATGGAGCAGTCTCTGGCAGACCTGGCGGTCGATGTGGCCTCCTTCGAAGAGAACAACCGCTGGGAAAAGTCCACCGAGCTTCCACGGCTATTCAAAAATTACGATTCCCTGCTCATGGCGCAGGCGGTGGCGGGGGCTATGATCTACACCGCCAAGGCCTACGGCTCCCGTGGCTCGTCCTTCGTGCTCCGGGGCGGGAACTTTATGGACCGGGAGCCTATCCCCGAGGGGGAGGAGGGCAGAGGCCGGGTGGTGGTCCTC
Source organism: uncultured Oscillospiraceae bacterium (assembly GCA_910585735.1). Taxonomy (GTDB): domain Bacteria; phylum Bacillota; class Clostridia; order Oscillospirales; family Oscillospiraceae; genus Vermiculatibacterium. The sequence continues at coordinate 50,934 of CAJUEU010000006.1, read as the reverse complement.
CGCAAGAGGGGGGAGGACATTGCCCTTACCTCGGAACCAGTAAAGCCCATCCCGGACCGGGAATTGTGGTTTGAAACGGTATGGAAAGAGCACCAAAACCGCAAATGCGGATCAAAAAAGGAGGAAGCGCCATGAAAGCCATTTTTCTCAACGAGTTCTTTATTCCAGGGATCGAGATGACCAAGCGAGTCTACGATGAGGCCGCCCGGGCGGCTCTGGCCGCCGAGGCCGGGCTGGGGGAGACCACCTTCACCAAGGCCGACGTGCTGGCCCGGCCCGAGGAGTTTAAGGACACCAAATACATCTTCACCACCTGGGGGATGCCCCAATTCACCGTGGAGGAAATCAAGACCTATCTTCCTTCCCTGGAGGCGGTATTTTACGGGGCGGGCACGGTAAAAATGTTTGCCGAGCCCTTCATGGACGCGGGGGTGAAGATCTTCTCGGCCTGGGGAGCCAACGCCATCCCGGTGGCCGAGTACACCGTGGCCCAGATCGTGCTGGCCAACAAGGGCTTCTTCCTCTCCTGCCGCCGGAGCCGCTCGGCTGAGCAATTCAAGGCCCTCCGGGGCTACTCCATGTCCATGGCAGGAAACTACGGCGCCCGAGTGGGGGTCATCGGCGCCGGTATGATCGGCAAGCTGGTGATCCAGGGGCTCAAGGCTTACGAGCTAAAGGTATTGGTCTACGATCCCTTCCTTTCCGAGGAGAAGGCCGCCGAGCTGGGAGTGGAGAGGGCCAGCCTGGAGGAGATTTTTTCCACCTGCCAGACCATCACCAACCACGTGGCCAATCTCCCTGAGACCGTGGGTATGCTGAACTACGGCCTCTTCTCCAAAATGCTTCCCACCGCCACCTTCCTCAACACAGGTCGGGGGGCCCAGGTGGTGGAGGCCGATCTCATTCGGGCCTTGAAGGAGCAGCCGAACCGGGCCGCCGTGCTGGACGTCACCTTCCCCGAGCCCCCCGAGGCGGACAGTGAGCTCTACACCCTGGAGAACGTGTTCCTCACCCCCCACATTGCCGGCTCCCTCATGCTGGGGGACGAGGTGGCCCGAATGGGGCTTTATATGCTGGGTGAGTTCCGCAGCTACGCCAAGGGGGAGCCCTGCCGGTATGAGGTACGGCGGGAGATGCTCTCCACCATGGCATAAATCAAAGGAGGAAATATTATGGCAAATCAAGCGGGTCTTGTGTCGGTCTCTTTTCGGAAGAACACGGTGGAGGAGGTTGTGGCGGCAGCCAAAGCCGCAGGGCTCACCGCCATCGAGTGGGGTGGGGACATCCATGTGCCCCACGGGGATCTTTCCGCCGCCCAAAAGGCCGCGGACCTCTGCAAGGAGGCGGGCATCTCCATCCCCGAGTACGGTTCCTACTACATCATCGGCAAAAGCGAGCCTCAGGAGTTTGACGGGGTGGTGGCCTCGGCAAGGGTGCTGGGCACCGATATGATCCGGGTGTGGCCCGGACAGATGTTGAGGACCGCCGAGCTCACCCCGGAGGGCTACGCCGCTATGGTCTCCGACGCCCAGAGGATCTGTGACGCCGCCCCAGAGCTCCGTATCGCCCTGGAGTGCCATCCCATGTCCCTCACCGAGGAGTACACCATGGCCCTGAAGTTTATGGAGGACGTGGACCGGGAGAACCTGAAAATGTTCTGGCAGCCCTGCCAGTATCACGACCTTGCCTACAACCTGGCGGCCATTGACGCCCTGCTTCCCTATGTTCAGAGCGTCCACGTGTTCAACTGGACGGCCAACAAGGACAACCCTTGGCCCAACCGCTTCCCCCTGGCCCAGGGAGAGCAGACCTGGAAGCTTTACCTGGAAAAGCTGACGAAAAAAGACGGGCTCAACTACATGCTGGAGTTCATGCCGGACGACAGCACAGATTCTCTTCCCCGGGAGGCTGCCGCCCTCAAGGGCTGGCTGGGACTGTAATAAGGAAAAATCGGAGAGGCCGTAGCCTCTCCGATTTTTTAACCGGGAAATCATTTCTTTTTCTTACAGTACCGATCCTCCTCGCTGAACACGCACCCGCAGTACTTCTGCATATAAAGCTCCAGCTCCCGGGCCTGGGCCTGACCCTCCCGGTAGTGGGGAGAGAAGTCGTAGGGGGCGAAGCTCAGGCCCTCGTACTGTGCCGCCAGCTTTTTCCCAGTTTCAAAAATGAGGGGGGTATTCTGGTAGGGAGAGACCGTCAGTGTGGTGCAGAAGGCGTCAAAGCCGTGTTCGGCGGCATACTGGGCGGTTTTGCTCAACCGCACGGCATAGCAGTATCCGCAACGGTTCTCGATGTCGTGGGCCACCGCCTGGACAAAGGGGCGAAGGCCGTACTCGTCTATCTCAACCAGCTCCAGCCCAATGCTCTGGGCATACTCTCTGAGGCAGTTCCGCCGGGCGCGGTACTCGGTAAAGGGGTGAATGTTGGGGTTATACCAGAAGCCCACCGGCTCGATGTCCTCGCTTCGGAGCTGCTGGATACAGGCCACCGAGCAGGGGGCGCAGCAGATGTGGAGCAATAATTTCATGATATTTTCCTCTTTTACTTCCGCAGATGATGGGGCGGACCCAAATACCCGCCCAGAAACCATGTAAATATTATAGCAGGCTTTTTTGCCCTCCGCAAGGGTTGAAGTCCTTGTTTTAGGGCTTTACCTGTGCTATAATCCTTTTCAGAAATGAAAAAGGGAAGGGAAATACCACATGAAAGAGATCATCCTTTTAAAGCTGGGAGAGCTTGTTCTGAAGGGGCTCAACCGCCATTTTTTTGAGGAACAGCTCATGGCCAACGCCCGCCGCCGCCTTAAGGCCTACGGGGAATTCAAGGTCATCACCCGCCAGTCCATCACCTATGTGGAGCCCAAGACAGAGGACTGTGACATGGACGGGGCCTTCCGGGCTATGAAGACCGTATTCGGAGCGGCGGGGGTGTGCCGCTGCCGGGCCTGTGAAAAGGATAAGGAGGCCATGCTTGCCGCAATTCAGGAGTTCCTGGCAGAGGATCTTTCCAAGACCAAAACCTTCAAGGTGGAGTGTAAGCGCTCGGACAAGACCTTTCCCCTCAACTCCATCCAGCTGGCTCAGTACCTGGGGGGTGAACTGGATGACCTCTATCCCCACCTCACCGCCGACATGCACCACCCGGATCTCACTGTCTATGTGGAGGTCCGGGATGACCATGCCTTTGTCCACGGCAACACCCAGCCGGGGGCGGGGGGCCTCCCGGTGGGCATGGCCGGGCGGGCAGTGAGCCTGCTCTCGGGGGGCATCGACTCCCCGGTGGCCTCCTGGATGATGGCCAAGCGGGGGTTGGAGCTGGACATGGTCCACTTTTTCTCCTACCCTTATACCTCGGAGGCGGCCAAGGAGAAGGTGCTGGAGCTGGCAGGGATACTGACTCCCTGGACCGGGAGGCTGGTGGTTCATGTGGTCCCCTTTACCGCCATTCAGGAGGAACTGCGCCGTTCCTGTCCCGAAGAGCTTTTCACCATCCTCATGCGCCGGTTTATGATGCGTATTTCGGCCCAGGTGGCCTGCCGGGTGGGGGCCAAAGCCCTGATCACCGGGGAAAGTTTAGGCCAGGTGGCCTCCCAGACCATGGAGGCCATGCTCTGCACCGAGGCGGTGACTCAGCTGCCTGTTTTCCGTCCTGTGGTGGGTATGGATAAGGAAGAGATCGTCCGTATTTCCCGGAAAATAGGAGCCTTTGAGACCTCCATCCTTCCCTACGAGGACTGCTGTACCGTCTTTACCCCCAAACACCCCAAGTTGAAGCCCACGCTGGAGGAATGTGTTCGGGCGGAGGAAAAGCTGGATGTGGAAGGGCTGGTCAAGGCAGCCGTGGACGGCGTCGAGCGGGTATTCATCCCAGCCCGGGCGGTCTGAGCTATCCCAGGATCTGCCATAGTCCCAGCAGGGTCAGCAGGATCCCGGATACTGGGAGGGCCAGGGCGCTCAGACGGGTGAGCCGCTCCCCCAGAAGTCGTCCCGCCCACAGAGAGAGCAGGGTAACGGCGAAGTTGCAGGCGGAGAAGAGAAACACAGGAGCTCCAGTGACCCCGGCGGCTACCCCCACTCCGGCGTTGTTGACCCCCAGGGCCGCCGACAGGGCCAGCCACCCCTTTTCCGAGGGAAGAGGCTCCTCACCCTTGCCCCGCAAGGCTTCCAGAATATACCAAAGCCCCAGGCCGGTGAGGGCCAGCCCGCCCAGCTGGTCGGAAAGGCCGGTGGGAAGCAGTTCTCCCCCGGCGGTGCCCAGGGTCAGGGAGAGAAGGGTCACCAGACTGGTGGCCAGGGCAATGAGCAGGGCTTTGCCTACCTGCAGTTTTCCGCCCCGTGCCCCCTGACCCACGGCGGCCAAGGCGGTATCCAGATTACAGGCCAAAGCGAATAATAAACCCGCCCCAAGGGCGGAACAATACTCCATAGGGTTCACCTCTCTCCCATCTTACGGCGGGGGAGGGGCCGGGGTGTATTCATTGAGGAGGTTCTGCCATGAGCGGAAAAGAAGAATTTATTGAGATCTATCGGTCCCTTATCCAACGGGAGGGGGCAGAAGCTCTTCTGGACTACCTGGAAAATAAGTCGGACTTTTTTACCTGCCCGGCTTCGGCCAAGTACCACGGGGCCTATCCTGGGGGCCTGTGCGATCACAGCCTCAACGTCTACCACTGCCTGGTGGACTATCTCTCCCGGGAACGGGTCCAGGAGCTTTACGGCCTGGAGGTTCCGCCGGAGAGCGTGGCTGTGGCCGCTCTGCTCCATGACCTTTGTAAGGTGGGCTGCTACAAGGCGGGGACCCGAAATGTGAAAAACGAGGCCACGGGACAGTGGGAGAAGGTGCCAACCTATTTTTTTGAGGACCCCCTACCCTACGGCCACGGGGAGAAATCGGTCTATATTATCTCCGGGTTTATGAAGCTCACCCGGCAGGAGGCCATGGCCATCCGCTGGCATATGGGCTTTTCCGGGGAGGAGGATAAGCGTTTGGTGGGGCAGGCCCTGGAAAAATACCCCCTGGCGTTTGCCCTCAGTGTGGCGGACATGGAGGCTACTTACTTTTTGGAGGGAGAGGAAGATCAATGAGCAAACGGCAGAACGACATGGGAAAGGACAGCATTGGGTCCCTGATGGTGCGCCTGGCTCTTCCGGCCATTGTGGCCCAACTGGTCAACGCGCTTTATAACATTGTGGACCGAATCTATATCGGCCACATTCCCGAGGTGGGGGACATCGCGCTCACCGGCTTGGGCCTGTGCTTTTCTATTCTTATGTTTGTCTCGGCCCTGGCTGCCCTGGTGGGTATGGGCGGCGGCAGCCGGGCGGCCATCCGTATGGGGGAGAACGACCTGGACGGCGCCAACGAGATCCTGGGCAACAGCGCCGCGCTGATGCTGCTCCTCTCGGTGTGTGTCACCGTGATCTTCCAGATCTTCAAGGAGCCCATGCTCTATCTCTTCGGTGCCAGTGAGAACACCATTGGCTACGCCACGGGCTACCTGGGGATCTACCTGTGGGGAACTCTCTTTGTTCAGATCGCCCTGGGCATGAACAACTTTATTACCACCCAGGGTTTTTCCACCGTCTCCATGGCTACCGTGCTTCTGGGGGCGGTCACCAACATCGTGCTGGACCCCATTTTTATCTTCGGTTTGAATATGGGAGTCCAGGGAGCCGCGTTGGCCACCGTTATTGCCCAGGGGGTCTCCGCTGTGTGGGTGCTGGTCTTCCTGACGGGGAAAAAGACCAAGCTGAAGCTCCAGCGTAAATATTTCCACCTGAAGGCCAAGGTTTTGCTGCCTGTGGTGGCTATCGGGGTCTCCCCCTTTATCATGCAGTCCACAGAGAGCCTGGTGAGCATCTCCTTCAACGCCTCCCTCTCCAAGTACGGCGGGGACCCGGCAGTGGGAGCCATGACCATCTGCTCCTCGGTGGTCATGGTGCTCTCCATGATTTTTCAGGGCCTTGCCCAGGGGGCTCAGCCCATCATTGGCTTTAACTATGGGGCCGGACAGCTTGACCGGGTAAAAAAGACCTTCCGCATCCTCTTTACCAGCGGGGTGGTCTACGCACTGTGCGGCTGGGCGCTGGTCCAGCTCTTCCCCCAGGTTTTCGTGAGCCTTTTCAACGACAAACCTGAGCTGGTGGAGCTGACGGTGTGGGCATTGCGGATCTACGCCGGCTGTTTCTTTATGATGGGGATCCAGTTCTCCTGCCAGCAGACCTTTGTGGCCCTGGGACAGGCCAAGATCTCTCTGTTCCTGGCCCTGCTGCGGAAGGTCATCCTGCTCATCCCTCTTATTTTTATCCTGCCCATGTTTCTCAGCGACAAGGTCTTTGCGGTTCTGCTGGCTGAGCCGGTGGCCGATTTCCTGGCCGCCGCTGTCACGGGGACGATCTTCTTTGCTCGGTTCCCCAAGATCCTTCGGGCCCGGGAGGAAATGTTGGGCCAAACGGAATGATCGGTAGAATCATAAAAACCGCCGGCAGAAATTTTTCTGCCGGCGGTTTTTACAGTACCTTAGAGAGAAAATCAATGGTCCGCTGCTCCCTGGGGTGGTCGAAAAAGGCGTGGGGCTCATTCTGCTCCAGGATGTGGCCCCCGTCCATAAAGAGTACCCGGGTGCCCACCTCCCGGGCAAAGCCCATCTCGTGGGTGACCACCACCATGGTCATGCCCTCCCGGGCCAGCTCCTTCATGACCTCCAGCACTTCGCCCACCATCTCGGGATCCAGGGCGGAGGTGGGCTCGTCAAAGAGCATGACCTTGGGCTTCATGGCCATGGCCCGGACAATGGCGATCCGCTGCTTCTGTCCGCCCGAGAGCTGGTTGGGATAGGCCTCCGCCTTGTCGGAGAGTCCCACCCGCCTGAGGAGAGCCTCGGCGGCCTCGTCGGCCTCAGCCTGGTCCATGAGCCCGGTACGCACCGGGGCCAGGGTAATGTTCTTTCGGATGGTCATGTTGGGGAAAAGGTTGAAGTGCTGGAACACCATGCCCATCTCCCGGCGGATAGCGTTAATGTCGGCCTTGGGGTCGGTGATGACCTTGCCGTCAAAGGTGATGGTGCCGCTGTCTGGCTCCTCCAACAGGTTGAGACACCGAAGAAAGGTGGATTTGCCCGAGCCTGAGGGGCCGATGATGACCACCTTTTCCCCGGGGGAGATATGCTCCGAGATGTTGTCCAGCACCAGGTTGTCCCCGAAGGATTTGGAAAGGTTTCGTACGTCAATCATGGAAGGCACCTCCTTCTTTTGTTTGACGGAAAAGGGAACTGCGGGTTTGGACCTTACAGCATTCAGCGTTTATCACTTTGCCGCAGCCTCCTCTCCAGTTTCCCTTGGAGCCAGGTGAGAATAATACAGAAAATCAGGTACATAAGAGCGGCGCCATAGAGCGGAAACATATATTCGTAGGTCTTGGAGCCGATGGCCCGGGCGTAGTAGATCAGTTCGGCACCGCCGATGGCCGATACCAGGGAGGTGTCCTTAAAGAGGGTGATGAACTCGTTGCCCAGGGCGGGGAGAATGTTCTTAAAGGCCTGGGGGATCACGATGAACCGCATGGTGTCAAAGTACCCCAGCCCCAGACTGCGGCTGGCTTCGGATTGGCCCACGTCCACGCTCATGAGCCCGCCCCGGACGATCTCAGCCACATAGGCCCCTGAGTTGACACCGATGCCAAAGGCTCCGATGAGGACCCGGTTCCGGCTGAAGGAAAAGATAACAAAGCTCCAGATGAGGAGCTGGACCATCATGGGCGTGCCCCGGATCACGGTGGTGTAGACCTTGCAGAGACCGTTGAATAGGCTCAAAACCGGGTTTTTATGTCCCCGGCGTTGCTGGTCGTGGGCGGTGCGGACCACCGCCACCAGCACGCCCAGCACAATGCCGATGCACAGGGCCAGCACGGTGAGTTCCAGCGTGGCGGCAAAACCCTTCACGTAGAGCCGCCACCGCTCTCCCTCCACAAAGGCCTGATAAAACAGACGGAAGAAATTTTCAAAGAAGCCCAGATCTTCCCCGGCCTTGGCCATGGCGGAAAGCTGCGCATAGTATTGTGCCCAGTCCATGGGCGCACCCCCTCATTCACGGTGAGAGGGGCGGCCCGGTGGGGGCCGCCCCTTTTTGATCCTGTGTTCTCTTTCAAGCTCCGCCTGTTTTGCGGCGGGTCAGACAATGTGGCTTAATCAGCCTTGATGTACTTGTCCATGATCTCCTGGACGGTGCCGTCCTCCTTGAGCTCCTTCAGAGCCTGGTTCAGCGCCTCCAACATGGCGGTGTTGCCCTTTTTGACACCGATGGCGTAATCCTCTGTCACCCAGGTGCCCTCCAGAATGGTGAGCCCGGCATTGGGGTTGGCCGCCACATACTCCTTGGCGGGCAGGTCGTCGATGATGACCGCATCCACCGTCCCGTTGATGAGAGCCTGGACCGCCATGGCGCCGCCCTCGTAGCCGATGACGTGGTCCTCACCGTAGCCGTCGTTCTCGGGAGTGTCCGAAGCGTAGAGGTAGCCGGTGGTGCCCAGCTGGGTGCCGATCATGTAATCGCCCAGGTTATCCATTGTGACAGGAGAGCCCTCCTTCACAATGACCACCTGTACGCCGGTGGCGTAAGTGTCGGTGAAGTCCATGACAGCCTTCCGCTCGTCGTTGACCGAGATACCGCCCATGGCCACATCGCTCTGGCCGTTCTGGACGGCCGTCAGAGCGGCATCAAAGGCCATATCGTCGATGACCAGCTCCAGGCCCAGCTTCTCGGCGATCTTGGCGGCCAGCTCGTAGTCGATGCCCTCAAAGCTGCCGTCGTCGGCCAGAATGCAGTAGGGCGGGAAGTCCGAGTTGGTGGACAGGATCAGCTTGCCCGTCTCCAGAGTCTCCAGTCCGGACCCGGCCTGCTTGTCATCCTTGTTCCCACAGGCGGTGAGCAGTCCCAGGCACATCACAGCGCTCAGGGCCAGAGCAGCGATCTTCTTGAAGTTTTTCATTTTCATCAGTCTCCTTTTTTCCTCTCGGTGAGGATGTGTATAATTATACATTCGCGCCGAATAAAATGCAACCCCTTTTTTCTTTGCATTTTGCACAAAAATACAAATTGATTTAGACAATATACATGTTGAAGCTGTTGATTTGGCCTTGGCGAGATGAAATATTATGCAGAATATTATGAATAAAATTCAAGAGAGATAAAGAAAGAGGGCGGCACACTGTGCCGCCCTCTCTACATAGCTCGATTCAATGGAGCCCCGGTCCTCAGGATTTTGCAAAGTCCAAAATCATTTTGACGGCGGCGTCGATCCCCTTCCGGGAGGAGTTGATGCACAGGTCATAGCTTTCCACGTCGGCCCACTTCTTGTCGGTTTGAAAGCTATAGTGAGCGGCCCGGGCCTTGTCCATCTTTTTGATCTTCTCCTCGGCCTCCTTCTCGGTGACCCCGTCCCGGTGGCAGATCCGCTGGATCCGGGCGTCGTGGTCCGCCGAGATGAACACCCGCACCAGCCCCGGCTCGTCCCGAAGGATGTAGTCGGCGCACCGGCCTACGATGACGCAGCTGCCCTTCTTGGCCACCGCCAGAACAGCCTCCCGCTGGGCTTTGGCGGCCATCTGCTCCACAGTAGGGCCGTGGTGGCCGCCCACCAGAGAGGACTGGCCCATGACCAGAGAGTAGAGGAAGCTGTTGTTGGGCTTCTCGTCATACTCGGTCAAAAACTGATGGCTCAGACCACTCTCTTTGGCGGCCACCACCAGAAGCTCTTTGTCATAATAGGGAATGCCCAGAGCCTCGGCCACCTTCTTGCCGGTCTCCCGGCCGCCGCTGCCGAACTGCCGGCCAATGGTAATGTACAGATTATCCATATTCAGGAACCTCCTTTTCAGATGCCTGATCGTCTTTGCCGGGTAGGCTTCCCAGCTTACCTTTATTTTACCACCTTTTGCCCTGTTTGTGAAGAGAATTTTTATTTTCTGCGGAAGGGCTGGACTTGGTTGCTTTTCCCGCATTTGGCGGCTATAATGGGAACAGCGAATTTTTGGAGGGAGGAGGCGTAGAGTATGGCTACCGATTTGTCTCAAGGCAGGATTACAAGGCATCTCTTTTCTTTTACCATTCCCCTGATTCTTGGAAATTTATTTCAGCTTACCTACAATGCGGTGGATTCCATTATCATTGGCCGTTTCGCTGGGGACCATGCCCTTGCCGCCGTGGGGACCGCCGACCCGGTAATGAACCTGCTGATCCTAGGGATCACCGGGCTGTGTATTGGTTCCTCCTCCCTTATGAGCAGCTTTTACGGCGCCGGAGACCGGGAGACGCTGCGGAAGGAGATGGGCACCAGTCTTGTGGTGGTGGGAGGAGCTTCTCTTGTTATTCTGCTGGTGGGGCTCTTTTTTTCCGGGGCGATCCTTCGTATGATGCAGACCCCGGAAAATATTTTTGCCGATGCCCAGACCTACCTGCGGCTGATCCTCCTGGGAATGCCCTTTACCTGCGTCTATAATGTGTACGCTGCCTCCCTGCGGAGCGTTGGAGACTCCAAGATCCCGCTCTGGTTCCTGGCGGGGGCCTCGGTACTCAACGGCGTGCTGGATGTGCTTTTTATCGGAGGCTTTCACTGGGGAGTCTTTGGGGCGGCGCTGGCCACTGTCATTGCGGAGGGAGCCTCTGCCTTGGCCTGCGTGGTCTATGTGTCCCTTCGGGTTCCCCTTCTTCATTTGGACGCCGTCTCCCTTCGGCCAGACCCGGGCCTTGCCCGGCAGACCCTCCTGTTTGGGGGGACCACGGCCCTTCAACAGGTGAGTCAGCCCTTGGGTAAGGTGTTTATCCAAGGTATGGTGAATACCCTGGGGGTTGAGGCCATGGCCGCCTTCAACGCGGTGGGCAAGATCGAGGACTTTGCCCTGGTGCCCGAGCGGAGCATCTCCAACGCCATGATGACCTTCACCGCTCAAAACGACGGAGCGGGCCGAAAGGACCGGGTGCGGGAGGGGTTTAAAAAGGGCCTGATGCTGGAGACTTGTTATGGTCTCTTTATCTCGGTGGTCATGTTTTTTTTCCACACGCCAATGGTTGCCCTCTTTTCCTCTGAGGCAGGCACGTTGACCCGGGGGGCGGAGTATTTTACTGTCATGGCTTTTTTCTACCTGCTCCCTGCTTACACCAATGGGCTTCAGGGTATTTTCCGGGGGATGCGGCACATGACCATTACCCTCTGGTGCTCGGTGACCCAGATTTCCATTCGGGTGCTGGTGACCTGGCTCCTCATTCCAAGGGTGGGTATCACGGGCATTGCCTACGCCTGCGCTGCCGGATGGATGGCCATGCAAGCGCTTCAGTGGGGGTATTACTTCCTGCGGCTGCGGAAAAGTCTGGTTTAAACCGGACTTCACCCCGTACCCCGCCGGCGCATAGGTATGGGAAAAGGAGGTTTTTCCATGGAAGATCAAATCAGTCCCTTTCCACGGCCTGTAGCCCGGGCTGCTCTTCGGGGGGATGTGTCTCACCCCCAAATTGTGGGGGAGGTCCTCTTTTCCCCGTATGGGCAGGGCACCCTGGTGGTGGTGCGGGCACTGGGCCTGCCACCCTCTCAGTTTTTGGGGCTCCACATTCATGAAAATGGTGTGTGTGATCCCGGGGGAGACACAGCCTTCTCCTCTGCCGGAGGACACTATAACCCCCAAAGTCTTCCCCATCCTTCCCATGCGGGAGACCTGCCCCCGCTCCTCACTTCGGCTGGGGGCGTGGCCATGGAGGCGGTCTACACCGACCGCTTTCGTCCGGCCGATGTGATTGGCCGGGCAGTGGTAGTCCACGGCATGCCGGATGATCTTCACACCCAGCCTGCCGGGGACAGCGGAGCGCGCATCGCCTGCGGCGTCGTTGAAGCTGTATAGCCTGTGGCCCTCCTCCATTTTACCAAGCGCAATATATAAAGCCACGGCGGACCAAATAGTCCGCCGTGGCTTTTTTATAATTCGGAGAGGGTACCCTTCGCATACTTCAGCTTCTTCACGTTGTTTCGGGTACCCTTGACGATCTGGTCCATCCTCAGGTCCTCGGTCACCCCGGAAATGAAGGTGTAGGCCACCCCGTGGCGCTTGGCCCGGCCGGTACGGCCGATACGGTGGACGTAGTACTCGTTCTCGTCGGGTACGTCGTAGTTAAAGACCACATCCACGTCGTCGATGTCCAGACCTCGGGCGGCCACGTCGGTGGCCACCAGAACCTGGAACTTGCCCTCCCGGAAGCGGCTCAGGCTCTTCTCGCGGGCCGACTGCTGAATATCTCCGTGGATGGCTTCACATTTGATGCCGTTCATTTTCAGAAGCCCGGAGAGCCGATCGGTCATGTTCTTGGTGTTGCAGAAGGCAATGCCCCGTTCATATCCTCCGTGGATGAGAAGCTGGACCATAAGCTCAGCCTTAGCGCCCCGGTCCACCTCGATACGGAACTGGTCAATGTCGGGCTTGTTTTGAATGTCGGCCTGGACTGTGATCTCGGCCGGGTCCCGCTGGTAGACCCAGGAAATGTCCATGACCTCCCGGGAAATGGTGGCCGAGAACATACCGATGTTTTTACGGTGCTTGATCTGGTCCAGGATCCGGGTCACGTCCCGGATAAAGCCCATATCCAGCATGCGGTCGGCCTCATCCAGTACCACGGTCTCTACCTTGTCCAGCCGGACAGTCCGCCGCTTCATGTGGTCCATAAGCCGCCCCGGAGTGGCCACCACGATCTGGGGGCCATTTTTCAGCTCCTTGATCTGCTTCTCGATGGGAGCGCCGCCGTAGAGCACCACCACCTTGACCCCTTCCTTGAATTCACATAGGTCCCGCAGCTCCTCCTGGATCTGAATGGCCAGCTCCCGGGTGGGGGCAAGTACCAGACCCTGGACCTCCTTCTGGCCGGGGTCAACATGCTCCACCATGGGAATACCGAAGGCAAAGGTCTTGCCTGTGCCTGTGGGGGCCTTGGCGATCACATCCCGCCAGTCCATAAAGAAGGGGATGGCCCCCGACTGCACTGGGGTGGCCACAGCGTACCCTTTTTTGTCCAAGGCTTTCATGAGCTCGGGAGAGAGGCCCAGCTCCTCATATCGCTTTACTTCATTGACGGTTTGCCCGTTGATTTCCATGTCGTTTTCCTTCCCTTTTTGCGGTTATCAGCCCTATTCTATCACGATTCAGGGCAGCATGCAAGGGAAAGGTGGCCCCTTGCCTTCTTGCTGATTTTTCTGTATAATATTACCATCCGACGGCATAACGCCGAATCTGTGAAAAAGGAGTCTTTCCCTATGGAACATCTTCACCTGAAACCCTTCCCCAAGGACTTTCTCTGGGGCGCCAGCTCCTCGGCCTACCAGTGCGAGGGGGCCTGGGACGAGGATGGCAAGGGCCCCTCGGTCCAAGACATGGCCCCCGTGATCCCCGGCACCTCGGACTGGAAGGTCACCAGCGACCACTACCACCGCTTCAAAGAGGATATCGCCCTCATGGCCGAGATGGGCTTCAACGAGTTCCGATTCTCCATCGCATGGCCCCGGATTATCCCCGATGGGGACGGCGCCGTCAATCCCAAAGGGGTGGAGCACTACCATGAGGTCATTGACGAGTGCCTGAAATACGGTATTCAGCCTGTGGTCACCCTCTACCACTTCGACCTGCCCTACGCCCTTCAGGAGAAGTACGGTGGGTGGATCAGTCGCCAGTGCATCGACGACTTTGTCCGCTACTGCGAGGTTTGCTTCAAGGAATACGGCCACAAGGTCAAGTACTTCCTCACCATCAACGAGCAGAACATGATGACCATGTTCAACATGGGCGGGTATTCCTCCGACAAGGACCGCTACCAGGCCAACCACCACATGCTGGTGGCCATGGCCAAAGCTACCAGCCGCTGCCACGAGCTCTGCCCGGCCTGGATCGCCCCCGCCCCCAACATCACCTGCGTCTATCCCCTCACCAGCGCGCCCATGGACAATCTGGCCGCCATGGACTACGACCAGCTCCGCAACCGGCTCTACCTGGACACCATCGTCTTCGGCAAATATCCCGAGGCCTTCTGGGTCTACCTGGAGCAGCGGGGCTGCGCCCCCGAGTTCGCCCCCGGCGATGCCGAAGCCCTCAGCAACGCCCACCCCGACTTCATCGCCTTCAACTACTACGGGGCCAGCACGGTGAAGTATGTCTCCCAGACCGAGGGGGAGAAGGCCCGTGAGGTCCTGAAGGCCCCCCGGAACGAAGCCAACATGAAGGAATTTATGACCGGCATGATGACCGAGCCCGGCCTGGCCGTGGGGGTGGACAACCCGCTCCAGGATCGGACCAGCTACGGCATGGGCATCGACCCCGTGGGCCTGCGGATCACCCTGCGCCAGCTCTGGGAGCGGTATCAGCTCCCCCTCCTTATCACCGAGAACGGCTGCGGCGTGCCCGACACCCTGAACGAGGATGGCACCATCCACGATGACTACCGCATCGACTACCTCCGGGTCCACATCCAGGCCTGCCAGGAGGCCATCACCGACGGGGTGCGCCTCATGGGCTACTCCCCCTGGTCGGCCTTCGACCTGGTCTCCACCCACCAGGGTATCACCAAGCGGTACGGGATGATCTATATCAACCGGGACGAGCACGACCTGAAAGACCTGAAGCGCATCCGCAAGGACAGCTTCTACTGGTATCAGAAGTGCATCCAGTCCAACGGGGAAGATCTGGCGTAAGTTTTCCAACAGAGAGGGCGGACAGCACACGCTGTCCGCCCTTTTTGTTTGCACTGCTCACCTTCGCTCCGGTCCAGTGTCGCTCCTTGTCCGCTTCACCGCGCTTCTCACTTCGCCATCCACCCCGTAGCCCGATATTGTAGCGCCTCAGCGATGTGAGGAGCCTGGATCTGGTCGTTGCCGTCCAGGTCGGCGATCGTCCGGGCCACCCGGAGGATGCGGTCATAACCCCGGGCGGTGAGGCCCAGCCGCTCGAAGGCCCCCTTCATTAGGTTCTGGCATGTTTCGTCCAGGGGGCAGAACTCCTCCAGCTCGGTGCGGCCCATCTGGGCGTTGCAGGGGACCCCTTCCACCCCAAACCGCTTGGCCTGGAGGCTCCGGGCGGAATCCACCCGTTCCTTGATGGCGGACGAAGGCTCCCCGGCGGGCTTGTCGGCCAGAGTGTCGAAATCCGGGGGCGCCACGTCTACAATGAGGTCAATTCGGTCCAGCATAGGCCCGGAAATTTTATATTGGTACCGCTCCACGTCCTTGGGATTGCACCTGCAGCGGTCCGAGTAGCCGTACCAGCCGCACTTGCAGGGGTTCATGGCGCACACCAGCATGAACCGGGCGGGGAAGACCTCGCTCCCCGCCGCCCGGGAGATCTGCACCTTCCCCTCTTCCATGGGCTGACGCAGCACCTCCAGCACGTCCTTGTGGAACTCGGGCAGCTCGTCTAAAAACAGCACCCCGTTGTGGGAGAGGGAAATTTCACCCGGGCGAATGAGAGGGTTGCCGCCCCCCGCCATCCCCATGGTGGAGATGGTATGGTGGGGGGAGCGGAAAGGCCGCCGGGTGAGCAAGGGCTCCTCCTTGGTGGTGAGCCCCAGAACCGAGTGGACGGCGGTAGCCTCCAGAGCCTCCTTCTCGCTGAGATGGGGAAGAATGGAGGGAAGCCGTTTGGCCAGCATGGACTTTCCCGAGCCGGGAGGGCCGATCATCAACACGTTATGTCCCCCAGCGGCGGCGATCTCCAGGCACCGCTTCACGTTCTCCTGGCCCTTCACCTCAGAAAAATCAGGCTGGGGCTGGCCGCTTCCCCCCGGGGTCCAGGGTTCGGCGGGCGGGATGGGCTCTTCCCCCCTTAGGTGGGCGACCAGCTGCATGACATTTTCCACCGGGAAGACGGTTAGCCCTTTGGCCAGGGTGGCCTCAGGGGCGGAATCGGCGGGGACGAAGAGCCGCTTGACCCCGGCCTCCCGGGCGGCCAAAGCCATGGGGAGCATACCGGGGACATTTCGCAGGGCCCCGGACAGGGAGAGCTCCCCCACAAAGGCACAGTCGGCCTCGGGGCGTGGCAGTTCCCCCTGGGCGGAGAGAATGCCCACCAAGATGGGCAGGTCGTAGACCGTGCCCCCCTTTTTGCGGTCGGCGGGGGCCAGGTTCACCGTGATCCGGGACACAGGGAACTGAAAGCCGCAGTTTTTTACCGCAGCCCGCACCCGGTCCCGGGCCTCCTTCACAGCGGCGTCAGGCAGACCCACGATCTCAAAGTTGGGAAGCCCCCCGGACAGGTCGCACTCGGCCACCACCGGGTAGCCCTCCACTCCCCGCAGCCCCAGAGAGCGTACTTGGGTCATCATTGGCTCGTCCCCCTTTGTTTTGTTTCTCTTTTCCATTGTATCACAGGAAAACGGAAATTTCTACCTGGACTTTGGATAAAAGCAGGGGGCGGCCATAGGGCCGCCCCCCTCAAATGGGACCTGTTACAGCAGCGACAAAAAGGCCAGGGAGGCGCAGACCGACACCAGGATCACCGCCATCGTGGCGACCAGCTCCAGCCGTGCGGAGGACTGCCACTTGCCCGGCGCTTTCTGGTCCTTCTGTCGGCCGGAGGCACAGCCCTCTTCCAGAAGGGCCTCATCCTCCCCGCTTTCCTCAGCTGCCTGGGCCAGGGCCTTCCAGGCATTCTTGGTCTCCATATGCTTCCGGCAGAAGTCAAAGTCCAGGACTTCCCCCTTGGCCTCCCCGGCGGAACGGGGGGCGGGAGCGGTCTGGACCTCGGGAACCAGAGTCACCAGGTCGGGACCGCCGCTGACTTTGACTTTGCGTGTGCGAAAAGTATAATAGGTGGTGGTCATGGAAACTTCCTCCTTTTCATTTGATATTCTGAGAATACCAAATTATAGGTCCTATAAATGGGACTAAATCAGCAAAAGAACTGAAGCTGTAAAAAGAAATGTGGTTCATAGAACATCTGTTCCTCACAAGAATACAACAAGTGTTCGATTCTGTCAAGAGATTTTCCCTATTTTTTTGAAAATTTTCGAAAAAATTTGGCCTTGGCCCAGAGGGAAAGGAAGCGGCGCCCTTCGGGTTTCCTTCATATTTCTTTTGTTCTTCTCATATACATTCCCCAGAATGACGCCATGGGGAGAGTGTTGCGAGTGAAAGGGAATATGGAAGAGCGGGCCGTGCGGTTGGCCCAGTACATCATAGAAAACCGGGCCACCGTCCGCTCTGCGGCGGTAAAGTTTGGGATCTCAAAGTCCACTGTTCACAAGGACCTCCAGGACCGTCTGCCCGCCCTGAACCGGCCCCTTTATCTTCAGGCACGGGCGGTGTTGGAGGAAAACAAGGCCCAGCGGCATATTCGGGGAGGCATTGCCACCCGGCAAAAGTATCGGCATGGTCAGGAGGACGGCGGCGAGGCGTAAATGTCATAAAAAATTAAGACACATTCCCCCTCTTTCGATGTATAATAAGGAAAACGTCGAAAGAGGGGGAAAACTATGTCTGGAGCCCGCTTGGCTGATTCCCGGCCCGCTCTGCCTGGCTGGGTCCGAACGCTGCTGGCCTGCTCGCTGCTGCTTTTTGCCGGCTCGCTGGTTGCTCTGTTTTTGTTTCGGCCTCAGGCTGAACTGGTGACTGTGCCTGTTCCTGAGCCCTTGCCCGATTGGATCACCCAGGACCTGCTGCCGCTGAACGATTATTCCCGGCCCGGCCGGGCTATGACGGCGGTGAACGGCATTGTAGTTCACTATATCGGCAACCCGGGGACCACCGCCAGGCAAAACCGAAACTATTTTGCCGGACTGTCCCGAAGCCGTGAAACATACGCATCCAGCAACTTCATCATCGGCCTGGACGGGGAAATTCTTCTCTGCGTCCCCATCGGGGAGGTGGCCTTTGCCTCCAACGACCGCAACGACGACACGCTTTCCATTGAGGTCTGCCACCCGGACGACACCGGGGAGTTCACCCCCGAGAGTTACGCCGCCCTGGTGAAGCTGGTCCGCTGGCTGACCGAGTTCTATGGGCTGAAGGAGGAGGACGTGATCCGGCACTACGACATTCGGGGCAAGGAGTGTCCCCGGTACTTTGTCCAAAACCCGGAAGCCTGGGAGGCCTTTCAGGCAGAGGTGTTTGCCCCGGCGGAGGGGTAAAAAAGAAAATTTCTGTCCAAGGGCCGCCTGATGGGCGGCCCTTTTCCTGTCTTTTCCAATTCTGCCCTTGTATTTTGGGCCTCTCCATGATAAAATAATCCAGAACAAAACGCATCAAAAGAGGTTTTATCCCATCTCTTTCGGGAAGAATGGGGTTACGCAAGAAAGAGAGGTCCTACCATGGACAAGCTGCCCCTTTCCTCCTGCTATCTGGAGATCTCCCGGGAGGACCTGGCCTTTAATGCCAAAGCCATTACAGAATATGTGGGGGTGCCTGTTATCGGGGTGGTCAAATGCGACGGCTACGGGGTGTCCGGCCCTGAGGCTGCCCGGGCCTGGGTGTCCGCCGGAGTGACCACCCTGGCGGTCTCCGACCCCGCCGAGGCCTTTGCCCTCCGGGACGCGGGATTTACCGGGGAGGACATTCTGCTCCTGGCTCCCGTGGGGGACCCGGACCTGCTCGCCGCCCTTCTGGAGGCCGGGATCCTTTTGACGGTCTCGGGTCCGGCCTCAGCCCGCTTTTACGCCGCCCACGCTGGGGACAAGCCGGTCCGGGTCCACGTGGCGGTGGACACCGGCATGGGCCGCTTCGGCTCCCGCTGGACCAACATTGAGGACCTTTTAGAGGTCTACCGCACCGAAAACCTGACCTTCGAGGGCATTTTCTCCCATTTTGCCGCCTCCTTTGAGGCGGGCAATACCCAGACCATGCGCCAGCTGGGCCGCTTTCAGGAGGCCCTTTCCGCCCTGGAGGCCCAGGGCGTCCAGGTGGGACTGCGGCACATGGCCAACTCCTGCGCCGCCCTCCGCTTTCCCAAGACCTGGCTGGACGCCGTCCGGGTGGGTTCCGCCTTGGTGGGCCGCCTGCCGGTGAAGGTGCCCGTGGAGCTCCGCCGGGTGGGGGTGTTCAAGGCCCGGGTGGTGGACCGCCGGATACTGAAAAAGGGGGACACCACGGGATACTCCTCCATCTGCAAAATGAAGGCGGACACCGACGTGGCCGTGGTGGCCATCGGCCGGCACAACGGCTTCGGCCTGGAAAAGCGGCCTGAGCACCTGCGGTTTTTAGACCCGCTCCGGGCCTTCAAGCAGGCCTTCGACCTCTACCGCCGCCCCCCCGTTGTCCGCTACGGGGACAAGGCCCTGCCCGTGGTGGGCCGCATCGGCACCCAGTACACTCTGGTGAATGCCGCAGGCACCGACCTCGCCCCCGGAAGCACCGTGACCGCCCAGGTGGACATGCTCTTCCCCAACCCCCACCGGCACTATATCTGACATTTGAGGTGACACGCTGTGTATCAGATCATAACCAAAACCGACAAAGAGGGCTGCGCCCGCCTGGAGGCCTTCGTGTCTTCCCACCCCAAGGGCCATTTCCTCCAGTCCACCTACTGGCCCGCCGCCAAGCCCCAGTGGGACTGGCGGGGGGTGCTGTCCCTGGATGAGAGCGGCGCCGTTCGCGGGGTCATTTCCATCCTCATCCGCAAGATGCCCGGCGGCTTTGCCATGCTTTACGCCCCCCGGGGCCCGGTGTGCGACATCCGGGACATGACCGTGATGCGCGACCTCACCGACGGTGCCGCCGCCGTGGCCAAGGCCGTGAAGGGCTACCTCATGGCGGTGGACCCCGACGTGCTCAATTCTGACGAGCAGTTCAAGACCGACATGGAGTCCCTGGGCTTCCAGCGGGAGGGGGACAGCCTAAACTTTGAGGGCATCCAGCCCCGGTTTGTCTTCCGTTTGAACGTGGAGGGCAAGACCGAGGAGGAGGTCATGGCCGCCTTCGAGCAGAAGACCCGCTATAACGTGCGCCTGGCCGCCAAGAAGGGGGTCACCACCCGGTTCTGGGGCGGGGATGAGGCCATCCCCGACGACGCCATCACCGCCTTTGCCGACATCATGCAGACCACCGGCAAGCGGGACGGCTTCCTGGTGCGGAGCAAGGAGTATTTCGCCAACATGCTTAAAGCCCTGGGTCCCCATGGCCGGCTCTACATGGCCTACCTGGGGGACCTGCCCGTGTCCGGGGCCATCGCCAGCCAGTACGGGGACAAGACCTGGTATATGTATGGCGCCTCCTCCAACGAGCACCGCAACGTCATGCCCAACTACCTCCTCCAGTGGGAGATGATCCGTTGGTCCATCGAGACCCATTGCCGGATCTACGACTTCCGGGGGGTCTCGGGCGACCTGTCCCCCGACAACCCTCTCTACGGCCTCTACCGGTTCAAAAAGGGTTTTAGCGGGGACTTCTGCGAGTTCTGTGGCCAGTTCACCATGGTCTACAAGCCCCTGGCGGCCCGGGGCATGGATTTTGCCCTCAAGTGCCACAAGAAGCTGCGCCGTCTGAAGGCCAAAGCCCGGTCCAAAAAGTAAAGGAATAACACAAGGGAGAGCCCGGGGGGCTCTCCCTTGTTAATTCGCTTGCGAAGGATCGGATAAAAGAACTGGCCCGCTGGCTTACGGCCAATCCCCTGCGCTTAGCCTCCAAAACAGGAGTTCCAGAAGCTCTACAAAAGTTACATCTCCTTCGCCGTCGCCCTCCATTTGATAAAGGGTCCCGTTTACCGAAAGTGCGTGGGGATAGACATTGACAACAAAGAACGTACCGTCCCCGTAGTAAAAGTTATATTGGAATACGGTGCGGGAACCTTCGGGCAAGGTTTTGATTTCATGTAAGTTATAGCCCAAGTTAAAATAGTCGGCCATACAGTAGAGGTCGCCGCCATTAAAATCCTTGTTCCCATCAAGGGTATCTGAACGTTCA
Organism: uncultured Oscillospiraceae bacterium; assembly: GCA_910585735.1. Taxonomy (GTDB): domain Bacteria; phylum Bacillota; class Clostridia; order Oscillospirales; family Oscillospiraceae; genus Vermiculatibacterium. The sequence continues at coordinate 30,021 of CAJUEU010000006.1, read as the reverse complement.
GGGGGCCGAGCATCCAAAAGGATTAGAGTTCGCTCTTCGTCAGAGCCGTTATACCGTTCCCGTATATCATTGTCTGATGGCCCGTAGAAATAGACCTCGCCCCGTATCAACCCGTCTACCGGGATCAGTTTCTCCGTCCCCGCCGGGGACGGTGAGGGCCAAAGCTTGTAGGCCAACAGCAAGGCAATGGGAAGTAAAATGGCAAGCAGGCTGATCAGTAGTGTGCGGATATTCTCCCGGCGCGGTTTCTTCATCTTCTCATAGCCCCCTTTGACCTTGACCTTTAAGGCATGATTTCCGATAAACTATTTATTAGCATGTTGGATGTTCTGATATGTTGATTTGTAGGGTCTCGAAGACAAGGGGACGGTTCTTCTGTCTTCGTTGAACACGAAGGGGCAGACGAGAGAACCGTCCCCTTGCCTGCTTCATTCTGCAATCTTTAGTATATAGTAATACACTGGACAAACATTTTTAATGTAAACATTGCACGGGGTTATCATATAACTTTTTCCTTCTGTAATTGCAAAAACGCTATAATAATTTTCAGTCCATACTATTAGTGAATATATATGGTCTTGTGCTTGAACAGGCCCAGGGGAAAATAAGCAAGAGCCTGCATAAGTTACTTGAGCCAACAGTTCTAAAAGAGTTTCCTTTTCTTCCCCCTCCACAAGCATTGTATGTCCGGTAGAATATGATTTTATTTCTACGGAACATATGTCGCTCTCTGGGAGCAAAATTGCAGAACGAAAAGACCTTTCGCTCGTGAGATAAATTCCAATTACCACTACGAGAAAAAGGATCAGCAAGCCAACAAGGGCACTAACAAAATACTTTTGTTTGCTTTTCATAAAAACTCATTAGGGGTCTGGCCAATTATCCGGCCAATCCCAAGACGGAAAAGAATAATATATTTTTGTATTATAAATTTCCCCAGTTACTTCTTCCATCCATATTCCAACTCCAGTTAACCCAAATTGAAAGGCTAATTCTTCAGGGTTCTTATAGTTTGTTGAAAAGACACAGGGACGGTTCCTCTGTCTTGTTGTTCGCTCACGAAGGCCCGGACAAAAGAACCGCCCCGCCGGGGCCTTACGACCGAACCTCTGCGCTCAACTGCCAAAACATAATTTCTAAAAGTTCTGCCAAAGTTGTTTTTCCCTCGTCGTCGCCCTCAATTTGGTAAAGGGAACCATTGATTGAAATTGCATGGGGATAGACATTAACAAGAAAAAATCCACCGTCTTCATAGTAAAAGTTATACTGGAATACAGTGTAGGAGTCTTCAGGCAAAGCGGGGATCTCGTGTAATATGTAACCTGCGCTAAAGTATTCCGCCATACGGTAGAGGTCTCCGCCCTGGAAACGATTATTTATATCGTCGTACGGCGGAAATTCCTCTGGACGGCCATCCAGAAGCACTAGGGTCCGCTTCTCGTCAGAGCCGTTATACCGTTCCCGTATATCATTGTCTGATGGCCCGTAGAAATAGACTTCACCCCGCGTCAGCCCATCTACTGGTACCAGCCATTCCGACTTTTGGCCTGGTGTTGGTCGCCACCATCTCGCCCACAGAAAGAACATCAGCACACAGAGCCCAAGCATTAGAAAAAATAGAGCCTTAAAAGATGCACGAACATCATTATTGGATTTGTGCTCCATTGGCTGTGCCTCCTTTCCTGCCTCACGGGAAAACCTTGACTGACGAGGTGAGCGTCATATTCTGAGTTTTAAAGTGTTGGGTGAGTGTACTACTACTGTTTCCCAAAAGAATGTATTCATAGCGGAGAGCGCCTGTGACAGAAAATGTTTCCACGTGAGTCTGACTTATATTACCAGCATATTTATAAATACCTTCTACTGAAAATCCCGTACTTGTAGTATAGTCGCCATCCAACGAAGGATTTTGCCATCCTCCCAAATTTTTCCATAATTCCCAGGCAATACAATTTCGGGAATTATTTCCTGTGCCGATTTTAGATGTTGTTACCTTGGTTGTTGATGTTTTCAATGTTGCTGAAATCGTCTGAAACCCTAACGCCTTTGTATAAAACGGAATTTCGAAGGCAAAAGAGGTTGACCCTTCCTTAGGAGTCCAATGGTCTGCTTGCATGTGAAAGTCATTTGATCTGCTATTGATCGAAAAATACAATGTATCAGGATAGGCATATGCCACGGTATAACCTGGGGTTACTCCTTGTGCGGCAATAGCGTTCTTTGCTCCAATACAATCAGAGTTTAATTTAACGATGATATTTATATCTTGGTTGTTATACAACTCAGGAGCATGAAACAAGCTTAAATGTCCAACAGAATAATTATTTGCGTACTTTGATGTACTTCCCCAAAACTCTGGTTTAGCATTGATTCGAGCCGAAATGGGCTCAGCCAAATCATTATCGCTATTAACCTCATCCTTCGATTCTTCAGCCTGTTTCGCAATTACGGCTTCTGCGTATATGCAAGAAATTTCCTCAATTTTCTCAGAACGAGGGCCAAAGTACAATGTGTTAAAGTTCTCAGGATCATCAAAGTGTCCAAGGGTGAGAATCGTAAACATTTCTTCTGACGTAAATGTAATATCGGCAATTACAGGAATGGAAGGTCCACCTTCCCCGTCAACAGGAACAAGAAAGCCTTCATATACGCCGACATACCCCATCGTTTCAGAAAGCGCGATCCCGGTATACTGTCCGGGTAAAACCGCGGAATACAGTGTTCCATGATATGTCAAATTTACATGCGCAAAGCTTTTATCTGTGCTGACGAATACCTCTGCTTGATTCACGGTTCCATTGTATGCTGCTGCGGTTTGTCCCCAAATTTGATTTTTAAAGTCAATATTTTCCGAACAGGCTGCAGAAATAAAAATTCCGTCACTTTTTCGAATATCTGTATCTGGGGCATCTGTGGCAATGGCAACAACCGCCAGAGACAGACACATAGCCGCAGCCAGAAGCATGGATAGGAATTTCTTTGTCATCATAATAATCCTCCTTTGTGATCGGCAGCATGGCGGATCCGTACGGAAGAACAATGGACAAAGATTACCTCTGCATGGGACTCACCCGGTCCTTTCTGGTCAGCCAGAGAAACGTCCTCTGTGCTTTGACCAAGTTTTTATTGAAGTTCTCCTCCATAATTGTATTGTATGATATATTTGTCTATTTGTCAACAAATATATTCCAGATAGTTCCAAACTTGCAAAGGGGCCCTGCTTGCGGCAATTCAAACCGCCCCCGGACCAACTTAAGGGGTCCGGGGGCGGTTCGGTTTTGATCCTTATTTACTCATATACTTCCATAGCAGGGCGGCGGCCTGGGCCCGGGTGGCGGGGGTACTGGCCCCGAAGGTCCCGGCGTCTCCGCCGTCCACCAGGTCCAGGGCCTGGCTCAGGGCGGCGTAGCCCATGAGGGGCTCGGGGATCTCTGCCGCATCGGTAAAGTCACAGCGGAAGATGCCCTGAAGGCTGGCAAACTCCTTGTACCCCAGGCTGTCCAGTAGCAGCCTCACCATCTCGCCCCGGGTGACCGTCTTGTTTTCGTCCAGCGCCGCCCGGGCCTGGAGGTAGAGGGGGCGGTTAAGACCGGGCAGACAGTCCTGGAGATCCTTGTGGACAGTGCATGCCGAACTTCACCGCCGCGGCGCGGACGGTGGCGCAGTCCTTATATATGGTTGCGAAAAGCCGAACGAAATGGCTGCCCCTCCGTTTTGAAACAAGGCAGGAATCAAACTTATATATTCTGCACAAGAAATCTATTTTTTCTGTAAAAAAATTATTGACCTTGTATAATCTGCGTGGTATAATTATTTTGGGATTGGTAATTCTGCCAATCTGAGGATCGTTCTACACACGAAAGGAGAGTCAGGGAGAAAAATGTATGCTCTCTACAGCGAAAACTACCAATTGGAAACAGATGGTGATGTAATCGTCAAATATATGGATAATGGTTATTATGAAAAAATTGAAGAATATGCCATTGAAGAAATTCCTGTGCTATTTACTGTTGGAGACTGTAATTCACAAGACGTTTTATGTGTTTCCGCCATTACTTCTTACTCTCATAACGATTTATTAGTTATTGCCCCCACACGTGTATATTCGGAATCTGAACTGGCCCAGCTAAATCAAGATTAAGGAGACCCTGGGATATGTCTAATAAATGGGGAAAATTCTTCTTTATCCTGTGGCTGGTCCTGCTACTTCTCGGTCTTATTTTTAGTGGAGCCCTTTTTCAGATACATTGGTGATCTTACGTAAAGTACCACCCCCGGACAATGTCGTCCGGGGGTGGTACTTTATGTTCGGTGTTGGTTTACAGGCTTCGCACCTTGTCGTCCGGGCTTACACGTTGAACCGAAAGAGGACGATATCCCCATCCTTCATCACATATTCCTTGCCTTCAGAGCGGACCAGGCCCTTCTCCTTGGCGGCGGCCATGGAGCCGGTGTTTTTCAGGTCCTCGAAGGCCACCACCTCGGCCCGGATAAAGCCCCGCTCGAAGTCGGTGTGGATCTTGCCCGCGGCCTGGGGGGCCTTGGTACCCTTGGTGATGGTCCAGGCCCGGCACTCGTCCTCGCCGGAGGTGAGGAAGGAGATGAGCCCCAGCAGGGTGTAGCTGGCCCTGATGAGCCGGTCCAGGCCGGACTCGTGGACCCCCAGGTCCTCCAGGAACATCTGCTTTTCCTCTCCGTCCAGCTCGGCGATCTCGGCTTCCAGCTTGGCGCATACGGGAATGACTTGTGCCTCCTCCTTGGCGGCCAGGTCCCGGACCTGCTGGTAGTAGGCCACGCCCTCGGGGGCGGCGAAGCCGTCCTCGTCCAGGTTGGCGGCGTAGATCACCGGCTTGAGGGAGAGAAGCTCACTGGTGGCGATGACCTCCCGCTCGTCCTCGTCACACTCGAAGCTCCGGGCGGAGTTGCCGTCGTTGAGCCAGTCCTTGAGCCGGGTAAAGAGCTCGGCCTCCTTGAGAAATTTCTTGTCCCCCTTGGCGGCGGTCTCGGCCTTCTTGATCCGCCGGTCCACCATCTCCACGTCGGCCAGGATCAGCTCCAGGTCGATGGCGGCAATGTCCCCCATGGGGTCCACGGGCACGTTGAGGGAGGTATTCTCCACCACGTGCATGATGTTCTCGTCGTCAAAGCAGCGCACCACATGGACGATGGCCGAGCACTCCCGGATGTTGGCCAGGAACTTGTTGCCCAGACCGGCGCCCTTGGAAGCTCCCTTCACCAAGCCCGCGATGTCCACGAACTCAATGACGGCGGGGGTGGTCTTTTTGGGGTGGTAGAGCTCGCTGAGCCAGTCCAGCCGCTGGTCCGGCACAGCCACCACGCCCACGTTGGGGTCGATGGTGCAGAAGGGGTAGTTGGCGCTCTCCGCCCCGGCGTTGGTAATGGCGTTAAAGAGTGTAGATTTTCCAACATTTGGAAGTCCGACGATGCCTAATTTCATATCGATCCGTCCTTTTTTATATAGATGGTAAAAATCGCAAAGGGGCGAGCGGGCGCTTAGTTATCGGCGGACAATGCTCTCCCAGAGCTTTTTAAGGATAATGATGGCGCCGAAAACCAGCAGGCCGCCGACGCTGCCCACCCCAACAATGCCGAAAAGAACGACAAGGGCTGAGGAAAACAACAAGGCGGAAAAGTTGGGGCCCGCTCCCACGGGTGCGTTGCTCAGGGAGACGGTATAGACGACCTCGCTGACAATAAAGCCCAGGAGGGACAGGATAAACGGGGTCATGACCAGGATGGGGCGGTCGAGCTTGAACCAGAGGATCACCTGGAGGACCAGCACGTAGACAAAGACGATTTTCGTGGAGATCCCGCCGTCTCCAAACAGTTCTCCAAGGAAGAGAAAAGCGCCGGGGACCACAGTGAAAAGAAACACGATCAACAGGGCGGAAAGCGCTGGACGGCGGTCGGTAAAGTCGGTTATCATATGCTTCCCCCCTGCTGTCCCCCTCCGGGCAAAAGGCGTTCTTTGGTTATTATAGCGGACAAGGACGGAAAAAGCAAGACATTCGGCCGGTTCTGTGGTATAAATAAGAAGAACGGAGGTGTTTGAATGGAAAAGCCGCTGCTTTATTGGATCCTTGGGGCCAGCGTGGTGAATTTTGCCCTCATGGGGATCGACAAACACAGGGCCAAGCGGGGCCGGTGGCGGATCCGGGAGAAGACCCTGTTCTTGGTGGCATTTTTGGGAGGGACCCCGGGGGCCATACTGGGGATGCGTGTTTTCCGGCACAAGACCTTGCACAAGCGGTTTGCGTGGGGCCTTCCCGCCCTGCTGCTCCTTCAACTGGGGCTTTTGTGGTTCGGGTGGGAGTATGGAATAGCGCTTTTATAACAGGACACGGCCCCGGTCATTGACCGGGGCCGTGCTTTCGTGCGTTTGGGTTCTCTCAGGGGTGAGTGGAGGGGACGGGGGAGGGCAAGCTGATGGGCTGGGTCTGGGTGTAATCCTTCACCTCGACGTCTGCGTCAGAGCTGTTCTCCACGGGTTCCTCCGGGGTGAGCCGAATCTCCCCGTTGAAGGGCTCATCCCCAGTGGGGGCCATCTCCAACGGCTCCCAGGTGTCAAAGCCCATCCCGGCCACCTTCTGGGGGTCGGCCTTAGCCGGGGCCAGGGGCAGGGTGAACAGGACGGCCTCCGAGCCATCCGCCACCGAGATATGGCCCTCGTCGCTGATGGCAAAGTTCTCGGTGCTGGGGGGGATATGGGTGCCAGGGTAGACCGCCAGGTAGACGGTGCGGTCGGCAAAGGGCTCCACATTGTCACACTCGAAGAGGTAGTAGAGCACCCCGTCCTGGGCAAAGGTGCTGGTGCCGCCGCTCAGGGTCCAGGCGTTGACCACCCAAGGGGCGTAGCCCTCGACGAGGGGGCTGACCGTGAGGTCGGGCACATCTTCGGTGATGGCCGTTCCGTCGGTGCGGGTATAGGCCAGAACGGCGTAGGTCTTATCCCGGGTGACCCCATTGGGAAGGTTCTCCACCCGGTTCAAGCCCTCTCCGCTCACCAGACCCATAAGGGTCACCTTGTAGTCCCCCACGGTTTTGGTTTCATTGACCTCGATGGCGCTTTCGCTCTCAAAAGCGGCGGCCAGGGTCTCCTTGCCCGCCTCCCGGGCCACATCCTTGGGCCCCAACAGAGTGACGGCGGCGTAGGCGCTGACGATCAGCAGAGCGGCCGCGGCGGCCGCAACAAATCCAGTTCTCCAATTCGCTTTTTTCATGGTTTGCTTCTCCTTTTCCCGGGCCAGTGTTTTCAGGCGTGCCATGGTCCGGTCCTGAAAATCAGGGGAGAAGGAGACGGCGTCCACCTGCGCGCGGTATGCTTCCTTGTTCATGGCAGATCTTCCTCCTTCAGTAAGTCCCGCAGGCGCTCCCGCCCACGGGCCAGCCGGGTCCCCACGGTGGGGACGGGCAGCGCCAGCAGTCTGGCGATTTCTTTGATGGAATAGCCCTCGTAATAATAAAGGTGGATCACGGCACTGTACGCCTCGGGCAGGGAGCGGACAGCGGAAAGAAGGGGGCCGTAATCGGTCTCGGGGGCGGCGGCCTCGGTGAGCTCATCCAGAGGGGCGTCGTCACGTCTCCTGCGGCGGATGTCGGAGGCCCGGTTGAGGGTGGAGCGGATCAGCCAGGCCTTTTCGTGGTCCCTGTCCCGGAAACAGGGGCGTTTGGCCAGCACCCGGAGAAATACGTCCTGGACCGCGTCCTCAGCGTCGGCGGGGGTGGCCGTCCGGGTAAGGGCGGCTCGAAGGAGCATGGGGCTGTAGGTCTCTACGATCCGGCCCAGCTCCTGCTCCCAGTCGAAGTCGGTCACGGTCTCATCTCCTTTCACCCATAACACGTTTCAGCGGGCCGGGATTTTTCAGAAAAGCAAAAAATTTTCCATAGAGGGACAAAACCACATAACAGGAGGCAGGGCGGGTCTCATATTGAGGCCCGCCCTGGTTTTATCCAAAAACATGATTCCAAAAAGTTGATTTTTACGGCTTGATTCCAATTTGTTTTGCTCTATATCATAAAATCCTTCATAAATCCGCCGAACAGAAGCAGGCGGCTATGTAACCAAACATACCAATAGCGCACCGCCCGATCATCCTCGATGGTTGTGCAAGCCGCATCAGTCTCAGAGTCAGTTGGTCTCCCGTTCTCTTGGCCTCAGCCCAAATTCGGGTCCCCGCTGTAATTCCGTTGTAGCCTCTTCCACCGCTTCCATACAAAAAAGGAATGCTTTGGATCCAGGGGTAGGCTCTGTGAATAAGGTCTCCTGCCTTATCTGAAAGATGGTTTCCCAAAAACATTGCAACCAAGACATTGGCAAAAAGCGCTGCAATGCCGACAATATTCCAAAAGCACACCGTTGAGAGAAGGGCCAGCAGCTTTTGGAGTCTGTCGAACTTTTCCAGCTTCCGAACCAGGTCTTCCATGGCCTCCCGCAGCTCATCGTCAATGGGGGGCATGTCGTCTTCCCGCTCCGGCAGGTTGTATTCAGGGTCCACGCCGCTCACCTCCCCGTGGAAAGGGTTTTCAGTCCTTGGGCTTTAATTTACGCTTTGTCCCGTCGGGCTCAATGACGGTGGTGTGGTCCAGCTGGCTTTGCAAGCTGGCCTTCACCGCGTCCACGTACTCCCGGCGGAGGGCGGCCTGCTCGGCCTGCTCTGCCTCAGTAAGGCCCTCCGGGGTCCGGGCCTTTCGGGCCAATTCGTTGATCCGGGCTACCTTCTCATCTGTGATCACAGCGCAGCTCTCCTTTCACAAATACCGTTCCATTACGATCATGACACGGCCCTTTTTGGAAAGGCCGTTGACCTCGGTCAAAACACATTTCCCAAGCCCCCGGCAGGTGAGCACGTCCCCCTGGGTCACGGTGCGGTCAGACTTGAGGCAGAGGGCGTGGTTCACCTCCACCCGCCCCGCCGAGATGACGTCGGCAGCCTTTCCCCGGGAGAGGGAAAAGCCGGTGGCCATCACCGCGTCCAGCCGCAGGGAGTTCACCGTGTCATGGATGACCTTCACCTGCTTTTCCGGGGGCTGGACGGCCTCCAGGGGAAGCTCCGCCACCCTGAGGCGGGTACGGCCCGCCGAATCAAAGCTCTGGAGCAGATAGGGCTTCAGCTCCTCCATGACAAGAATGTCGCAGAAGCTTTCTCCCACCAAAAGGTCCCCCACCTTCTCCCGGTCGATGCCCTGACCCAGGATGGAGCCCAGGAAATCCCGGTGGGTGAGTTTTTCTCCCGACTGCCAGGAGCAGCGGAGGGCGGCGTATGGGGGCTCCCAATGGTCCTCCTCCTGCCAGTCGGGAAGGAGGGCGCAGACCTGCCGCTCGGAGCCCGGAAAGCCCCCGGCGAAGAGGTGCCGGGGGTGTCCGGCGGCGTTCAAAAGCCGTTTGACGGCCTCCTGCTGGGACTGGGAGAGAAAGGGGGTGTGGGCCGGAGCGCCCCGGGCGGCCTGGTCGAGCTTATCCAGCACCCGGGAAAAGAGCTGACGCTCCTCAGAAGACCGGGAGACCCGGTCTAAAAGTTCAGTTTTGGTCACTTTGGGAGACCTCCACGATGATGGGGCCGTTCTTTTCCTCGTATGCGGCAACATTCTCTTGGGCCATGATCTCGATTTCCTTATTGACAGAGCGGCCGTGGCTTTTAGCCACCACTTTTAGTTTTGCCATTACTTCCGGAGCCATGCGCAGTGGATACGGAGTCTGTTGTTTGCCCAAAAAATCATCCCCCAAAAAGATTCTATTTGATATCAAAATAATATCATAGTGATGCCGCTTTTTCAACGAGTCTAAAAGACTTCTAAAAGATGTTGACAATAAGATATCTATATGATATCTTATTGCTGGAGGAGGTGATACCAATGGAAGAGCAAGAAAAGACCTGCGAGACCTGCCAACACTTTTACCGGCACTATGTCCGGCGGAGCAGCACCAAGTATATACCCCTTGGTGTGGGCCACTGCGGAGACCCCCGGGCCCGGTACAAGACCGTCAAGACCCCGGCCTGTTTCCGATATGTCCAGCGGAAGGAGGGGACAGCGTAGAGACGGCCAATGGTCAGCGGCCTCCTCCGGGAGCGGGAGGCGGCGACGGGAAAGAAAAAGGGCGGGCGAAAAACAGCCTCCGCCAGGGGCAAATGGAGAGAAGGCCGTTAAAAGGCACGGTTTTTTCTTTCCCGGCATAGAATGACGGCAAAGGAGGTATGGTTATGAACGAACCCCAGACGCCCGCCCTGGACCAGGCATCCTTCCGCCGGGTCTGGCAGCGGGTCATGCCCCAGGACCGAATGGACTGCCCTTTCACGCTGGAGGAGCCCCAGGCGGAGGCAGTCAAAGCGTCCACCCTGCCGCCCCAGCCTGTTCCCGCTCCCGCCGTCCCGGCTCCTCTGCCCGCGCGGCCTGCCCCCACCTTGCCCACGCCCACCCTCTGCCTGGGTGACGCCAGCGCCAGGGAGCTTCCCACCCTGGAACGGCTGCTGGACCTGACCTGGGAGTCCCGCCGGGTCTACCGGGGCCTTACCCGGCCCGTCCGGCAGGCCGGCCGCGGCAGGGAGCCGCTGTTTTCTGACCTGATGGCCGCCAAGGAGCGGCAGGCCCGCCGGCTGGCCACCGCCCACTTCCTGATCTCCGGGGAGCACTGCGAGATGAAGGCCGGTCCACTCCCCAGGTTTCCTTCCCTTCACCTGGCCCTTCGGGACCGCTACCGGGCCGAGCAGCAGACCGCCCTGCTTTGCCTTACCGCGGCGGCGGCCTCCCAGGATCCCTGCCTCATGGAGCTTTACCGGGAGCTGGCCGCTGAAAACCAGGACCTGGCCGGACGGCTCCGGGAGTGGCTGGAGCAAATGTAAAAGGGCAAAATTCAAAACGGTTTGTATTTTCTGAAAAGGAAAATACAAACCGTTTTTCAAAAATTGGCTCTTTTTCGGAAAGATCCCCTGGCGCCTCACGTTGACATGACTGGGGCCTTTTTGTATAATAAATAAAGATACTGAATTCTTACGGGAAAGGGGTGACTGGAAAATGAAGCTGTCGGCCTCCACATTTTTAGGCTCCTGCCTGCTGGTTTGCTGTCTCTCTCTGCTGGCTGCCGCCCCCGCCTCTTCTGTAGAGGAGAATGCGGAGGAGCCTTATCTGCCCTTTCAGGCGCAGGAGACCCTCCCTTCGCCCAAGAACAGTGACCCTGCCTCCGGGGAGACCGCCCCACCGGGGGAGGAGCATGCTCCTCCCCAAGCTTCCGGGGCTGCCGAGTCGGAGCCGGAAGAGCCCCGGTCCCCGCTGGAGACCCTTCGGGCCATTACCTTCCCTGACGTGACTCCGGGTACCCCGGAGGCCGACTGCATTTCCTATGCCGCCCACCTGGGGCTTCTCCAGGGGATCGAGGACGGGCTCTTTGGCCCGGAGGTCCTGGTGACAAGAGCCATGGCGGTCACCGTGCTTTACCGTATGAGCGGGGAGGAGGCTCCTCCCGACCGGGCATTCTCCGATGTGTCTGCCGAGGACTGGTTTGCTCCGGCGGCGGCCTGGGCCGCCAAGACCGGCATCGCCACCGGCTATGAGGACGGCACCTTCCGCCCCTATCTCCCGGTGACCCGGACCCAACTCTCCGCCCTTCTCTACCGCATGGCCGGGGCTCCCCGGGAGATGAACAAGGAACAGTTCCTTTCGGAATTTACTGACGGAAACCAGGTCTCCGACTACGCACGGGAGAGCATGGCCTGGGCCTTGGAGAACCGGCTGTTTGCCGGTATGGTATCGGATACCATCTACCCTGAGCTTTCGGTGACCCGGGGCCAGATGGCCCAAATGCTCACCGCCCTCACGGCTTACCGTGAGGGGGACGAGCTGGCCCGGGCCATTACGGACAGCCTTTCCGCCCGGGAATACCGCTTTACCGACGAGATCCGTACCCAGCTTCAGGCTGAGGTGGAGGCCACCGCAAAGAGATACGGCGCGGTGGGGATGCAGGTGGCCGTGATCCACAACGGGGCGGTCATGGATTCCTTTGCCACCGGCTGGGCCACCCAAAGGACCGCCCCCATGACGGTGGACCACAAGCTCCGGGTGGCCTCCATCTCCAAGGTGGACGTGGCCCTGGCCGCTATGGCCCTCTGGGACCAGGGGGTCGTCGACCTGGAGGAGTCCATTGGGACCTACTGGAACGCCACCATGCGCAACCCCTATTACAAGGATACGCCTGTGACGATAGACGCCATCCTGTCCCACACCTCTTCCATCGGCATGTTTGAAAACGCCTCTCTGCGAAAGGCGGCGGTGCGAAGCAACCTTACCAGCGCCGGGGGGTACTCCTATATGAAGCCGGGGGCCCTCTCCTCCTATGGCTACAACAACTACGCGTTTGGGGTGCTGGGCATGACCCTGGAGCTGGCGGCCAACAAGAACCTGAACCAGGTCATGGCTCCCATCTTTTCCGTCATGGGGCTGGATGTTTCCTACTTTTCGGGGGAGATCAAGGCGTCTGACCTCCACACCACCCTCTACCAGTACGGCGGCTCGGTGGGGCGGGACCTGGCTACCGCCCGGGGCAATGTGGCTCCCGGATCCCCGGGAGCCAATGGAGCGTTTTTCGCCGGGGGATTTACCGCCAGCGCCAAGGACCAGGCCGCTCTGGTGGCCCTGCTGGCCAACGACGGCGAATTTCAGGGGGTCCCCCTGCTCAGTCGGCGGGCGGTAGAATATATGGAATCTCCCTTGGGCTATATTTCCGATGGGGAATACTACCAGTGCCATCCCCTGCGGTATCAGAACGGCCTCTATGGCAGGGATAAGCTCTACTATCACACGGGGAGCGCCTTTGGGGTCTACAATTTCCTCTCCTACGACCCGGACACGGGGGATGGGGTGGTGGTCCTCACTTCGGGCGCCAGCGCCGCCAGGGACGGCCGGGGCATTTACTCGGTCTGCGGGTCCATCGGCAGCACGGTCTATGACCTTCTGCGGGACGCGGACAGCTTTGCCGCCGATACTTCGGCGGAAGGGACGGCCTAAGCGACGTTCACAAAAGATGAACATAGGTAAAAATATCCCTGTTTTCCGTTCTTACGGAAAACAGGGATATTTTCTTTTTCTGGAAAAAAGGGGGGGAGTCAGTTCAGGAAGCCCTCCAAAATCTTCTCTTCAGCCTCCTCCTCGGTGAGCCCCAGGGTGAGAAGCTTCAGGATCTGGTCCCCGGCGATCCGCCCGATAGCCGCCTCGTGGATGAGCTGGGCGTCCACGCTCTGGGCGTCAATGGCCGGGATGGACTTGATCTTCGCCTGGTCCATCAAGATGGAATCACACTGCACATGGCCGAAGCAGTCGGCCTGGCCGGTCATGCAGGGACGGAATACCTGGACCGACTCCCCCCGGCCCACCGAGCGGGAGATGACCCGGCCCGTGGCCCCGGCGCCCTTGAGGATGATCTCCACATTGCTTTCGGCGGTCTGGGTCCCGTCGGTCATGAGCTTTTCATTGATGATACACTCGCCTCCGGCGGCGACCTCCACCACCGTGTCCCGGACCGTGGAGTCCACTCCCCGGATCTGGGTCATCTCCATGGTAATGGAGGCTCCCTCCTCCAGGTAGACCTCGGTGCGGGGGTTCAGAATGTTTTCCCCGGTGCCCGGGCCCTCCCCGTAGTGCCGCTCCACATAGCGGACCCGGGCGTTTTTGCCCACGTGGAACACGTGGATGCCATCGTGCTGGGAAGTCTCGCAGCCCGTGTTGTGGATGCCGCAGCCCGCCACAATGTCCACATCGGCATTTTCTCCAATGTAGAAGTCGTTGTATACCACGTCGGTGAGCCCGGTCTGGCTTAGCACCACCGGGATGTGAACGCTCTCCCCCTTGGTGCCCGGCTTCACCGTGATGTCGATACCCGGCTTATCGGTCTTGGAGGTGATGTCGATGTTGGCCGTGACCTGCCGGGCGTCCAGAGCCCCGTTCACCCGGAAGTTGTAGGCCCCCTGGGGGGTCTTTTCCAGCTCGGCGATCTCCTTGAGGATCTTCCAATCCATCTGTTCCATCAGGCCTCGCCTCCCTTCATATAGCCGCAGCCCGGAATGGTCCGGGCCATGATTTTGGGGAAGATCTCCTCCCGGCTTCCCCAGTGGGTGACCTTTCCGGCCTCAATAACGGCGATCTGGTCGGCCAACTGGATGATCCGCTCCTGGTGGGAGATGATGAGGAGAGTGGCCTCCCCGGTCTTGTGGATCCGCTCAAAGGTCTCGGTGAGCTTGGCGAAGGACCACAGGTCGATGCCGGCCTCGGGCTCGTCAAAAATCATGAGACCTGCCCTCCGGGCCAGGATGGTGGCGATCTCAATGCGCTTGAGTTCGCCCCCGGACAGGGAGGAGTCCACCTCCCGGTGGATGTAGTCGTCGGCGCACAGGCCCACCTGGGTCAGGTACTGGCACCCTTCCCCGGGGGAGAGGGCTTCCTTTCCGGCGGCCAGGGCCAACAGGCTTTCTACCTTCAGCCCCTTAAACCGGGGGGGCTGCTGAAAGCCGTAGCTGACCCCCGCTTTGGCCCGGTCGGTGATGGACAGGCTGGTAATGTCCTGCCCGTTCCAGCGAATGGAGCCCCCGGTAGGCTGGTTGAGGCCCATGATGGTTTTGGCCAGGGTGGTTTTGCCGCCCCCGTTGGGGCCGGTGATGACCACTAATTTGCCTGGCTCCACGGTGAGGGATACGTCCCGAAGAATATCCATGGTCCCGCCGTTCTCGGCGGTGACGTCGTAACGAAGATGACGGATCTCCAGCATTTCTTTCACTCCTTCTTTTGCTGGTTCTTTGGTAAGGCTGTACGGGTTATTTTACCACAGGAGGAGCAAAAAAACAATGAACGGGAGGAAAATTATAAAGGGCGCGTTGAAAAAGCCGGGATAACCCGGTATAATAGGAAAAACGGGTCAAAAGCAGGCCTTACGATACAAATAGGAAAAGAGGTGCCGGAGGAATGAAAAAAACCGCGCTCATTACCGGCGGAAGCCGGGGGATTGGGGCAGCCTGCGTCCGGCGGCTGGCAGCCGAGGACTTCCGGGTGGCCTTCTGCTATAAAAGCAGGGAGGCCGAGGCACTGGCGCTGGCGGCCGAGACTGGGGCATGGGCCCTGCCCTGTGACGTTTCTCAAAAGAAGCAGGTGGAAAAGCTCCTTGACACTGTGTTAGAAAAATTTTGTCAACTTGACATTTTGGTGTGCAATGCCGGGGTGGCCTGGCAGGGGCTCACCCAGGATATGCCGGCAGAAAAGTACCGGGAACTCATGTCGGTGGACCTGGATGGAGTCTTTTTTGCCTGTCAGGCGGCCCTCAAGCCCATGCTCCGGCAGAAGTCCGGGTGCATCATCACCATCTCCTCCATGTGGGGACAGGTGGGGGGCTCCTGCGAGGTGGCCTACTCGGCGGCCAAGGCGGGGGTCATCGGCCTTACCAAGGCCCTTGCCAAGGAGGTGGGGCCCTCGGGTATCACGGTGAATTGCATCGCACCCGGGGTGGTGGACACCGATATGGTCCGGCCCTTGGGGGAGGAGACCTTGGCGGCGTTGGCGGAGGAGACCCCCTTGGGCCGCCTGGCCTCGGCCGAGGATGTGGTGGCCTGTGTTTCCTTCCTCTGCTCCAGGGGGGGAGAGTACCTGACTGGGCAGGTCATTGCCCCCAACGGCGGGCTTGTCATTTGATTTTTGGCTATTTTGGCTAAAGTTTTTTCTCTTTTGCTCTTTTACTTGTTACAGTTATGCGTGTTGACAATTTTGCATTTGACACGTATAATGTCAACTAACCTGTAAGGAGGGTGAGAGAAATGAAAATGAAGAGATTTGTGGCAATGGCCCTGTCCTGTGTGTTGGCCGCCGGTCTGCTGGCGGGCTGCGGGGACAAGAAGGAGGGCAATCAGGGCTCAGCTGACGGCGCCGTCACCATCAAGATCGGCGGCATCGGCCCCCTCACCGGCGACCTGGCCCAATACGGCACCGCGACCAACTGGGGCGCCAAGGTGGCTGTGGAGGAGATCAACGCCCTGAACGGTCCCATCAAGCTGGATTTTCGCTTTGAGGACGACACAGGCTCGGTAGACACCGCTGTGTCGGCCTACAATAGCCTGAAGGACTGGGCAAAGAATTCTCCCCTGGTGATCTATGGCTGCACCACCACCGACCCCTGCGTGGCGGTATCCTCCGAGACTTATGCCGACCGGTACTTCCAGCTCACCCCCTCGGCCTCTTCTCCCGACGTGACCACAGGGAAAAACAATGTGTTTCAGATGTGCTTCACCGATCCCGGCCAGGGCGTGGCCGCCGCCGAGTACGTGAAGAACACCGGCATTGCCGCCAAGGTGGGCGTTATCTACAACAACGGAAGCGCCTACTCCACTGGCATGGCTGAGGCCTTCATAGCCAAGGCCAAGGAGCTGGGGCTTGAGGTGGTTGCCACCCAGACCTATCCCTCGGACGATACCACCGATTACAACGTACAGGTCAACGCCTGCAAGGACGCCGGGGCTGAGCTGGTCTTTCTGCCCATCTACTACACCCCCGCTTCCCTTATTATGACTCAGGCCAAGCAGAGCGGCTATGACCCCATCTTCTTCGGTGGGGACGGCATGGACGGCATGCTGGCCGTTGAGGGCTTTGATGCCGGCTCAGTGGAGGGGCTCCTGCTGATGACCCCCTACAACGTGGGGGATCCCAGCACCCGGAACACCACCTTTGTGGACAGCTACAAGAAGCTCTCGGGCGGCATTGAGCCCAACCAGTTTGCCGCCGACGGCTACGACTGTATGTACGCCATCTATGAGGCCTGCTGCAAGCTGGACGGCATTGCCGATATGGACAGTGCCGCTCTCTGTGACGCTCTCTCGGCCCTCTTCACCGGCGGGGAGTTCAAGGTGGATGGCCTCACGGGCAGCGGCATGAGTTGGCTCACCACCGGGGAGGTCTCCAAAAGTCCCATGGTGGTCAAGGTCCAGAATGGCTCCTATGTGGATCCCTGACTGAACTTTCCGAAAATTTCGGAGAGAGGAAAAGTGTGAAGGGGGACCGTCAGGGTCCCCTTTCACTCATTTCAATCAACTTTTTGAGCTTGCTCAAAAAGTGCTGGGACTGGCAAAATTTTTGCCAGTCCCAGGAGGACCGCCGGGCAGGCGGTCCTCCCCTTCCCTTATTCAGTACCCGGCGGGGGATTTTCCTCCTGTCGGGATTTCCCGTATTTTTGAGAAAGAGAATCTGAGAGGAAAACGAGGTGAGCCTATGTCCCTTCTGAACAACCTGATCATCGGGGTGAGCCTGGGGAGCATTTACGCCATTATCGCCCTGGGCTACACCATGGTCTACGGCATCGCCAAGATGCTCAATTTCGCCCACGGCGACGTGATCATGGTGGGGGCCTTTGTAAGCTTTTTCGCCGCGGGCTCCTTTGGCCTGCCTCCTGTGGTGGGGCTGCTGCTGGCTATGGCGGTGTGTACCCTCCTGGGAATTACCATTGAGCGCCTGGCCTACAAGCCCTTGCGGCAGGCCCCCTCCCTGGCGGTGCTCATCACGGCCATCGGCGTGAGCTACCTGCTCCAGAACGGCGCCCAGATCCTGTGGGGAGCGGCCACCAAGACCTTCACCCCCATCCTGGAGGGCCAGCTCTCCCTGGCCGGCGGGCAGATCACCGTGACCTACGTGGCCATTCTGGCGGTGGTGTGCTGCCTGGTGGTGATGGTGTGCCTGACCCTCTTTACCGGCAAGACCAAGCTGGGCAAGGCCATGCGGGCCTGCTCGGAGGACAAGGGAGCCGCCCAGCTCATGGGCATCAACGTGGACTCCACCATCTCCATGACCTTCGCCATCGGCTCGGCCCTGGCCGCCCTGGCCGGGGTGCTCATGTGTTCGGCCTACCCGGTCCTGTCCCCCACCACCGGCGCCCTCTCCGGCATTCGGGCCTTTACCGCCGCCGTGTTCGGGGGCATCGGCTCTATCCCCGGGGCCTTCCTGGGGGGCATTCTGCTGGGCATCATCGAGACCTTTGCCAAGGCCTACATCTCCACCTCCCTTTCGGATGCGGTGGTTTTCGGAGTGCTCATCGTGGTGCTTCTGGTGAAGCCCGCCGGACTGCTGGGCAAGTATGTGCCCGAGAAAGTGTAGGTGAGGGCGGTATGAAAAAACTAGGAACACAAAAACGGACCTCCCTCAACGGTCTTATCAATTACGCCATCGTGATCGGCGCCTATGTCCTCCTTCGGGTCCTGATGGGCGCCGGGCTGCTCTCCAACTCCCTCCAGAGCGTGCTGGTCCCCGCCTGCTGCTACATGGTCATGGCGGTCTCCCTCAATCTGGTGGTGGGCATCTCCGGGGAGCTGAGCCTGGGCCACGCCGGGTTTATGAGCCTGGGGGCCTTCTCCGGCATCGTGGCCGCCGTGGCCCTTCAGAACCTGGTTCCATTTGCCCCTCTCCGCTTGGCAGCCGCCATGGTAATAGGCGCCCTCTTCGGGGCGTTGGGCGGGTTCGTGGTGGGGGTCCCGGTGCTTCGGCTCCGGGGAGACTATCTGGCTATCGTCACCCTGGCCTTTGGCCAGATCATTCAGAACATTATCATGGTCCTCTACGTGGGAGTGGATGCCAAGGGGATCCACGTCACCACCGACTCGGCCCGGCTGGTGCTGGCTGAAGGGGGGACCGCCATTGTCAAGGGGCCTATGGGGGCGGTGGGCGCTCCCAAGCTGGCCACCTTTACCGCCGGGGCGGCGCTCCTGCTCGTCACTCTTTTCGTGGCGCAGAACCTGGTGAACTCCCGTTCTGGCCGGGCCATCCTGGCCCTCCGGGACAATCGGATCGCCGCCGAGAGCGTGGGCATCCCCGCCGGGAAGTATAAGCTTATGGCCTTTGTGACTTCGGCTGCCCTGGCGGGAGCGGCGGGGGCCCTCTTTGGCCTCAACTACTCCTCCACCGTGGCCAGTAAGTTCAACTTCAACACCTCTATCCTGGTGCTGGTCTTTGTGGTGCTGGGCGGTCTGGGGAACATTCGGGGCTCCATGGTCGCCGCCGCGTTGCTCTATGTGCTGCCCGAGCTGCTCCGGGGCTTCAACATTGCTGAGTACCGTATGCTGGTCTACGCCGTCATTCTCATTCTGGTGATGCTCTTCACCAACAACCCCACCCTCCAGGGCTTTTTCGGCGGGGTCAGGGAGAGACTCTTCCAAAAAGCCCCCGAGGGCACGGTGAAAGGAGGCGGAGCCAATGAGTAAGGAGCCCCGTCAGCAGCCCAAGCTGGTCCCCATGCCCGCCACCAACTTCCTTACCGAGCGGGACATCGGCAAGCCTCCCATCCTGGAGTGCCGCCACCTGGGGGTAGATTTCGGCGGCCTCACCGCCGTCAACGATCTGAACCTGGCCATTGGCCGTACTGAGATCACCGGCCTCATCGGTCCCAACGGGGCGGGTAAGACCACGGTGTTCAATCTCCTGACCAAGGTTTACCAGCCCACCCGGGGCACCATATTGCTGGACGGGGTGGACACCCACGGCAAGACCACGGTGCAGGTCAACCGCATGGGCATCGCCCGCACCTTCCAGAACATCCGCCTTTTCGGCAACCTGACTGTGGAGGACAACGTGAAGATCGGCCTCCACAACCAGCTCAAATACGGCATGGCCGAGGGGATCCTTCGGCTGCCCTCCTACTGGAAGCAGGAGAGGGTGGCCCATGAGCGCTCCATGGAGCTTCTCTCCCTCTTTGGAATGGAGGGCCTTCACGACCACCCGGCAGGGAGCCTGCCTTACGGCGCCCAGCGGCGGCTGGAGATCGTCCGGGCCCTGGCCACCAATCCCTCCCTTCTTCTCCTGGACGAACCGGCGGCGGGCATGAACCCTTCCGAGACCGCCGAGCTCATGGAGAATATCGTGAAGATCCGGGATACCTTCCAGATCGCCATCCTCCTCATTGAGCATGATATGAGCCTGGTCATGGGCATCTGTGAGGGTATCTGCGTTCTCAACTTCGGCCAGGTCATCGCCAAGGGCACCCCCGCCGACATCCAGGCAAACCCGGCGGTCATCGAGGCCTATCTGGGCAAGCGGAAGGAGGGGGAATAAATGGAGCCCATGCTGAAGGTCAGCGACCTGAACGTATACTACGGCGCCATTCACGCGGTGAAGGGGGTCTCCTTTGAGGTCCTGCCCGGGGAGATCGTTACCCTCATTGGAGCCAACGGCGCGGGAAAGACCACCATCCTCAACACGGTGGCCGGACTCCTTCACCCCGCCTCGGGTACGGTGGAGTTCGAGGACAAGTCTCTGGTGAACGTCTCTGCCCACCGCATCGTGAACCAGGGTTTGGCCCTGGTGCCTGAGGGGCGGCGGGTCTTTCTCCAGATGACCGTGGAGGAGAATCTGGAAATGGGGGCCTACACCCGGCCCAAGGAGGAGGCCGGCTACTCCCTGGAGAAGGTTTTTTACCAGTTCCCCCGGCTCAAGGAGCGGCGGAGCCAGGTGGCGGGCACCCTCTCCGGCGGTGAGCAGCAGATGCTGGCCATGGGCCGGGCCCTTATGTCCTCCCCCAGGCTCATGATGCTGGATGAGCCCTCCATGGGCCTGGCCCCCATTCTGGTGGACCAGATCTTTGGCATTATCAAGAACCTTCACCTGGGTGGCACCACCATCCTTTTGGTGGAGCAGAATGCCCGCATGGCCCTCTCGGTGGCCGATCGGGGCTACGTGCTGGAGACTGGCCGTCTGGTCTCCACCGGCACCGGCGCCGAGCTCCTGGAAGACGAGAGCGTGAAGAAGGCATATTTGGGAGGATAAACGCCATGACAGGAAAGCACCACCCGGTCTGGGTGGTGCTTTTTGCAACTTGCGGGCCGATTTTGGCAGGTCGCGTTTCCCCCTCTTGCCAAGGAAGCGGACTTCCTGTATGCTGAGTGTGCGATCACGAGGAAGAAAGGAGCGTGTGTCTATGAAAGTGACCGTGGAGG
The DNA here is from genome assembly GCA_910585735.1 of uncultured Oscillospiraceae bacterium. Lineage (GTDB taxonomy): Bacteria > Bacillota > Clostridia > Oscillospirales > Oscillospiraceae > Vermiculatibacterium. Next base: position 9,064 of record CAJUEU010000006.1, on the reverse strand, counting down.
AGCATCCCGGGCTGACCGAGACCGAGGTGGTCATTCGGTGCCAAAAGCTTGATGTTCAGGTGTCCCGCATCCTGGAGCTGCTGCGGCTCAGTGATGCTCGGCTCACCGGGGAGAAGGACGGCCAGACCTACGTTTTGGAGGAGGACGCCGTCCTCTATATCGACACCGTGGACCGGGACACCTTCCTCTACACCGCCGACGGAGTCTACGAGAGCCATCTGCGGCTCTATGAGCTGGAAAGGCAGCTGGCCTCCCGGGATTTCCTGCGGGTGAGCAAGTCGGCTATTGTAAATTTTGGGCAGGTGAAGTCCCTCCGTCCCGACTTCGGCGGGCGGCTGCTCCTCACCATGTCCAACGGCGAGGTGGTGGTGGCCAACCGCCAGTACGTCGCCGCCATCAAGTCAAAATTAGGCCTTTGAAAGGAGTGTCAACTATGAAAAAGTTTTGGGCGGTGGCCATGGCCCTCAAGGAGCGGACCGCCATGATCTACACCGGCGCCATGTGCTTCTATCTGTTCTTCATGTTTGTATTTCAGTGGGAGAGCGTCCCCCTGCGTATGCTCTTCTCCATGCTGCTGGTGAGTATCGCGGCGGCCCTTATGCAGATCCTGGCCTTTTCCAACCTGATTCTCAAGAAGCTGTCCTACACCTGGCGGCTGGTGGTGTTTGCCCTTCCCTTTGGGGCCGTTCTCACCGCCTGCGCCGTGGTTTTCCACTGGTTTCCCATTGAGAACCCGGGGGCCTGGATCACCTTCGGAGTCATTTTTGTGGTGATCTTTGTGCTGTGTACGGCGGGGTTTGAGCTCTACTTCCGGCTCTCAGGCCGGAAGTACGACGACAAGCTGGACTGGTACAAAAAGAACCGGGAGGAAAAATAAAGGGTATTCAAAAGAAGTGCCCGGCTCCGTAAGGAGCCGGGCACTTCTTTTAACATAGCGGAGCAAAAATTCGTAAGATCCCATCCACCGTCCAGTGCCAGAAGCCCACCTTCACGTTCTCCCCCAGCACCATCTCCCGGCTTTTCTCCTGGGTGTCCAGAAAATCGGCCTTCATGTCCTGAAGCAGGGAAGCTCCGTAAAAGAGGGAGTTGTTCTCAAAATGGAGGAAGAGGCTGCGGTAGTCCAGATTCACCGTACCCACGGCGCACACCTTGTCGTCCATGAGGCAGCCTTTGGCGTGGACAAAGCCCGGAATATATTCGTAGATCTTCACCCCGGCTTCCAGCAGTACGGGATAGAAGCTGTGGGACATGCGGAAGATCATCTTTTTGTCCGGGATCCCCGGCATGATAATGCGGATGTCCACCCCCCGGCGGGCCGCCCGGACAAAGGCGTCGATAAGGGCGTCCCCCGGCATGAGGTAGGGGGTAAAGAACCAGATGTAATCTCTGGCCTGAGAGAGAAGCTCGATGTAGAGCTCGTTGCTCTCGGCCTGGTTGGTAAAGGGGGAATCGTAGTAGCTCAGCACGCAGCCGTCCGCCGGGACCTCTGCCGTGAAAGCGGGAGGGGTCAACAGCGTTTCAGGGATGGGCTGGCCTCCGAAGGTGTTCCAGAAAAGGGTATACATCCGGGTGTAGCTCTCCACCCCCGGCCCGGTGAGCTTAAACCCCACATCCTTCCAGTGACCAAACTTGACCTCCAGGTTGATGTACTCGTCAGAGAGGTTCACACCGCCGCTGAAAGCCACCTTCCCGTCAATGACCAGCATTTTTCGGTGGTCCCGGTAGTTGAGTACCCCCCGGATGGCCCGCATCCGGTTCACGGGGATGCACCGGATTCCCTTGGCCTCCAGCTCCCGCACGTTTTTCTTGGAGTAGGTGGAGATGCTTCCCAGGTCGTCGTACATCACCCGCACATCCACGCCCTCTGTCACCTTCCGGGCCATGATGTCCACCATGGTGTCCCACATCTTCCCCCGGGCAATAATGAAATACTCCGCGAAGATGAACGTTTCCGCCTTCTCCAGCTCCTGAAGCATGGCGGCGTAAAGCTTCTCTCCAATGGGGTAGTAGGTGGCCCCGGTATTCACGCGGATGGGGTAGCCGGTGGTCCCGGCCATCCAGCGAAAGGTCTGGGCCAGCCGGGGCTCTTCCTCCTCCAGGGCGGAGAGGGCCTCCCCACTGTCTCCCATGGGGGGAAGCGCCTGTTCCGCTTTTTCCAGCCGATGGCGCAGGGGCCCCGCGGTCCGTTTGTTGCCAAAGAGGGCGTAGAGCAGCGCACCGGGGATGGGGGCAATGAGGATCACCAGCAGCCAGAGGATCTTGTAGGTCCCCTCGTCCCGCTTGGTGATGATGTAAAGCACAAAGAAGAAGGAAAGCACCGAAAGGATATAGTTCAGCACCAAAGCATAGGGGGCCAGCCATTTGGAGAGGAGGCCCAGCCAAAAGAGCTGTACCAGTACCGCCGGGATCACCGTCAGGATCCGGCCCAAAAGCTTGCTTACCATAGTATTCCTCCTGGAAAATGTTTGTAGTGCGTCATAAATGCCGCGATATTTACCGCAGTGGGATCGGACCTGGAAGTTACTGCCGTTCCATCTGATGAATACGGAATTGCCCGGTGAGGCTCAGAGAGCTGACCTGGGCCAGCCGCTCCGCCCCTTCCCTGGGAGTTTTCCAGGTATACGGCGTCATGTGGTAGAGGGCCTGAATATCCTCCGGGACGGAGAGGGTAAAGGCAGTCTCCACCGCTGCCACCTGGGGGGAGGTAAAGCCTGGATAGGTCTCTATCCTGTCCTCATTTTCGTAGGGACGGTCGTACAGGATCTTCTTCAGCTCCCACAAATGACGGGGACCGGGTACAACATAGAGGAATTTTCCGCCTGGTTTCAACACCCGGTAAAATTCTTCCGAGGCCAAAGGGGAGAAGCAGTTCACCAGTACGTCCACCGAGGCGTCCCCCAGGGGCAGGTGATACACCGAGCAAACGGCGATCTCAGCCCCGGGACACCGCTTGGCCGCTTTCTTTACCGCAGGCTTGGACAGGTCCACCCCCGCCGTTCTTCCGCCTTTGGCGACGGCTGTCTCTGAGAGGGCGGCGGTGTACCAGCCCTCCCCGCAGCCCGCGTCCAGCAGAGCGCCACCCTGGGGTAGGGCGGGCCCAATGAGTTTACATAACTCGTTTCGCAAAGGGCTATACCAGCCGCCCTCCAGAAACCGGGTCCTGGCCTGGGCCATGGCCTTATCGTCCCCGGGTGCCTTGGAATGTTGGCGGTTGGCGGGGAGCAAGTTTACATAACCTTCCTTGGCCGTATCAAAGCTATGTCCCTTAAAGCAGACGTACCGCCCCTCCTGCCGGGTCAGTCTTTCCTTGCACACCGGGCACACAAACAGGCTCTCCATCGTGTTTTACCCCTCTCCAACACGGTTTTTCTCTATCATACCACAAAAACCGCCAAAATGGGAGGAAAAAGCTTGGGGACTTTTCGCCTTTGAGGGCAAAAAGCTCCCCGGACAGCTGTCCGGGGAGCTTTCCTTGCTGTTTAGGTGTGGAACCGCTTCTCCAGATCCTGGCCGGTGTGGGTGAGCAGATCCCGGGCCGAGATGCCGGGCTGGGTCATGGAGTAGGGGTCCAGGATCTTTTCCAGCTGCGCCTCATCCAGAATGCCCTTCTCCAAAATCAGGTCCCGGACCGAACAGCCCGTGCGGATGGCCTCCTTGGCAATGACGGCGGCGTGCTCATAGCCGATGTGTGGGGTAAGGGCGGTGATAATGCCCACGGAATTGTCCACCATAGCCTTGCACCGCTCCCGGTTGGCTGTGATGCCCACGATGCAGTTGTCCACCAGGGTGTTGACCGCGTAAGTGAGAAACTCCACCGCGTGGGTCAGGTTCCAGAAGATGATAGGCTCAAAGGCGTTGAGCTCCAGCTGGCCCGCCTCGGCGGCCATGGTGATGGTCAGGTCGTTGCCCATGATGTTGAAGCACACCTGGTTGACCACCTCAGGGATCACCGGGTTCACCTTGCCGGGCATGATGGAGGAGCCGTTCTGCTTGGGGGGCAGATTGATCTCTCCCAGGCCGCACCGGGGCCCCGAGGAGAGGAGCCGCAGGTCGTTGCACATCTTGGAGAGGTTCACGGCGCAGGTCTTGACCGCCCCGGAGACCGCCACAAAGCCATCCAGGTTTTGGGTGGCATCAATGAGGTCGAAGGCCTGGATGAGCCGGAGTCCCGAGACCTGGGACAGGTTGGGGACGATGCGCCGGAGGTAGACCTCGTCGGCGTTGATGCCGGTGCCCACGGCGGTACCGCCCATGTTGAGGCACCGCATCTCGTCCTGGGCCTTCTCCAGCCGGGCAATGTCCCGGCGGACCGCCTCGCTGTAGGCCCGGAACTCCTGGCCCAGACGGATGGGCACCGCGTCCTGGAGCTGGGTGCGGCCCATCTTGATCACGTCGTCAAACTCCTCGGCCTTGGCCACCAGGGCCTTGTAGAGCCGCTCCAGCTGAAGCTGGGCCTTGATGAGCAGCTTGAGGACGGCCAGCTTCCCCGCCGAGGGGAACACATCGTTGGTGGACTGGCCGCAGTTCACGTGGTCGTTGGGGTTCACCAGAGAATAGTCCCCTTTCTCGCCCCCCAGCAGCTCAATGGCCCGGTTGGCGATGACCTCGTTGGCGTTCATGTTGAGAGAGGTGCCCGCACCCCCCTGGATGGGGTCCACGATAAAGGCGTCGTGGAGCTTGCCGGCGACGATCTCGTCGCAGGCCTTCACGATGGCGTCGGCCACCTTCTTGTCCAGCAGGCCGATCTCGTAGTTGGTGATGGCCGAGGCCTTCTTGATCTCGGCGATGGCGTTGATGATCTCGGGGTGCATGGTGAGGCCGGTAATGTGGAAATTCTCAGCCGCCCGGAGGGATTGGACGCCATAGTAAACGTCCCGGGGAAGGGACCGCTCTCCAATGGAATCGTGCTCGCTGCGCAGGGGAGTGCTGGAATCGACGGTCATAGGTGATCCGCTCCTTTTGCAAGTTTTCTGTCATTTCAGGGAAATCATAGCACTACCACGCCAAAAATGCAAGATATATGTCAAAATTTCTTTTTGTTCTCAGAAAACTCTGCCGGTCTCCCCGGTTTTGTGATCCTTCCCGATGGAGGTTCTCCAGGGGTTATTGTTTTTGTTGACAAGGGTAGAGAAAACAGTTATAGTAAAAAAAGGAAGGCTTGCCAAAAATATCGAAAGTATGAAGAAAGAAGGAACGTTTATGAAAATAAAAACCTACATTTTTTCCTTTCTGCTGACAGCCTCATTGACCGTTGGCCTGACCGTTCCGGCGCTGGCGGTGAGCCCGGAGGAGTATTATCTGAAAACTACCGTTACCATACAAGGTGGCCTCTACTCCGGACTGGAGACCGAGGTCTCCAAGGGCTTCGCCATCGCCGCCCGGGTATTTCGGGGGGATCAGAACGGCGATCTGAACTGGGAAGATACCTTGACCCGGGCAGAGGCTGTGACCATGATCATCCGACTCATGGGCCTGGACGAAGAGGCTTCGGCCGCTGCCGCCCTGCCCTGCCCTTTCACCGATGTGCCTGACTGGGCCAAGGGCTATGTAACTCTGGCCGCCGAGAAGGGTGTGGCCAAGGGCGTGGGGGGGGACCGTTTTGACCCCAGCGGGGTGTGCGGCGCCCGGGATTTTATCACTATGCTTTACCGCCTGACCCATCTTACCGAGGGGACCGATTACTCCTGGGCTACTGCCCTGGAGGACTTTATCTCTGATGTGGAGGATCTGCAGGGGCTTCGGACCAACAGCTGGTACCTGCCCTTTGCCACAGAGAACTTTGCCACTGGGCTGAAAAGCTGGTTTACCCGGGAGGGACCTTTTACCCGGGAGGTCACCGCCGACGTGATGTACCTGATGCTCAACATTGGCGCCGGACCTGATGGGGAGAGTCTGGGCGACATTCTGGCGGCGGAATACGATATGTCTGATGTGCTCCTCTATGACCACTATGTGCGCCGCACCGCTTATAGTCTGCGGGGAGCTACCACCCTCACCCTGGAGAACTTCACCGGGAACGGCAAGGACGTAACGCTTTCCATTCAGAAGGACAAACTCACCGTGGACGACAGCCGCAAGGGGGACATGACGGTGGAACTTCCCTCGGGCAGCGTTTCCGCCGGAAGCCCCATCACCCTGCCCAAGGAGACATTCACCTCCGTCCTCCGCTACCAGGACCGTTTCCTGGCCGGTTATGACGAGGATGGGGACCCCCTCTATGGCGCCAAGGGCTACAACGAGAAATTCACCGTGACCTACGCCGACGGGGAGTGGTTCCTGTCCAAGTGGGATGAGGAGAACTACGCCCCTGACTACGCCTACATTTACGCCTACACCAGCGCTGACCACTGGGAGAGCCTCCGCCGGCAGGACTGGGGAGAGGAGATCACCCCCGAGATCCAGGTCCTGGTCGATAAGCTCACCGCCAGAAAGAAGACTGAGCTTGAGAAGGCCGATGCCATCTGTGAGTGGATCGCCACCCACATTTATTATGATTATGTGGACCTCAAGGCCCATATCGATGATGTGAAGGATCAGAGCGCCGCCGCCGTGCTGGAGCGCCGCACCGCCATCTGTGACGGCTACTCCGCCCTGACCCTGGCCATGCTCCGGGCTGCCGGTCTGGAGTGCTATGAGGAGGTAGGTCAGGGCAACCGTCTGACCCACGGCTGGAATGTGGCCTATCTGGACGGGGAGTGGGTGGTCATTGACAACACCTGGGACAGCTCCCTGACCTACGAGAAGAACCCAGGGGAGGGCTATATGTGTACTTACGACCACCCCGAGCTTATCTTTGAGGTCCGCGCCCCCAAAGACTACCTGGAGCCCCAGGCCCAGCGCAGCATATTCAGCAGCTACTTTAACATGAACTACGACGACTTCTACAAGGATCATACCCTCTGGCGCCAGCCCCTTTACGCTACCAAGACGGTCCTCAACGTCAACCACGTCCTACCCCAGTAAAAAACGCCCCGGCGGGAATTTCCCGCCGGGGCGTTTCTGTCAGGGGGCATCCTTTTGTGCCCGCAGCCACATGTCCCGGACCAGAAGGGTGGCCGAGATGGTGAAAAAGACCTCCAGGGCGGTGGACACCATCTGGGGGATCCCAAACAGGATGGCGGAGATCCCCACAATGGCCAACCAGGCCCAGAGGGGCGGGTTCCACCGCCGGCGGTCCTCCCGGCGAAAAACCAGCAGGCACAGCAGGAGGGCGGCCATCAGCAGCGCACAGGCCAGGGCGGCCAGCAGCACGTGAAGGGCGGCGTATTTGGGAAAAGAGTCGGGGAGGTAGGGGATGGTGACGGCGTAGCCCAAGCAGAGAACGCCCCCCACCGTCAGGCCAAAGACCCCCACCCTGGCCCACGGCTGGGGAAGGCGTTTTGCCAGAAGGACCAGCATCACCAGGAAATAGGCTCCCGCCAAAAGCCCCCAGTAGACAAAGCCCCGGTAGTGGTCCTCCCCGGTGACGGCGATGACCGAAAAGTTGGTGCTGAACCACTGGATGCTGCCCGCGAAAAGCAGAGTGTAGCAGGGGATCAAAAAGCAGGACACCAGGTTCAGCCAAATATGCTGTTTCTTTTTCATGTTCCGATCCTCCAGGGGAAGCTGCGCTCCGGGCTGCCCGGCCTTGGACAAGTACGCCGGAACGGCCGCAGGGCGTCCATACATATGGCCATTATACAGAAAAAAAGACGGCGGGACAATGGGCGTTGAGAGAAGAAAGCGTCTGCGGGGGTACATGGTATGCGATGGGGGAGGCGGAGAGCCGTCCGCCGTGAAATTCGGAAAGGGGCGGCCCCAAGCAAGACGGAATATTTTCCCTTGCCTTTCCCGACCGTTTCTGATATAATAATAAGGTTAAGATTATTTTCAAAGGAGCTTGCTATGATTACCGTTACCGACCTTTCCCTCAATTATTCGGGTACTCCCCTCTTTTCCCATGTGGACCTTCAGTTTGTGAAGGGCAACTGCTACGGTATCATCGGGGCCAACGGGGCGGGAAAATCCACCTTCCTGAAAATCTTGTCCGGGGAGCTGGAGTCCACCTCGGGTGAGGTATCTATTCTGCCCAATGTGCGTATGTCCATCCTGAAGCAGGACCAGAACGCCTACAACGCATACTCTGTTATGGAAACGGTGCTCATGGGCAACCTGCACCTTTATGAGATCGGAAAGGAGATGAACGCCCTTTACGAGAAGGAGGACTTCTCCGACGAGGACGGCATCAAGGCCGCCGAGCTCCAGGCCGAGTACGCTGAGCTGGGGGGCTATGAGTCGGAATCCGACGCCTCCCGGATCCTCCAGGGCCTTGGCGTGGGCACCGAGTACCACGAGACCCTGATGGAGAATATGGACGCCCGGCTCAAGGTGAAGGTCCTTCTGGCCCAGGCCCTTTTCGGCAATCCCGACATTCTCATGATGGACGAGCCCACCAACAACCTGGACATCAACGCCATCAACTGGCTGGAGGACTTCCTGCTGGACTTTGAGGGCACGGTCATCGTGGTGAGCCACGACCGGCACTTCCTCAACACGGTGTGTACCCACATCGTGGATATTGACTACAACAAGGTGAAAATGTACGTAGGCAACTACGACTTCTGGTATGACGCAAGCCAGCTCATGCAGAACCTCATGAAGGCCCAGAACAAGAAGAACGAGGAGAAGGCCCAGGAGCTCAAGGAGTTTATCTCCCGCTTCTCGGCCAACAAGTCCAAGTCCAAGCAGGCCACCGCCCGGCGGAAGCTGCTGGATAAGATCACCCTGGAGGAGGTCCCCGCCTCCTCCCGCCGGTATCCCTGGGTCCAGTTCTCCCCTGACCGGGAGGTGGGCAAGGACATTCTTTTTGTCACTGATGTAAGTAAGACGGTGGACGGGGTGAAGCTGCTGGACAAGGTGAGCTTCATGGTGGACCACGGGGACAAGATCGCCTTCGTGGGGGACAACGAGAACGCCCAGACCGCTCTCTTCAAGATCCTCACCGGGGAATGGGAGCCCGATGAGGGGACGGTGAAGTGGGGCCAGACCGCCACCTTCTCCTACTTCCCCAAGGACAACACCGAGT
>CAJUEU010000005.1 GCA_910585735.1 uncultured Oscillospiraceae bacterium | reverse complement strand
ACTTGTAGGTGATCTCCTCCAGGAACTGGTCCATGTCGGGGTGATCCTCCAGGTACTTCTCGTGCCACTTCTCGATCATGGCGTTCCAGCGCTCTTCCCGGACGTTCTTGTCGTCGGTGTCCATGGCGGCCTTGGCCTCATCCATAAAGTCGGCGACGATCTTGTCGAAAAGCTCCTGGTCGAAGGCGGCGTGGTCGTAGGTCATTTTCTCCTTGCCCACCTCGGCCACCATCTGGTTGATGAGGGCCACCTGCTTCTGGATCTCCTCGTGGGCCTTGAGGATGGCATCATACATGATGTCGTCGGGAAGCTCCTTGGCCCCGGCCTCGATCATGATGACCTTCTCCTTGGAGGCAGCCACGGTCAGGTCCAGCATGGAGTCATGCTTCTGCTCGGTGGTGGGGTTGTAGACGATCTTGCCGTCCACATAGCCCATCTCCAGGCAGCCGATGGGGCCGGCCCAGGGGATGTTGGACACGGCCAGGCAGGCACTGACACCGATCATGGCGGTGACCTCGGGCGAGCAGTCCCGGTCCAGGCTCATGACGGTGCAGGTGACCACCACGTCGTTGCGGAAGTCGTAGGGGAACAGGGGCCGGATGGGCCGGTCGATGACCCGGCTGGCCAGCACGGCGGGCAGGGAGGGCTGGCCCTCACGGCGGAGGAAGGAGCCGGGGATCCGGCCCACGGCGTACAGCTTCTCCTCAAAGTCCACGCTCAGCGGGAAAAAGTCGATGCCGTCCCGGGGACGGGGGGAGCAGGTGACGGCCACCAAAACGGTGGTCTCGCCGTAGGAGACCATGGCGGAAGCGGTGGCCAGTTCGGCCACCTTGCCCATCTGGATCTTCAGGGGGCGGCCGCACAGGTCCATGGACCAGGTCTTTTCACTGGGGAATTGCTTGTGGGTGATAATAGTCGACATGATATGTCCTCCTTTGTGTTGTCTCCCGCTTTCCCCTTGCTTTAGCACTTGAATATAGATCTGGGCATTCCCTCTTGTAGGGGCGCACATTGTGCGCCAGGTAGTGGGTCACCATTACGGGGAAAGGCGGGCGCACGATGTGCGTCCCTACGCCGCAGGTCCATATTCAACTGCTAAAAACATAGGTGGGCGGGGCATTTTACGTTCTTATAAAATAGAAGCCAGGGCAGCGGGGTCTTCCCACGCTGCCCCGGCCTATTTTCTTACTTACGGATACCGAGCTTCGCAATAATGGCGCGGTAACGCTCGATGTCCTTGCGCATCAGATAATCCAGCAGCTTCCGGCGCTGGCCGATCATCTTGTAAAGGCCCCGGCGGGAGTGGTTGTCGTGGATGTGTACCCGCAGATGCTCAGTGAGCTCGTTGATGCGGGCGGTGAGGATGGCGATCTGGACCTCAGGAGAGCCGGTGTCGGTCTCGTGGGTGCGGTTGGCCTCAATAACGGCCGTCTTTTCGTCCTTGCGGATCATGTTGTGTTTCCACCTTTCGTTTTTTATGCTGTTCTGCGCGCAGAACAGTTTGTTTTCCACCGAGCATAGGAACGGGCCGGTGTGCTCCTCCGACACGGAGGAATACTCCCGTTTCTGCGCCTGGGGACGGTCGTGCCCAAATACTATATCACAAAAAATCCCGATTGTAAAGCGTTTTTATAGGGAATTCTCCGACAAATTTGCGCCGAAGCGGTGCCTTCAGGATTCCTCCCAGTCACTGGTCTCCACCAACGTTCCGGTCTCACGGTCAAAGCCCGCCCGGTAGATGTGATTCTTGAGAAGGCGGCTGCCTTGGGGAATGGGAGCTTCGCTGTCGGCGGCAATGGGTATGAAGACCAAGGTGTCAAAGTACACCACATTCCCCTCCTGGCCGTAAGGGTAGGTGTACTGATCCACAAGGCCGGCGGTGAATTCCTGCCCCTTTTCCCTGTAAAAAGCCAGCTCCTGCTTCAAAACAGCGTCCAGATCATAGAGGATCCCCAGGGTCTTGTAGTGATCCAGGATGGCCGTCTGGGCTGCCTGGGGCAGGTCCGCAAGGGTAAAATCCACGTTTACAGTGTGTACATTTTCGGGCCCTTTGTCGCCTTCGGGGTGGCGCACTTCCAGGAGCCGGATACCGCCAGGCATGTAATAGGCCATACTGCCCATGTTCCCCTGCCACAGCTCCAGCTTGGTGCCATCGTCCAGGATCAGGGTCTCACCCGTGGGGGAAAATTCCTCAAATTTTGGCATTTGCTCCCGGAAAACCACTGCCGCCAGCACCACGGCCAGAAGGGCAAAAGCTACGATCCATTTCTTTTTCATTCTGCCTCCTCCTGTATCCTTGCTTCCTCCTGGAACTGTGCCTGGGGCTCCGGCTCTTGTGGCCCGCCCGGCCAACGGTAGCCCCGGGCCAACAACTCCTGGGCGGAGAGAAGACCGGGCTCCCGGGCGGAGGGGTCCAGATAAAGAGTTTCGCCGCCGAAAAGGCGGAGAGAGACCCAAAGCCGGGGAAGCTCCCCGGGCGAAGGAGGAGCGTTCTCTTGAAGGGAGGTCTCCTCCGTGGAGAGGAGCAGAGTGCCCTCCACGATCTCGCAGGAAAGGCCGGACTCTTTGCAAAGCAGGGCATAGGCCAGAGCCATTCCCTCGCTGTCGGCCCTGCCCTCCACCAGGGCGGCATAGGGAGTGGCCCCTCCCTCCGGGGCATAGGTGGAAGAATCTTTTAGAAGCCGGGCAATCTGGAGGGCGGCGTCACGCTGGGCCTCGGCAGGACGGCCGGGGGTGGGGAGAGACAGCGCCCCAAAAGCCTGAGCTAGGGTCTCGCTTTTTTTTCGCAGCTCCTCGGTGGGTTCCGGGTAAGAGAGTAGGATCTCTACCACCCGCTGGCTGCCGCTGTCGGGATAAAGGGTAACCTCTACTTGGGGGAAGCCCAGCGCGGCGGCGGGAGTGTCAAAGTAGGCCTGCCGGATCAGGGCCCGGATAGAGTCCTCATCCTCAGCGAAATAGGACACCCGAAGAACAACCTCCTCCTCAAAGCCGGAGAGGGCCTCCTGAAGTTCGGTGCGGATGGCGCGGGTGCCTGTGACCTTCACCATGGAGCGGACTTGCTCCGGGGTGCGGCGGTAGTGAATAGAGACGGTGGCCTGGTCATAGGAGACCACCCTGGCGGTCTCGTGACGGATGTAATCCACACAGTAGGCCCCCAGGGGATCCTGGGTGGCCACCTCCAGACAGGCCTCGGTGAGGGCGGGCTCCACATCCCCGGGATAGTCGTAAAAGCGAAGCTCCCCCTTCTCCTCCCCCTGGGAGACCAGGTAGAGGACGGCGGATACAAGCTCCCGGTAGTTTTCCACCCGGATGGCCGAGGAATCCTCGGCGGTGGTGGGCCGGTCCACGTGGGGGGAGGAGGTCTGATAGGAGCTGGCCAGGACCTCCCCGCAGCCTGACAGGAGCAGAGAAAAAAGAAGGAAGAGGGCAAGTATGGATTTTTTCATGCCGGGCTCCTCCTTTCATCGGCACAAGCTCCACATCACTCAGCTCCGGCTAAGCCAAAAACTCGTTCGTTTTGCTGTACCTCCTCTCCCCACAAAAACCTGTTCCGCAGTTTTTGCGGGGGCTCCCTTTTTCTCGTTTCTTAAAGTGCGTCGATCTTGTAGCTTCCAAACCCCTCGCCCAGGACTTCGTGAGCCGAGGTGACGATCATAAAGGCGTTGGGGTCCACCCGGCGGATGGTCTCCTTGATGGCCACGATCTCCCGCTGCTTAAAGGCGCACAGGATCACCTTTTTTTCGGTGCCCATGTAGCCGCCCTCTCCGTGGAGGTAGGTAAAGCTTCGGTCCAGCTTGTGAAGGATGGTGTGGGCGATCTCCTCCGGCTTATCTGAAATAATATAGGCCACCTTGGCAGTGTCCATGCCGTAGAGCACCTTATCCATCACCACGGTGGAGAGGTAAATGCCCACCGTACCGTAGAGAGCGGTGCCCAGGTTGCGAAACACCAGGGCCACCAGGGCTACCATGGTCAGGTCGGCGGCCAGGAGACACTTGCCCATGGGCAGCCAAGAAAATTTCAGCTTCAGGAGCCGGGCGATGATCTCAGTGCCGCCGGTGGTGGCGCCTTGGAGAAAGATGATCCCCAGGCTCAGCCCCAGCAGCACGCCTCCCGCGATACAGGCCATCAGGGTGTCCTCCATGGGGGGAAAGTCCACCAGGAGAGCCAGCGCGTCCAGCATCAGGGAGGAGATGGCCATGGCCACCAGGGAGGAGATGAGCATGTGGGTGCCGAAGAGCCGCCAGCCCACCAGGAAGAGGGGAAGGTTAAAGAGGATCACCCAGAGGCCGATGTTGACCTGAGGAAAGAAATGGTTGGCGATCTGGGCCAGGCCGGTGATACCGCCGAAGCCGATGGCGTTGGGCTCAAAGCACCAGTCAAAAGCCAGGGCGTAAAGGGCACATCCCAAAAAGATCATGGCGTAATTTTTCAGGTACTTTTTTCCATCGGCTTTCATTTTTTACTCCTCCAGCAGAGACATCTGCTTTTCTCCCCGGTCCTCAGGCTTTAAAAGGGCGCCCATGGCGGGTATGGTTTTCTGGTACCGGGAAGGATCCTGGATGTTGGTCTCCTCCAGTGGCCGTACGGCCTCCAGGGTATGCTTGCCTTTTGGGGTCATGACCCCCACCCCCTGGGTGGATCGGGTGGATTTGGGCGCCAGGACGGCGGTGTGGAACACCAGGCACCGCCCCTCGGTGGAGGTGAGGGCCAGCTCCCGGTCCTCCTTCAGGAGGAAGGCGGCCACCAGAGGGGATTTGTCCGAATACGCCCCGGTGAGCTTTTTTCTTCTCGTCTGGGTCTGGTAGGCCTCCAGCTCCACCCGGGCGGCCTTGCCGTTTTGGAAGAAGAAAAGCAGATGGCCCGAATAGTCCCGGGTAAGGCAGGCCCATACCACGTTCTCCCCCGGGTCCATGGCCAGCTTGGTGGGCAGGTAATCCCCCAAAGCGCTGGCCTTGGTATCGTCAAAGTCGCTGAGCCGGGTCTTGTAGCATTGCTGCTGGTCGGTAAACACCAGCAGCTCATCCCGGTTGTTCCCCGTCCAGGTAAGGAAGGGCATATCCCCTTCCTTGTATTTTTGCTCGGAGGCCATACGGAGGGACTGGGGGGTGATCTTCTTAAAGTATCCCCCTTTGGAGAGGAAGAGATTCACCGGGTAGTCGGGTACGTCCTCGGCGGGATCCTCCTCCACCGCGGTCTGGTACTCGTAAATGATCTCCGTGCGGCGGGGAGAGGGATATTTTTTCATCACGTCCTTGAGTTCCCCGGCAATGATGGTCTTGACCCGCTGGGGCTTATCCAAAATGTCCTGCAGGTCCTCGATCTCCTTTTCCAGCTCGGCGGTCTCGGCCACCCGCTTGAGGATATATTCCTTGTTGATGTTGCGGAGGCGGATGTTGGACACGTACTCGGCCTGGATCTGGTCGATGCCGAAACCGATCATCAGGTTGGGAATGACCTCGGCGTCCAGCTCGGTGTCACGGATGATCTTGATGGCCTTATCAATGTCCAACAGGATCTTTTTAAGGCCTTTCAAAAGGTGTAGTTGATCCTTCTTTTTCTTCTGGATAAACCAGGTCCGGCGGCGGACGCCCTCCACGCGCCAGGCTACCCATTCCTCCAAAATATCCCGCACGCCGATGACCCGGGGGGTGCCGGCGATGAGGATGTTGAAATTGCAGGGGAAGGAATCCTGAAGCTGGGTGGATTTGTAGAGCTTCTGCATCAGCTTCTCCGGGTCGGTGCCTCGCTTCAGGTCAATGGTGAGCTTCAGGCCGGAAAGGTCGGTTTCGTCCCGCATGTCGGCGATCTCTTTCAGCTTCCCTGTCTTTACCAGCTCGGTGACCTTGTCCATGATGGCCTCGGCGGTGGCGGTGTAGGGGATCTCGTAGATCTCAATGACGTTGTCCTCTTTGACGTACCGCCACTTGGCCCGGACCTGGAAGGAGCCCCGGCCTGTGTTGTAGACTTCAGACAACTGTTTTCCGTCGTAGAGGAGCTGACCGCCGGTGGGAAAATCAGGGGCCTTCAGAATGCTCAGAAGGTCGCATTCCGGGTCCTTCATATAGGCGATGGTGGCCTCGCACACCTCCTGAAGATTGAAACCGCAGAGGTTGGAGGCCATGCCCACGGCGATGCCTTGGTTGGCCGACACCAACACGTTGGGAAAGGTGGTGGGCAGCAGAGAGGGTTCCTTCATGCTCCCGTCGTAGTTGTCCACGAAATCCACCGTATCCTGGTCAATATCCCGGAAAAGCTCGGCGCAGATGGGGTCCAGCCTGGCCTCGGTGTACCGGGAGGCCGCCCAGGCCATGTCCCGGGAATAGACCTTGCCGAAGTTGCCCTTGGAGTCTACGAAAGGATGGAGCAGGGCTCCGTAGCCCCGGGAGAGACGGACCATGGTGTCGTAGATGGCGGCGTCCCCGTGGGGGTTGAGGCGCATAGTCTGGCCTACGATGTTGGCGCTCTTGGTGCGGGAGCCTCCCAGAAGCTTCATCTGGTACATGGTGTAAAGAAGCTTTCGGTGGGAGGGCTTAAAGCCATCGATCTCCGGGATGGCCCGGGAGAGGATCACGCTCATGGCGTAGGGCATGAAGTTGATCTCCAGGGTCTGGGTGATGGGCTGCTCCAGCACCTCAGCCCGGAGGCCCATCACATTGGGGTCCGCCGGGCGGTGCTTGACGTCATCGGGGTTTTTCTTTTTGGCCATAGGTATCCATCCTCAATTCTTGGTTTTCCGTTCTTGTTCCCTCAAATTTTGCGCCAAATGGTTATACATAAAAGAAAAAATACAATTTGGAATCAAATTTTCTTTATTTAAGGTCCCCGGGAAACACGATCCCGGCCTGGCGGCGGGCGGTCTCGATAATACCCGAGACCGTCAGGGAGGCCTCCATGAGCCGGTCGGCGGTGGCCAGGTCCTTCTTTTTGATCATGTCCTTGAACACCAAAAACTCCTCCAGCAGCCGGTGGGCGTGGTCCTCAGCAAGCTGGACCTCTTGCCTCTCCCCGGTCCGAGTAATCAAGGTGTAGCCGTTGAGCCGCCGCAGGTCAGCCAGCAGCATCCCCTCGTCCCCCATGAACACCGACTCGCCGGGGGAGGAGCAGTCCTTGGCGGCCAGGGCGGAGGCCTGGAAGTCCCCGTAATCCAGGGCCAGCACGCCGCTCAGATCGATGCCCCGCTCAATGTTGGCATGGTAGTCCACCCGTCTGGGGGCGCCGAAGAGCCCCACCAGGGCATGGATATTGTAGAGGTTCAGGTCCATGAGGACGCCTCCCGCCTTCTGGGGGTCAAAGACCGGGTGGATCTCCCCCCGGAGGAAGGCATCATATCGGCGGGAGCGCTGGCAGTAGTAGCAGGTGGCCAGCCGGGGCCGGCCAATTTTGGGCATGGCCTCCTTCAGAAGCCGGTAGCCCTCCCGGTGGCGCATGGGCACCGCCTCCACCAGAATGAGCTCCCGCTCCCGGGCCAGGGTCCATAGCTCCTCCAGCTCGGCGCGGCGGGGGACGGCGGGCTTCTCCAGGATGACGTGCTTGCCCGCCAATAGGGCCCTTTTGGCGTACTCGTAGTGAAGGAAGTTGGGCAGGGCCACATAGACCGTGTCCACATTCAGACCCAACAGGTCCTCATAGTCATAGACCGCCCCGGTGAGCTGATAGGTCCTGACCTGCTCCTTGGCCCTCTCCTTGGACCGGGGGGTGGCCAACAGCCAGTTTTCCTCGGGCCCAAGCTCCTTCAAATCGGGCAGCAGCTCCTGGACGATGGTCCCGGTGCCTAAAATGCCAAGCTTCATGGGTGGGCCTCCTTTTATGAAATATCCGCCAGCTCCAGGAACTCGTGGCCGTGCTCGGCAATGTGATCCTTGCGGCCCTGGAGGTTGTCCCCTTCCAAGAGGTCGAACATCCAGGCGGTTCGCTCGGCGTCCTCGGGCATGACCTTGATGAGCCTTCTGGTCTCGGGG
Source organism: uncultured Oscillospiraceae bacterium (assembly GCA_910585735.1). GTDB lineage: Bacteria > Bacillota > Clostridia > Oscillospirales > Oscillospiraceae > Vermiculatibacterium. The sequence continues at coordinate 56,691 of CAJUEU010000005.1, read as the reverse complement.
TTCATGGTGGTGAGCCACATCATCTCAGGCTCGTTCTCACCCAGGCCCTTGGAGCGCTGGATGTTGATCTTCTTGTCCTCGCCGATCTCCTTGACGATGTCGTTTTTCTCCTTATTGGAGTAAGCGAACCAGGTTTTTTCCTTGTAGGTGATCTCGTAAAGGGGAGATTCCGCGATATACACATACCCCCGGCGAATGAGGGTGGGGGTGAGCCGGTAGAGCATGGTCAAAATCAGGGTACGGATCTGGTAGCCGTCCACATCGGCGTCGGTACAGATGACGATCTTATTCCAGCGGAGGTTCATCAGGTCGAAGGCAGCCAGGTCCTTGGCGTGCTTGTCGGTGACCTCCACCCCGCAGCCCAGCACCTTCAAAAGGTCGGTGATGATCTCCGACTTGAAAATCCGGGCGTAGTCAGCCTTCAGGCAGTTGAGGATCTTGCCCCGCACCGGCATGATGCCCTGAAACTCGCTGTCCCGGGAGAGCTTTACCGAACCCATGGCCGAGTCGCCCTCCACGATGTAGAGCTCCCGCTTCTCTGGGTCCTTGCTCCGGCAGTCCACAAACTTCTGTACCCGGTTGGCCAGGTCCATGGTGCCGGTGAGCTTTTTCTTAATATTGAGCCGGGCCTTTTCGGCACTTTCCCGGCTGCGCTTATTGATGAGTACCTGCTCGGCGATCTTCTGAGCGTCGAAGGGGTTTTCGATGAAATAGACCTCCATCTGAGCCTTGAGGAACTCGGTCATGGCCTCCTGAACGAATTTGTTGGTCACAGACTTCTTGGTCTGGTTTTCATAGGAGGTCTGGGTGGAAAAGTTGTTGGAAACCAGCACCAGGCAGTCCTCCACGTCCTGCCAGGTGATCTTACTCTCGCTCTTCTGGTACTTCCCCTGCCCTTTCAGGTAGCCGTCGATGGCGGCCACCAGGGCCGAGCGGGTGGCCTTCTCGGGGGAGCCGCCGTGCGCCAGCCAGGAGGAGTTGTGGTAGTGTTCGATGACCTGCACCGTGTTAGAAAAGCACAGGGACACCGAGAGCTTTACCTTGTATTCCGGCTTATCCTCCCGGTCCCGGCCCTTCCGCTCGGTCTGCCAGAACACCGGCGTGGTCAGGCCCTTGTCCCCCACCAGCTCGGTCACATAGTCCTGAATACCGTTCTCGTAGAGGAAGTCGGTGGTCTCGAACCTGCCGGGGGTGGTCTCGTTCTTAAAGCGGAAGGTGACCCCGGCGTTGACCACCGCCTGCCGCTTCATCACGTCGGTGTAATATTCCGCGGGAATGCGGATGTCGGTAAAGACCTCCAAATCGGGCTTCCAGCGGATGGTGGTGCCCGTCTTTTTCCCCTGGTCGGTGTCCTCCTCGTGGAGGCCCCCTACATTCTCGCCCTTCTCAAAGTGGAGGGTGTATTTCTTCCCGTCCCGGCGGACCGTGACGTCCATATATTCGCTGGCGTACTGGGTAGCGCAGGAGCCCAGGCCGTTGAGGCCCAGGGAGTATTCATAGTTGTCGTCCCCGCCGCCGTACTTTCCGCCGGCGTAGAGCTCACAGAACACCAGCTCCCAGTTGTATTTCTGCTCATTTTCATTCCAGGCCACCGGGCAACCCCGGCCCTGGTCGATGACCTCAATGGAGCCGTCCAGAAAACGGCTCACGGTAATGAGGGTGCCGTGGCCCTCCTTGGCCTCGTCAATGGCATTGGACAGGATCTCAAAAACGGCATGCTCACAGCCATCCAACCCGTCGGAACCGAAAATGACCCCGGGGCGTTTCCGCACCCGGTCGGCGCCCTTCAGGGAGGAGATGGATGTGTTGTCGTATAAAGGCTTGCTGGTGGCCATGGCGAAATTCCCCCGTGGTTCAAAGTAGTGTAAACAAATGCGCATATCAAATCAAAATATAGTATAGCACAAATCCAAAAAAAGACAAGGGGCGGCTTCCCAAATGCCCACATCTTGACGAAATATAAAAAATCCGATACAATATATGCATAAAAATACAGGAAGAAGTGTGGAACATGGCAGAGACGAAGGAACGAAGAATGGTAAGGACCTATTTGGACGAGGTTCCCTGGGGAGACGACGAATTCTTACGGCAGGAGGAAGAAAAGACCCGAAAAGAACGGAAAAAGCTGCCGGTGGGGTGTCAGGACTCTACGCTCTATAAGGACATCATGCGCATTGCCTGGCCCTCTCTGGTGGAGCTGTTTTTGGCCAGCCTGGCCTCCATGGTGGACATGATCATGGTGGGCCAGATCAACGAGAGCTACTTCAACTGTATCAGCGACAATGCCGTGGCGGCGGTGAACCTGGCCGCCCAGCCCAAATTTATTTTTGTATCCCTGATCATTGCCCTCAATACCGGCATCACAGCAGCCGTGGCCCGGGCCCGGGGAGCTGGGGACCATGAGAAGGCTAACGAGACCTTGCGGCAGGGCTTGCTGTTCTCCTTCGGGGTGTCGGTGTTTGGCTCGGTGGCGGGCTTTGTGTTTGCCGAGCCGTTGGTGGCCTTTATGGCCAACGGCGGCTTGAGCGAGGCCACCATGGCCATGGGGGTAGATTACCTGCGGATCCAGATGTTGGGCTTTCTTACCATGGGCATCAGCTCCACCTATACCGCCGCCCTCCGGGGGACCGGCAATTCCAAGCTGCCTATGACCTACAATATTATTGCCAATGTGTTCAATGTGTTCGGAAACTATGTGCTCATCAACGGCAACCTGGGGTTCCCGGCCTGGGGTGTGGTAGGGGCCTCCTTGGCCACCGTCCTAGGACAGGGTATCGCCATGGCTATTGCCATCCAGCGGTGCGGCACCGGTAAATATTACTTTACCGTTCACATCATCGATTTTGTCCGGGACTTCAAGCCTGACCTGGAGATCATGGGGCGGATCGTTAAGGTGGGTATCCCCTCCCTGGGGGAGCAGCTCATCATGCGCCTGGGCGTCATCCTTTTTACCCGGCAGGTGGCCGGGCTGGGGGACGAGGCCTATACCACCCACCAGATCTGCATGAACATCCAGTCCATGACTTTCATGCTGGGGCAGGCCATGGCGGTGAGCTCTACCACCTTGGTGGGGCAGTCTCTGGGCAAGCGCCGGCCCGACATGGCCGAGCACTATTCCCGGCGGTGCTCCAAGCTGGGTATCCTGATCGGTGGGATCATGGGGCTGTTCTTCGCCTTCTTCGGCAAGTATGTGGTAGCCCTCTACAGCGATACTGAGGCGGTCATCGCGGCCTCGGTCCCCATTATGATTATTCTGGGGATCAACCAGCCCATCCAGACCCCCCAGTTCATTCTCTCCGGTTCGCTTCGTGGCGCCGGCGACACCCGCTCCACCGCTATTATTACCTTCATCGGCGTACTGCTCCTGCGGCCTATCGTGGCCAACTTTACCATTGCGGCCTTCGGGGTAGTGGGAGCCTGGCTGGCTATCTCCTGTGATCAGATCGGGCGAACCCTGGTGGTGAGCTATATCTATGGCCGGGGAAAATGGAAAAAGATCCGGCTATAGGCGGAAAACGGCAAGGGCTTTAGCCCTTGCCGTTTTGTCTTTTTGGCTTACGCCGCCATGTCCAGAAGCTCGCTCTCGGCCTCGCTCTTGGTGTCCGCGGAGAAGCAGAATTTCCCGGAGGAATCGTAGACCTCCACGTGGCCCTTTACATACCGAATTTCAAACCGCTCTGTCATTTGGGACCAGCTCCTTTCCTTTTGATGGTCCCAGTATAGCAAAAGGAAAGTCCTATAAAACGGACTACAATGGCACCCTGCCATAGGATTTCATATTTGGGGGTTTCTTCGGGCTGCAAAGCTCTTTAATAGAATTCAAAAAAACTTCCATTACTTTCGTGGATAACGACAAATCTTTTTGGAGGACCAGATACCTCTTGAATTAGAAAAAAAGCTTTGCTATAATAGTCGTGCTGCCAAGAAATTGGCAAATCAAATAAGGAGGAAAAAGGAATGAAAACACTGAAAAAGCCCCTCAGTCTGCTCTGCGCGCTTGCTATGATCCTGTCTCTGGCGGCATGCGGAGACAAAAAAGACAACGAGTCGGGGATCTACACCCCCGGCACCTACATCGGTGAAGCCCAGGGCTTCAACGGCACCGTGACCGCCAAGATCACGGTGGACGCCAACGCCATCACTGGCGTGGAGCTGGAAGGCCCCGGTGAGACCGAGTCCATCGGCCAGGCTGCCCTGCCTGAGCTGGCTGAGCAGGTCAAGGAGAAGGGGGCCGAGATCGATGCGGTCGCCGGAGCCACCATGACCTCCAATGGCATCAAGGAGGCTGTGTCCAAGGCTCTGGCCCAAGCCCGGGGCGAGGAGCTTCCCACCGCCGGCAAGATGACGGCGGCCACCTACACCGCCGCAGCTAAGGGCCAGAACGGGGATGTGACCGTGGAGGTCACCGTGGACGAGACCTCTATCAAGTCCATCACCGTGAAGGAGCACACCGAGACCTATGGCGTGGGCTGGGGCATCCAGTCCGCTCCCATTGAGACCCTGCCCCAGGCCATCGTGGACACCCAGTCCCTGGCTGTGGACAGCGTGACCAGCGCCACCGTCACCAGCGCTGCCATCAAGGCCGCTGTGTCCGACTGTATTACTCAGGCCGGCGGCGACCCCGCCAGCTTCCAGGCTCCTGTGGACCACAACACTGCCGACGAGACCTATGAGACCGACATTCTGGTGGTAGGCGCCGGCGCCGCCGGTCTGGCGGCTGCCCTCTCCGCCCAGGAGGAGGGTGCCAATGTTCTGGTGATGGAGAAGACCGGCATCACCGGAGGCTCCACCTCCCGTAGCGGCGGCAAGATCCTGGCTGCCGGCACCCGGTGGCAGGAGGCCCAGGACCAGAAGGACAGCGCCGATATGATGTACGACTTCCTGATGAGTTACGACCGGGACGGCCTTATGAACAGCGACCTGGTGCGGCAGTTCTGCGACAACTCCCTGGAGAACATTGACTGGCTTGCTGACCGCGGGGTCCAGATCCAGGACGTGGAGCCCATCCACTCCTCCCTTACTCCCTGGCGTGTCCATAACGCGAAGGGCGGCGGTGGCCAAACCAGCGGCCACGGCGGCCAGATCACCGCGCCCCTGACCAATACCTTTGAGCAGAACGGCGGCAAGATCATCTATGAGTGCGCCGCCAAGGAGCTCCTCACCAACGCTGACGGCGCTGTGGTGGGCGTAGTGGGCGAGAAGACCAACGGTGGGAAGGTCACCGTCAACGCCAAGAATGTGATCCTCTGCACCGGCGGTTACGCTCACAGCGAGGACGAGTACCTGCTGCCCTACAAGTCCTTCCTGCCCTCCAACGCCGCCTCCGGCGTGCCCATGGGCAACGTGGGCGACGGCCTGAAGATGGCTGCCGCCGTCGGCGCCAAGCAGGTGGAGAATCCCGGTATGCAGCTGGTGTTTGTCAACTACGACTGCTACATCGGCATCAATGAGGAGTCCGGCCTTATTGTGGACAAGAACGCCGAGCGGTTTGTGGACGAGTGGACCTACCAGTCCCATGTGGCTTCGGCTGCTGCCCGCCGGGAGAGCCCTGTGGTCTACTACATCACCGCCACCAAGGATGGCGTCTGCGCCGAGCCTTACGCTATGGTCCAGTGGGGAGTCACCATCGAGAGCCCCAACTTCTCCTACAAGGCCTCTTCTCTGGAGGAGCTGGCCGGGCTCATGGATGTGGACGCCGAGACTCTTGTCTCCACCGTGGAGCGTTATAACGCTCTGTGCGCCCAGGGCAAGGACGAAGACTTCGGCAAGCCCGCCGACTACATGATTCCTGTGGAGGGCGACACCTACTATGCCTTTAAGATGCTCCCCGGCTCCTCGGTCACCTTCGGCGGCCTGCAGCTGGACCGCGCCGCCCGGGTGTTGGATACCAACGACCAGCCCATCCCCGGCCTGTATGCCGCCGGTGAGGTGGCCTTCGGTGGATTGTTCAGCGACGAGTATCCCTGTTGTGGTATGGCCATCGGCTCGGCTGTCTACTTTGGCCGGGTGGCTGTGGATACTATCCTGAACGGCGCCGAGGCTCCTGTGGAGCCCTCTGTTGAGCCCACCCCTGAGCCCACCAAGGTCCCTGAAACCACGAAGACCCCCGAGGCCACCAAGGCTCCCGAGGCCACCAAGACCCCCGAGCCCTCCAAGGCTCCTGAGGCCACGCCCACGCCGGAGCCCACTCCCGAGCCTGTTGCCGGGATCTATAACCCCGGTACCTACACCGCCTCTGAGTTCGGCTTTGACGGCGATGTGACCGCTACCGTCACCGTGGACGACAACAACATCACCAGCGTGACCATCACCGGGCCTGACGAGACCGAGACCATTGGCGGAGCCGCCCTCTCCAAGCTGGCTGAGAACGCCAAGGCCAAGGGCGCCGACATGGATGGTGTCAGTGGCGCTACCGTTACCTCTGAGGCCGCCAAGGCCGCCGTGAAGGCCGCCCTGGCGAAGGCCAAGCGCTGAGGGACAGAATAGCTTCTTTTGATCGTTTGCGTATGGCAGCGCCGGCCCAAAAATTTGGGCCGGCGCTGTACTTTTTTAAGGGTACGAAAAATTTTTTCTTTTATTGACACCTGTGTGAAATTTGCTATAATAACTACGGTGTTAAATGTTCCGAAGCAAACAAAAAAATAGGAAGGAAAGGTGTACTGTTACATGAAGAACATGAAGAAGTTCAGAGCCATTGCCGTTGGGCTGGTCTTGGCCCTGGTGCTGGGGACGGCGGCCATGGCCGCCAGTGGGAAGACCGTTACCATCTTCCCCGGCGTGACCATCACGGTCAATGGGACCAAGAGCACTCCCGTGGACGTGAATGGCAACGAGGTGGAGACCTTTATCTACAACAACTCTACCTATGTGCCCCTCCGCTATTTTTCCGAGCTCATGGGCGTGAACGTGGAGTGGGACGAGGCCACCAACACTGTGAAGCTTTCCGGCGTGCCCGCCATTTATAAGGCCGGCACCTACACCGCCACGGCCAAGGGCTTCGGGGGCGACGTTACCGCCACCGTCACCGTGGATGAGTTCAATGTGGTGGATGTGACCCTGGCTGGCGCTGGGGAGACTCCCGCCATTGGCGGCGCCGCTCTGCCCACGCTGGCCGAGAGTGCCAAGGCCAAGGGCGCCAAGCTGGACGCCGTGGCCGGTGCCACTGCCACCTCCAACGCCGTGAAAGTGGCCGTGGCCGATGCTCTGGCGCAGGCCACCGTCCGGGAGGCCACCAAGGCCCCCGTGGCTGACGGCACCTACGCTACCTCCGTGGTGGGCCACAGCATCAACGGCCCCATGGCCGTGACCGTGACCATCAAGGGCGGCAAGCTCGCCGACATTGCCGTGGGTGAGAACACCGAGACCCCTGAGATCCTCAAGACTGTCACCGACCGCCTGATCCCTCGGATCCTGGAGAACCAGTCTCTGGATGTGGATGCCATCGGCGGCGCCACCGCCTCCTCCAACGCGGTGCTCCAGGCTGTGGGCAATGCCATTGAGCAGGCCGGCGGCAAGCGCTCGGAGTGGTATTCCCCCGTGGAGAAGAAGACCGACACCGTAAAGCTGGAGGGCTATGACGTCATCGTGGTGGGCCTGGGCGGCTCCGGCATGTCCAGCTACATTTCGGCTGCTGAGAACGGCGCCGCCGTCTTTGGCATGGAGACCGCAGGCAAAATCGGCGGCACCTCGGCCACCGTTTCCGGCCCCATGGCCATCAACCCCAAGACCAAGATGGACGCCCAGAACAACGGCGAGAAGTTCCTGGAGGAAGAGGACCTGATCACCGACTGGCTGGAGTATTGCCGTGGTGACGCCAAGGAGGAGATGGTCCGGCTCTTCGTCAACGAGTCCGGCGAGACCATGGACTGGCTCATCAACAACTATGAATTCAGCTTCGGCGATATCCGGGCCTTCTTCCACCCCAAGATGTGGAAGGTCTGGGCCGTGTACCAGGGCAGCAAGACCGACATGATGACCGCCGCCGTGGAGAAGGCCAAGGCCATGAACGCCAAGAATGACTACAAGCTGGAGCTCACCGCCACCGAGCTCATTCTGGAGAACGGCCAGGTCAAGGGTGTGAAGGCCACCTACTGGGACGGCACCACCTACGAGGTCTACGGCAAGAACGTGATCCTGGCCACCGGCGGCTTCCTGGGCAACAGCGAGATGACCGAGAAGTACATGGGCGGCACCTTCAATTTTGAGGCCATGACGCAGAACAAGGGCGCCGGTGTCAACATGGGCCTCAGCGCCGGCGGTGCCCTCTACAACGAGGATATGCCCGGCATGGTCCATATGTGCAACGTGAAGAACATCATCAAGACTGAGGAGCTTACCGCCAACCAGAAGGCTGCCCTCACCGCTCTGGTGATGAACACCGAGGCTCCTATTATCGGTATCAACGGCGAGACCTTTATGGAGACCTCCACCAACCTGGCCTTCGACAACTGGAAGGGCGGGGACACCTATTTTGTCCTCTACACCCAGGCTCAGCTGGACGAGATCAAGGCCAAGGGCCTGGCGAACCCCGCCTCCGCCATGCGCGGCCAGGGCGGCAAGCTGGAGGCCAACACCCCCGTGGCCGATCTGGACGAGATCCTGGCTGTGGGCACCAAGTACAGCGACGTGTTCAAGGCTGACTCCGTGGCCGAGTTGGCCAAGCTGATCGGCGTGGATGCCGACAAGCTGGCTAAGGCTGCCGACGGCATGACCGGTCCCATCTACGCCATCGCCGGCGCCGGCTATTACTACGGCACCTGCGGAGGCCTGGAGGTCAATGAGAAGATGAATGTGGTGAAGGAGGACGGCACCGCGATTGCCAACCTCTTTGCCGTGGGCCAGGATTCTATGGGGGTGCTCTTTTCCAACCAGGATGCCTACGTGACCTACGGCGGCGCCGCTCAGGGCTGGGTCCTTACCTCCGGTCGTCTGGCGGGCGCCAACGCCGCCGCCAACAAGTAATACCGTAAAGCTATACTGCGCATCAGGCAAGCAGCCCGGCGGGATTTTCCCGCCGGGCTGCTGTTCATTTTGCGAAAACAATATATTTCAAAAAAGTCAAGCATTAGTTGCAAAATATTAAAAAATATTTTTTATGACCCCGAAAGATAGGCCGCCACGGAACCGTGGCGGCCTTATTTTGTAGCCTTTTGCGCTTTGAGGGCATGAAAATGACACCGGCGGCCAGGAGCGGCCCCGGATCCCGTTTCTTTGTATTCCGTTTTTATGCCACCTGTGTGTACTCTGCAAAGAGGGAGGCAGACGATCTCCAGCCCAGGATCTCGCGGGGGTAGTTGTTCATCCACTCCTCCGCCTGGGCAACCTCCGCCGGTGTCACTTCGTCAAAGCTGACACCCTTGGGGAAGAACCGCCGCAGGATCCTGTTCATGTTCTCGTTGCTGCCCCGCTCGTTTGGGGAGTATGGGTGGCAATAGTATATTCTCGTTCTTCGCCGCTTCGTCCTGCATGACTTCTCCATGCCCGCACAGTCCGAAAACTCCGTGCCGTTGTCCACGGTAATGGTGCGGAAGATCCGGCGAAAATGTTTTCCCATTTTCCGCTCCAGCCGATCCATGGCCCGGACCACGCTTTCCGCCGTGTGGTCCGGCACCCGGATCACAATTCCCATGCGGGTCAGCCGCTCGGTCAGCACCAGCAGGGCGGCGCTGGTTCCCACTGGCCCCATCACGCTGTCCATTTCCCAGTGGCCAAACGTCTGGCGCGTCCATACCTCCGGCGGGCGGTCCTCGATGGTGGCACCCTTCGGCTGGTTCGACCATTCTTTCCTTTCCTCTGGTGCTGGGCGTCGTTTCCCCTTATAAAGCAGGTGGGTCTCGTTTAACTCCAGGAATACGTCCCCCCGATATATATAATTGTACAGGGTGGTTTCGCATATGTGGGTGTTGAATACCAGCCCCTGCTCCTCAATGAACGCCAGAAGGGCACCGGGGGAAAATCGTTTGTGTATGATCATGTACTCCACAAAGTCGGCAAATTCGTGGTCCTTGCCCAGCTTTATGTCCGGGCCTTTTGCCCGGAGGTTTTCCTGATATTTTGCCTCGGCCACGTCGGCGCAGTAGACCTCCTCAAAAATATACCCCTCTCGCTGCTGGACGCACAGGCCCCGTTTAATTTCATAGTATATTGTCCTTTTGCACACGCCGATCTCCCGCGCTATGTCTGCCACCTTTGCGCCCGTCCGCATGGCGCCCTCGATCCGCAGGCGGTCCTCATATTGCAGTTGTTTATACCCCTTGTAATTCATAGGCCCGGCCCTTTCTGCCGCAGAAAAAGCGGCGTGGTATTCCTCACCACGCCGCTTTATTCTATGCCCAGTAGCCACAGCACGGGGACCTCCAGCACGTCCGCCATGGTGATCACTTCAAAATCAGCCACGAACCGATCCCCGCTCTCGATTTTACTTATGCAGTCCCGGTTCATCCCTATGCCCACCAGCTGGAGTTTTCGGCACAGGTCGGTTTGGGAAAGACGTTGCCGCAGTCGGGCCTCCCTTATTCGATCCCCGCAGACGTTCCGTTTTCCTGGATGATCGTAAAATTTCATGGGCGCCCCCCTTCGGCGTGGCTATAACCTGAATTTTTCTTGATATTAGCACATTTCGGCGTTTAAGGCCGTTGTAATATCCTGAATTTCAGGCCCTTTGGGGGCTTTATACAATTATTTTCCCGTTGTAACTGCTTCCCGCTCGGTCAGCGGACAATCTCCATCACGTCGTTGGGGGTGCAGTTCAGCAGGAGGCACAGCCGCTCTATTGCTTCCGTAGACACCGGCCTGCCCTCGCGTAGCTTTTGCAGGGTGCTTTGGGACATTATGTTTTCCTTTCGGATCCGATACGTCGTGACCCCTGCTGCTTTCATTCTGTCAAATGCTCCTTGGTAGCTGATGGCCATTGTCGTCCCCTCCTTTGTGCCTGTATTCTACCACATAATATGCACCTTGTAAAGTGCATATTTCACACAAAAATATGCTCCTTATTTCGTGTATATTGCCGATTGACTATGCACCTTTAACGGTGTATAATTTAATCATCCTAAAGGAAAGGGGGTGGTCAAAATGAGAAAGAAAAAACGCCGCCGGAAAAATCCGACGGCGGCCAGGAGAATGAAACAGTTAGCGGCTGACATTCTCGCTGGTACGGTGTCCGGCCTCGCAACCTTGGCAATCGCTAAATTGCTTGGTTGGTAAAGGGCCAGGGGTGCGGAGGCCCAAACCTCCGCACCCCAAATATAAAGCAAACCCGGCCATTTGTCAATAGGAGGTTTTCGGAATGAGGTTTATATTTTCCCTCGCCCTGTATGTGTCCATGTTCGTCCCGCTCCGGCGGCTGTTCCGCAAAATCATTTCTTGGAGGTTTGGAAAATGACCACTTTTGAAGTTGGCAAGAAATACTACGACACCAGCGCCTGCGATCATAATTGTGTCTTTACAGTGGAGATCGTCAAGCGCACGGCCCAAACGGTGACGTTCCGGCGGAATGGGAAGGAGCGCCGGGCAAAGATCTACACCGATCCCAACGGTGAATTTATCATCCCGGATCGGTACAGCATGGCCCCGGTGTTCCGGGCCTGCCGGGAGTTGGTGGAGGAGGCCCCCGCAGAGGAGGCGCCCACCGGCTCCAACATTATCCCGTTCCCCGTGGCGGTATGAAAAACCCCCGGCGCCGTCTGGCGTCGGGGGTTCGCTTTATCTCTTGTACCTGTTGATCTGCTCCAGGGCTTCGCGGAATTTATCAAATCCAAACATAGCCGCATACGCCACAAAGATCCCCAGGATCAGCACCGCCGCAATCATGTACCAGGTAATGGCCACGGCCCGGATCTGGAAGATGGCCAGGAACACGCCCACGGTCAGGAGCATGGACACAATGACCACCAGCAGATTGGTGGGGATCTTGTCCCAGGTGGCCTTTTTGACCACCTGCACAATAATGTTTGTGATCACCACCAGGATGGCGACGATCAGCAGGATGGCGGAAATGACCGCCGGCAGGTTCAGCACGATGTTTTCCATTGTCGGTTCCTCCTTATTTGATGGCCCCGCCCAGGGCACACATAAGCGCCCCCAGGTTGGGCAGGGTGTTGATGTTGTTTTTCCAGTAGTCCGGGGTGTTGACCACTCCGGCGGCCACCAGGGCGGCCAGGCCGTCCTCCCAGGTCTTGGTGCGGGTGCCCGCCTTGGTGATAACCTCGGCGGCCTTAACCAGCAGGGCGCCCAGGTATTCCACCTTTCCGCTCTCTGCGTTGGAGATCCAGAGATCCGGGGAATTGATCACGCCCAGCTTGGCCAGCTTGCCACAGGCGGCGGCCACAGGGGTCAAATAGATCACCTGGCCCACATGGATCACGTTCTTGTTCTTGATCCCATTGATGGCCACCAGGTCGTCCACCGTGGTGCCGTTCTCTCTGGCGATCTTGCCCAGGGTGTCCCCCGGCTTCACCGTGTAGGATCTGGCCGCCGTGGGCGCTGCGGGGGCGGTGGGGGCCGTCGGCTTGGTCCCGCCCATCTTCGCGGCAATGGCCGCAAAGTCCGGGCAGATAAAGCCCCGTATGTACCGGCCATTGATGGCCATGGTCCGCTTGCCCACCTTGCCGCCGCTCATGTTGCCCTCGGTGACAACAAAGGATCTGTTGCCCACCTGGGTGACAATGCCGATATGATCCCCGGCGCCGGTGTTGTCGCCCTTGCCGTTGTCGTCCCAGTCGTACACGCAGGCGTCCCCGATCTTGGGGGTGTGGGCGTCGTTCTCCACCCAAATGCCCCGCTTTTGGGCGTCCTGGACGTACTCTCCCACGCCGCACTCCGTCCCGGTGTACTCGGCAATGCCCACCTTGATGTAGGCGGCGCTGACGGTGGTGGCACAGTAGGCGTCCGTGACCTTGACCTTGTAGCCCCGCGCCAGGGGGCGGTGGTTGTTGTAGATCTCCAGGATCTCCAGGTGCTTGGCGCTTCCCTTGGTAGCTCCCACCCATCCGTTGATGGTGCCGGCCACCTCCAGGCGCAGTTGCTGTTCCGTCATTGGTGTTTCCTCCTCACATTCCCACGTCCGGGGGTTCCTCCCGGTCTGTGGGCGGCTCCACGGGGGCGGCGGCCTCGCCGCTCCCGCTCGTTTTGTTGGTGCTTGCGGTCTTGTCCTTGTTGGTCTTGATCCAGCCCATGACCCCGTTTTCCAGCCCGCACACCCCGAACACACACCCCGTCAGGGTGGCCGGCTCGTTGCCGGTGTGCCAAAATACCGCCAGGGCGGCGCAGGTATAGGCCACCAGGATCACGGCCTCCAGGACCAGCACCTTGTCCATGGTGCCCATCCGCTTGCCCTCACCCCGTAGCTGGCGGTGGAGGGTGCGGACGCGGTGGTGGAGGCGGGCAATGGCGGCACGGGCCAGGAGGATCCCCAGCGCCGCACCCGCCACCCAGGCGATAATGGCCACAAAGATGGTCCTTGTCATGGCGTCAGCCTCCCACGCCCACCCGGACCAGGTAGACAATCCCGGCGAAAATCAGGGCGGCGGCGGCGCCCACCAGCCCGGAAAGGAACTTGTCCACCACGCCGTCCCACCGTTTGGCTGGCTTCTGCTCCACGGCCTCCACCTTTTCCGTCAGGCTGTCCACGTTCGCCTTGATCTCGGCCATAGCCTGCGTCTGGTGCTTCTGCTCCGTGGCCATGACCTCGGCGGCGGTGGCCAGCTTGTGCAACGCCTCCTGGCTTTTCTCCAGGGCGTCGATCCTGTGGGTGTTGGACTTGCACCTGGCCTCCACTTCGGCCAGGTGGACGGCGTATTCCTCCTGCGTCATGTCGGCGCCTCCTCTCCCATAGCTTCGGCGTAGGCGGTGCGGGCGGCGGCGATCTGCTCCGCCTGGGCAACCGCCCCCAGTTGGTTCAACTCCATGGCCTGCGCCTGTATGATCACATTTTGCAGGTCAATGATGTGGCACAGCTTGGCGATCACCTCCGTGTTGTTCATTCCGCCTCGTACTCCTCGCCGGTGATCTCCTGGTATTGCGCCGCCGTGATCCCCTTGCCGGGCCGCTTGGCCTCAATGGCCACCCACCCCCGCAGGGTTTCCTTGGTGATGTAGCCCATTTCCCACTTGGCTTTCAGCTTCTCAAACATGGCTTTGTCCCTCCTTACACGCCCAGGGCCGCCTCGGCCACGGACAGTTCAATGCCGGAAATGGCCTGCATGATGGCCTTGGTGGCCGGGCTGGTCAGTTCGGCGTACTCCTCCACGGTGTATTCCCGCTGCTCATAGACCCACTCGGTCACTTCCTGGGTGTCCTTCCCCATGGTCACCTGGCGGGTCTCCTGGCGGATATTCCGGCGTTCGTACACGGTGGTGGCGCTGCTGGTGGTGTCCAGGACTGTGGGCTGTTCTGCCCGGCTGTCGTGTACCTCGTTCCATTCGGACATTTTGCGTTCCTCGCTTCCTTGTTGGATTTCTTGGCAAGGGCGGAGATCCGCCGCTTGCAGTATTGGATGGACACGTTTGGCTTGATATGGTGTTGATCGGCTCGGTGATCGCCGTCCCCGCGGCGTTCTCGTTGTTGTGCATGGTCAGCGGCGCCATGACCGGGCTGGCCACTCCGTACCCATGCTTGGCGGTCACGGTCTGGAGTGGATCCCCCAGGCTCTGGCCCCGGAAGTCTCCCGCATGGTTGACCTGCACCATGTACGGTTCGCACACCCCATGCTTTGCCTTGCCCACAGCGGTGGGCAACGGCTCCTGTATGTCATGCACCCGCGGGGCCTGGCCCTTTGCCTCTCCGTACCCCATGGGCACAATGAACGGGTTGGCCGCCTTGATCACGAACTTGTCCACACCGCGGGCCACCCGCCGCATGGTGTTGGGGCGGAGTGGGCGCTGGGCCACCAGCCCATACTTTTCCTTGACCTCCTCTCGCGTGTCAAAGATGGACGGGCACGGCAGGCTCCAGTCGATGATCTCCGCCGCGCTCCGCCACGGCTTTTTCTTCCCGGCCTTGACCTCCTCGCTGTCCATGGGGGCGTGGGTGGGTTCCGGCCAGACGACGGGGCACCCGTCGCACCTGGCGATCAGGAAAAACCGCTTGCGGGTTGTGGGTGCCCCATAGTCGGCGGCCACCAACTCCCGCCATTCCATGGTATAGCCCAGGGCCTCCAGCTGGGCCGTCCACCGGCGGAATGTCCGCCCCTTTTTGTTCGGGTTCGGCTCCAAAAGCTGTTTTTCTATGGGGACAACCTCGCCCGGCTCTGCCACGCGCCGCCGCGGCTCATATTTCGCACGGTCATGGTTTCCGGCCATGTTGACAATGACCCGCCCGGTTTCCTTGTCCCGCATAGCCCGCAGCGGTCCCCATGTCTGGAACTCCTCGACGTTTTCCAGGATGATCACGCGGGGGCGAACTGTTCCGGCCCACCGCAGGACGATCCAGGCCAGTCCCCGTATGTTCTTATCCACCGGCTTGCCGCCCTTGGCTTTGGAAAAGTGCTTGCAGTCCGGGGAGAACCAGGCAAGTCCCACCGGGCGGCCCGCGCATACCTCCACCGGGTCCACGTCCCACACGCTGGCCTGGTAGTGCGTGGTGTGGGGGTGGTTGGTTCGGTGCATAAGTATGGCGTCCGGGTCATGGTTGATCGCTATGTCCACCACCCGGCCCGTGGCCAGTTCAATGCCGGTGGAGGCGCCACCGCCGCCGGCGAAATTGTCCACAATGATTTCATCCAGTAGTGGAGAACTGCGTGTAGGTCCTTGTGCTTATAGTTGGCGTTTATGTCCCAGCGCAGGTGTTCCTCGGCCACCCGCTCGTTGATCTTGGCCTGCTTCTCCGTAGTGGTGCCCTTGTTCGGCCTCCGCTTGACCCCCTTGGTGTGTACCCGGTAGGACTGCATTTTCCTGTGTTCGACTGTCTGGCCAGCTACCACCCGCCTATGGACATAGGCCACGGTGTTACCCTCCTTTTCAGGTTGCTGGTCACTTTACTAATCACTCTTACCGGCGCTTCACGGGGCGCCTGGCCCCGTGAATTTTCGCTGTTGCACACCGCCCAGGGATATGGTATAATATAGGTATCTCTGGAGCGGTGAAAGCCGCCGTTATATCTCCCCCTGCGCCCGGTGCTGACAACACGGCGCAGGGGGTCTTTTTATGCAAAAAAGTCTTTGGCCATTTCCAGCAGTTCCGCTGCGTGTTCCTGGTCAATGATCTTTGCCTTGCCTGGCCGCTTTGGATCCATGTCCAACGCATAGCACACCTTGGCGGCGAAAGTTTCCCACTTCTTCACCGTTCTGGCCAGGTCGGCGTTATAGCGGTTTTTGTCTTTCGTCCATGCCCGGAACTCCTCGAACTCCTCCGCCGTCATTTTTACGGTTATATCCATGTTGCCCTCCTTTGCGCCGCACCCCGGCAGGGGTCACGGTGGAAAAATATAATTGTGATCAGGAGTGCCCCCCCCCCGCGTCAAATAGGGTGTACTGGGCCGCCTCCTCGGTGATCCTCTTGGCCGCCGTATCAAAATATCCCTTGTCCAGTTCGATCCCAATAAACCGGCGCCCCGTGGCAATGCAGGCCACCCCGGTGCTGCCGGAACCCATAAAGCAATCCAGGACGGTGCCGCCCTCCGGGCATATGGCCAGGATCTTTTCCAATAGTTGCACCGGCTTTTCGGTCTGGTGGTTCTTCTTTTGGTTCGGCACCGTCCCGATGTGGTAGCACCCCGGCATGGCCGCGCCGCCAGCTTTCCAGTCCACCGGCTTGTCCCCATTGGTGCCCCACACTATATATTCGCAGTCGGAACGGAACCGCCCCGGAATGTTCCTTGACATTCCTTTGTCCCACACCACCACGCCGCGCCATACCCAGCCTGCAGACTGGATGGCGTCCGTTATGGCCGGCAGGTTCCGCCAGTCTATGAATGCGGCCAGCGCGGCGCCTGGCTTCGATTTCATCCTTGCAACCATGAAAACCCGGCGCATGAACTCGGTAAAGCTGCGCTGGTCCATATTGTCGCCGCTGAAATTCTGAAAACGGGCGGCGCCCTGGAAGTCGCTGTCTGTGTACTTGGTCCTGGTGCTGGCTTTCCTGTCCCCGGCGAACAGGCCGCCGGAGGAGTAGGGGGGATCCGTCAGCACCATGTCGGCCACGCCGTCCTGGATGGCCTCCATTTCGCACAGGCAATCCCCGCAGTATAGGGCCACCCGCTCGGTTTCCAGTTTTTTCATGGTACTATCTCCTCCAGTGTCAGTTGTTCCACATGGGGCTGGGCGGCGGCAATCCGCTCTCTTGCTATTTGGCAATATGCCGGGTTTAGCTCTATTCCCAAAAAGTTCCTGCCCAGTTGCTTGGCGACGGCGCCGGTGGTCCCGCTCCCAGTGAAAGGATCCAGCACGGTGCCACCCTCCGGGCACCCGGCCAAAATGCAAGGTTCCACCAGCTTCTCCGGGAACACGGCAAAGTGGGCGCCTGTAAAGTGGGCTGTCGGTATGTGCCAAACGTCCCTTTTGTTCCGTTTTCCTGTAAACTTCTTTATCCCGGCTGTGTTCGCACCACCCACTTTTCTGCCGGCCCCCAACAGTTCCTTTTCCCCAGCCATAAATGCGCTTTTATATCTTTTTTCGCTTTCCGGCTTTGCTTTCTCCTGTATTGCGCTTGCGTCAAAATAATATTTGGGGGATTTTGATAGTAAAAACAGATATTCATGGCTTTTCACGCAACGGTCTTTTACGCTTTCGGGCATACACCTGGTTTTATCCCATATAATGTCCTGCCGCAAATACCACCCGTCAGCCCGCAGGGCAAAGGCCAAAAGCCAGGGTATTCCGATCAAGTCCTTTTGTTTGTATCCGGCAGGTACGGATTTCTTTGTGTGCCCGCAGGAGTTCCGGGTGTTGGTCGGCGGCTGTGGTCCCGAACTTGTGGCGTAACTGTCCCCAATGTTGACCCACAGCGTCCCGGCTGGGTGCAGGACCCTGTGGACCTCCCGGAAAATCTCCACCAGCTTGCCTATGTATTCCTCCACCGTTTCCTCGTTGCCGATCTGGCCCGGTTGCCCGTAATCCCGCAGGTTGTAGTAGGGCGGGGAGGTCACGCAGGTGTCTATACTTTCCGCCGGGATCCCTTGCAAGCGGTCCAGGGCGTCACCCTCCAGGATGATTTCCGCCATTGCTGCTCACCTCCAGTCCCAGCCACCACAGGATTGCGGCGTCCCGCACCTTTTGATGTGGGCACCCCTCCGCGTTGCAGTCCTGAACGCCGCAGGTGGAGCAGAAAGCCCGGTCAAATGCTTCATCCCACGGTCCCCGCATGGTAGGGAGGGAGGCCAGGAACGTTGCCAGGGTGGCGGTGGAGGCTGTGATCCGGTCAAAGTTCGTCGCCATGGTCAAACCTCCTCGCGGTGCAGGTCCACGCCCTCCAGGGCCTCCCACACCACGCGCTCCCAGGCTCTCGCCCAGCCGGACGTGGCTTTCCGCACGGCGTCGATCACGATTGCCTCACCCTCGCCGTGCCACAGCAGGCGGTCATTGTCGATCACGTCCGCCGTCATATGCTCGGCGTCCACCCGCTCCAGGAGGTCCAGGTGCATGACCGGGACGCCCCAGCAGGCCCCGCGGCCCTCTTGCGTCTGGAAAATCTGATAGCCCTGCATGATCACCGGCACCATCGTCACCTGATCACCGCTTTGGCCGGTACACCAGTGCGTCATATCGTCCTCGGCGGCCTCCGCCATGACCAGCTGGGGGTCGCCTTTCTTGGTCACGGTCATGGGCACCCCGTCCTCCGGGATCGTTCCGATATGCTCCACGATGGTGGCCAGCGCCTTGCGCGGGAACTTCTGGCGCGGGCATTTGATGAACCATTCCTGGGCGTAGATGGCCACCGTGTCCGCCTCCATCACCACTGTGTAACCGCCGTACCTCTTTGCGTCCTTAATGGCCCGGTTCAGGCCGCTTTCGCTGATAATCATTTCCGTGCCCTCCTTTTATATAATGTGGGGCATGGCTGCCACCCTGTCCCCAGGCTCGGCTCTCCATACCCCGACGCCCTCCAGCTTTGCCCAGTTGCACCCCCACACCTCCGCCGCGCACATGATGGCGGATAGTTTCGATCTGCACGGCACCACCACGGTGTCGTGGTCCGGGTGTGTCACCCTGGCCGCCGCTGGGTAACGCCAGCGTTCCAGCCTCGCCCGCTCGGCAGTGCTTTGTGGTTTCCTGGGCCTGTCCCTCTGCGGGCTGTTCAAATACCACGCCATGCGTTCACCAGGCTTTCCCACTTTTCCACGGCCTCCTTGAAACCCCTGGAATATTCGGTGGAGGTGATCCCGGCCTCCCATGCCCTTGCGGCGCCGGACGGCCCCATGTTGTAGGCCATAGCCACCTTGTCCACGTCTCCGCCATATGCGTCCATGTATTTCCCCAACAGATAGCACCCGCCGGCGATATTTCCCATAGGGGTGTTCGGGTCCAGGCCCGTTTTCTCCTCCAGGTCGGTGTGATATGACCCGCCAGGCCCTGGGTTCAGCTGAAAAATGCCAACTTCACCGACGGCGCCCACGGCGTCCATGTCAAAAGTCCCCCGTGTCTCCCAGTCCGCTGCGGCCAGGGCCACAGGGTAGGGGCACCCATAGGCGGCGGAGAAGAACCGCATATAATCTTGGTATTCGTAGGGGAGGGGCACGGCGTCCGAAAGGTAGCCCTGGGTCAGCAGGATCTCCACCATGGCGTCGGTGATCATCTTTGTGTCCGCCACTTCTGCGGCGGCGGCCTCCGGCGGATCCTGTGCCGTTCCCGGATCCAGCAGTCCCATGTCCGGGTCAATGATGGCCACGGTGTCCCTGGTCTCCACCCGCTCGACAGGGGCCGGGGTGGGGGGCGTTTCCGTGCAGCCAGCCTCCGGCAACGCCCTGGCCGCCACGATGGCCACCAGGATCAGCAGGGCGGACGCCAGGATCACCCGCTGGATCATCGCCCGCCGGCGTTCTTTCCTCCGGCGCTCTTTGCGCTCGGCTTTCCGCTCCTGTGCGGCAATGGCGGCGGGATCCCTGATCTCAACCTCGAAATATTTTTCTGTCATAGCTTCGGATCCTCCTTTTTGGCTACGTTCTCCACCTCATACGTCCGCCCAAACCTCCGGCGGCCACAGGCGGCGCAGGTGATTTTCTCGGTTCTGCCGGAAATGGTTTTCAGACGCACCCCCTGGTGGGACTTCTCCACGGCGCAGGGTTTACAAAGGTCCATCCGTTCAGGCGTTCCCATTGTCCCCGCTCCTTTCGTCCTCCCAGGTGGCGATCATGTCCGCCTGGTGCAGTCTCCAAACCCACGGGGTCATTTTCATGGCGGCGTTGAACGCCCTGGTGCCGCCCTTCACGGCGTCGTCATAGGCCCCCATGTGCCAGCGGATCGCCAGGGCCTCGGTGGGGTACAGTTCCATGTACCGGGTGATCATGTACACGCTCTTTTCCCCGTGCCCCATGGGGAGAGGATCCCGGAATTTATAGGTGTCGGTGGCCGTGTCCCAGTGGTAGCAGTCCGTTTTGCACACATCATGCAGCAGGGCCATGATGGCTATGCTTTCCAGCGGGAGAGCCTGGGTTTTGTATGCCGGGGTCTGGCCGTCCTCCTCTTTCTCCGCGATCTCTACCAGGCGGCGGTACACGTTCAGGCTGTGCAGGGCAAGCCCGCCCGGAATGGCCAGGTGGTGTTTGGTGGAGGCCGGGGCGGTAAAAAAGCCGTTTCGGTCCAGCCAGTCCAGCAGTTCCGTGGCGCCGCGGCGCTTGACACTCTCGGTGAAGATCTGGCGGAACTCCTCCCGGACACGCTCCGTCATGGGCGGCCTGTTCAGCAGTTCCATGTTTCTGCGTATGTTTTCGGTGGCCTCCTCTGCGGAGATCCCCGGCACCGTGATTTTTACGTCGTCCATGTTTTCCTCCTCGTATGTGGCCCGCTCGATGGCGGCGGTCAGCTTGTCCGAAATTTTGGTGGCCAGGGCGATCATCCAGCAGAAAGGTGGCATTTCACCGATCCCGGCCAGTAGTTCGTCCCGTGCGTTCGCCACTTCGGTGGCAAAGTCTTTTTCATCGTTCATACTTCATTCCCCCAGGCGTCCCAGCCCTCCACCCTCTGGCGGGCGAACATTTCCAGCCTTGGCACGTCGCCCAGGAGTTCCACGATCCGCCGGCGGGTTTCGTCTGGCTTTTTGCTGTGGCCCTCAAATGGGGCCTCTATGATCTGGTGGACCCGGTGGCTGCGGATCCGTTCTCCGGCCTTAAAGTCCGGCGTCACGCCCAGCAGGCACACCTCCGCATTTGCGCGGGTGTAGGATCCCATACCCCAAAAGTTGGTGCCGCTCTTGGGGTTTTTCTTCACCCACACAAAGGCCGCGCCTTTGTAGATGAACCCCCACGCCTCCATCACTTTCAGGGCCTCCCCGATGTTTGGGAAAGTTGCCCAAAGAAAGAGGGCAGCCCCCCCCCCCGGCGATTTTGGCCACTGGCAATTTGCATATATCGTCCGTGGTCATGGTGGGGTAGTGCTTCACGGCGTTGCCCCTGCTTTTGGCGGTTGCTCCACACTGGCGGTATGCCCACGGGGGATCCGCATAAATCACGCTGTATTTCTTATCAGGTAGCGGGAGAAGGTCCGCCATGCTCGACACTCCTTTCCACCCGCTCCATCCGCTTGCGCTCTGCTGCGGTGGTGAACTCCTCCACCATGCCCCGATCCTTTAAGGTTTTCAGCCGCAACGGGCGGGTGTGCTGGTAAATGATTTTCCCGCTCGATCCGTCCCGCACTTCAATGGACAGGATCGGATGGCCCAGGCATACGGTCAAAAACGCCCTTGCAGTGTTCCATTCTTCCGTGACCCACTCCAGGGCGCAGTCCCGTGTCCGTGGGTACTTCTTGAAGTTGGTGCCGGTCCGCATTGGCGGCAGGTCTTTCACATACCTGGACACCAGCCCGCAAAGGCTGGTTTTGTTCGCTTTCAGCCTTAACACGGCGGGGCCACCTCCTCCCGATACCAGGCCAGGATCCGTTTGGCGTACTTCTTGCGGATCCTCCGCTTTTTGGTGTGGTGGTAGAAGTGGGCCAGTTTTAGGTTGTAGACCTCTGCCCACTGGATCGCCTTTCGCAGTTCATACCCCAGCGCAATGGCGGCGGCAAACCTCCCCAGTGACCTGGCCAGTTGTTCAAACGCCGGCACCAGGGCGTCAAAGGCGGCGTGGATCGTTTCCGTGACCTCCGCCAGCTTCTCGGCAGTGACGGTTCCGCCGGCTATGGCCTCGGCCCCTGCCACTGGCTCCAGCTCTGTCAGCGTCGGGATCTCCTCGCATATCCCCACCGGCTTATCGCCTATGTACGCCACCATGCCGGTGGCCTTGTTTTCTTCACCCATTCGGCAGGCCCTCCCCACGCTCCCAGCCCAGCAGAATGTTGTGGGAGATCCCGGACAACTTTTCCCGCTCGGCTTCCAATTCCAGCAGGGTGTGGTAGGAAATGCCGGCGGTCTCCAACTTCTCCCGGAACCCCTTGGCCTCTGCCGTGGCTTTCTGGATCGCCGCCTGCTCTTTTGCGGCGTCCTCCGCTGCGAACTTCTGGCGCATTTCCTCCAGGTCAACCTCACCGGCGGCGATCTTTTGGCAGAACTCCTTGGCGTCGGCCAGGTGGAGGCGGAAATGCCCCCGTGTGCTGATCGTCCGGCCCTTGTCCTTCGTGTCGTAGGTGTCCACGATGTAGGCCGGGGCGGCGGTGCCCAGCAGGGTCCGATCCGCAATAATCCGATAAATCACGCCGTCCTGGCGGCCCTCATAGCTTCCTCTGTTGTTCCTGAACTTGATTTCCTTTCTGGCCATACCCTTTTCCCCTCTCTTTAAGTTGCGCCCTGGCTGGTGCGGCTGGCTTTTCTGCCCCTCTGCTCCAGGGACTTGTTCACGGCTCGTTGTGCCACCGTGGCGTCATATTTCAGGCGCCCGTCTTTCAGCCGGGTGCCGTCCTGGCCTCTCCGCAGTTCCCTGTAAATCACCATGGTGGTCTTTTTTGTCTCTTGGGACAGTTCCTTGGGGGTCAGCCCGTTTTCGTAGAGTGTCTGCAGCTTCCGGCGATCCTCCAGCGTTCTGAAAGCATAGTCGGCCATTTCCTCACCTCCAAACAATAAAAAAATTGAGCTGCACACAGCCGATTGGCTCGTGCAACTCAATAATAAGGGGTAAGAAAACAATATATTTTTGCTCCGTTCTTGACGGGAATGTAAGAAAATGGTATAATAATATAAGATTCGAAATAGTTGCGTCGGAAAACAGAGAAGAAACAGAAAGGAAAGGTGATCGGGTCTATGAAGAAAATGAAGAGGTTCAAGATCGTTGCCGTTGCGTTGGTCCTGGCCATGGCGCTGGGAACAGCCGCCTCCGCCGTTGGTTCCATGATCAACATATCGGTAGCTCCCGGTGTGAAGGTCAACATTAACGGCCAGGAGGTCGCTCCCGTCAGGGCTGACGGGTCGAAGCAGGAGGTTTTTCTCTTTGAAAACTCCACCTATGTCCCTCTTCGCTGGTTGGCGGATCTGATGGGACTGAAGGTAGACTGGAATGAAGCTGAGGGCACGGCCCTGCTGACCGGGGATGTACCCAACCTTACCGGCGGGGTGGCCGCCGACGGCACTTATACCGCCAAGGCCTTTGGCCGCAACGGCTATCTGACCGTTGAAACCGTTATTTCAGACGGGAGGATCGCCTCGGTCACCGTCACTGAGCACACTGAGACCGCCGGTATTGCGGATGGCGCGCTGAAGTATATTCCTTCCCGGATCGTGGAAAATAACAGCGTCAATGTGGATGCCATTGCCGGAGCCACTCTTACCTCCGATGCTATTCTCAATGCGGTAAAGGATTGTATTACCCAGGCTGGCGGCAATGTGAAGGATTTCTCCGCCGCCGCTCCTGTGGAACAGGAGAAGCCCGGGAAGACTTACACCTGCGACGTGGTCGTGGTGGGCGCCGGCGCGTCCGGCTGTACCGCCGCCACCGCCGCGGCCAACGAGGGCGCCAAGGTCATCCTGATGGAGAAGACCGCCACCATTGGCGGCTGCTCCAACCTATCCTCCTCCTGCACCTTCTACAATGCGCCTCCCACGGTGGAGGCCGGCAAGGAGGTGGATCTGGAGCAAACCATTGCCGACTGGATCAAGGATTGCCACTATCGTGTGGACGCTGCCTGTATCCGCCAGTATGTCACCAAGTCCGGCGATACTTACCAGTGGCTGCTGGACCGGGGGTATGTTACGACCTATTCCGCTATGGGCTACCGTCTGCCCGATTACAGTGAGCGCGAGCCCATGTTCCGCGGAATGCTGGACAACAGCGTGGTCAAGGGCGGGGGTGAGATCCTCACCGAGTGTACTGCCTACGAGCTCATTACGGACGCTTCGGGTGCCGTGGTGGGCGTAAAGGGCAAGATGATGGGCGGCACGATCGTCGAGGTGCGGGCCAAGGCTGTCATTATGGCCACCGGCGGCTACGGCGCCAACAAGGAAATGGTGGAGGAGAACTTTGGCTTTGGCGGCGTTAACGGCGGCCTGGGCCAGAACATTGGTGAGGGCCTGGAGATGGTCTGGGCTGTGGGTGGAAAGAAGCCTGACAACTTCGGCGGCCAGATGCTCCACCAGACTCTGGCCAGAGCCACCAATGACCTGAAAAAGCAGTTCTCTCCCTTTGAGTCCATCTACCCCATGATCCTAGCCTATGTCCCCTCCCTGATGAACGTCAGCCCCGCGGGCGCCCGGTTCCGGGATGAGACCGCCACCCTTACTGCTGTGGCCGCTGCCAATACCAGCGCCTTCAACGGTCCTTACCACTATGTCATCGTTTCCAAGCAACAGATCGACGGCCTCATTGAGTCCGGCCTGAACAGCCTGAAGGTGCCCCGCCGTCCCGGGCTGCCTCCTCTGTTCTACGCTGACTGCAAGGACGAGTACACGGTTGAAGCCAAGTGGGAGACGGTCTATGCCGTGCTGGACGCTATGGTGGCGGACGGCAACGGCTACAAGGGGAATACCCCCGAGGAACTGGCCAAAAACGCCGGCATGGATGTGGATACCTTTGTGGATGAGTTCAACCGATATCAGGAAGCCTGCGCGAACGGCGTCGATCCCGATTTCGGCAAGAGCGCCGATTATCTCCTTTCCATGGGAGATGAGGGTCCCTATTATGCCATTACTGCCGAGGTCAACAACCTGGGTTCTGTAGGCGGTATGCTGATCAACAAGAATTTCCAGATCCTCAACGATGACCGCGTGGCGATCCCCGGCCTGTACGCTGTGGGCTCTGAGAGCCTGGGCGTCATGTATAACGACACCTATGTGGGCGCCGGCGTGGGTATGGGCTACGCTATGACCTCCGGCCGTCTTGGCGGCGCGGTAGCGGCCAAAAACGCTTTGGGCAAATAAGCGTACCGCTCTGACCATTGACGGGTTGACCCGTCAAAGACAGGTCAAAAGAACATTGAACGCAGCCAGTGTTGGCCGGGAAAGGATCCGGCTGGCACTGGCTGCGTTGTTTATTTTATCCTGATTTCTTTGTCTGCGCCTTGACACTTCTGTAGGGAATTGGTATAATATTACAAGCACAAGGGCTCTGCCCACACAATGAAAAAGGAAAAGAAAAGAAAGGAAAGGTGAACAGTTCTATGAAAAAAGGAAAAAAGCTCAGGGTCGTAGCGGTTGGACTGGTCCTGGCCATGGTGCTGGGAACAGCCGCGGCCGCGGTGGGTACCATGATCAACATTTCGGTAAATCCCGGGGTGAAGATCAGTGTTGACGGTAAGGAGGCCACACCTGTCAACCAGGCCGGCGACAAGCAGGACAGCTTTATCTACAACAACTCTACTTATGTACCTCTGCGTTGGCTGGCTGAGCTGTTGGGCCTGGAGGTGGGCTGGGACGAGAACACAAACACGGTTCTTCTGGGCAAGCAGCCCGCCGTGTACACCCCCGGCACCTACACCGGCACCGCCATGGGTTTTGGCGGCCCCATCACCGTTGAGGTCACCGTGACCAAGGATGCCATCACTGCCGCCAAGGTCACCGGTGCGGACGAGACTCCCGATGTGGGCGGCGCCGTGCTGGGCCGCCTGGGCAACCTGGCCAAGACCCAGGGGCTGGAGATGGACGCCGTTACAGGAGCTACCTACACCAGCCGGGGCGTGAAGGACGCTCTCGGCGTGGCCCTGTCCAAGGCCGCTGGGAATGCCGTCGGCCTTCCTGCCGATGGCAAGTACACCAACGTGGTCGTGGGCCATGAGGGGACCATCACCGTCACCACCATGATCGTGGACGGAAAAATCAAGTCGGTCACCGTCAACGCGCAGGACGAGACCGAGGGCATCGGCACCTACGCCGTGGATCGCGTCCCCGGCCGTATCCTC
Source organism: uncultured Oscillospiraceae bacterium (assembly GCA_910585735.1). GTDB lineage: Bacteria > Bacillota > Clostridia > Oscillospirales > Oscillospiraceae > Vermiculatibacterium. Next base: position 30,285 of record CAJUEU010000005.1, on the reverse strand, counting down.
AGCGCGCAGAGCGTCAATGTCGACTCTGTGGGCGGCGCCACCGTTTCTTCCGCTACCATTAAGCAGGCCGTTACCGAGGGGCTGATCGCCGCCGGCGCTGATCCCGCCAACTGGATCGCCGTCCCCGAAAAGGCTGAGATCGTTCCCACCGAGGTCACTGAGAATGTGGACGTGGTCATTGCGGGCGCCGGCACCGCCGGCCTGATGGCCGCCGTCCGGCTCCTGGATGCTGGTGTAAAGAACATTATTCTCTTCGAGAAGCAGGAGATCCCCGGCGGCTCCATGCCCACCGCCTTCGGCGGCTTCAATGGCACGAACTCTCAGATCTATCAGAACTGGGCCGAGGGCCGCGACCCCTCCACCATCAGTGCCCTCAACCAGATGAGTGTCTGGGAGAACATCGAGGCCACCCTACGGGATCTCGTCTATGGCCTTCCCGAGGATCACAAAATGCCCTGGCTGAAGCAAATGTACACCACCTCCGGTGAGCTGTATGACTGGATGACCAGCATCGGCGTGGGTTTCTACACCCTGGGTGTAGAGCCTGCCCTGTCTTCCAGCCCCTATTTCTCCCCCGGCTGCTACTCGGGCGGCCCTGGCTACCTGATGGAGTTCTTGGTGGATTATATCACCTCCCGGGGTGTTCAGATCATCTACAATACCCCCGTTACCGAATTGCTCCAGAATGCTGACGGCACCGTCATCGGCGTGAAGGCCGAGGGCAAGGACGGCAAGAGCTGGACCGTCAACGCCAAGCAGACCATGCTGGCCACTGGTTCCTTCGCCAAAAACAAGGAACTGCTGGAGCAGTATCACTCCGAGTGGGCTGAGGATTACTTCAACTGCGCTGAGACCCTGACCGGCGACGGCCTGAAGATGGGCCTGGAGGCCGGTGGACACGTGATCCAGGCCGACACCTATATGCCCGGCTTCCTGTCCACCTACAACAGCCACTATGAGTTGGCCTTCATCCACTACATGTACTGCGGCATGATCGTCAACATCAACGGCGATGAGTTTGGCAATATCACCAAGAACAACCACGCCATGATGGCCGCCGCCAAAGCCGACCCTGCCAATGGCGACACCTTCTATTATGTCTTTGATGAGGCTGCCGCCGCCACGATCCGGGACTATGACGCCCGGAACATGAGCTACAAGGCCGTCTTTGAGAAGGGTGAGGCTATCCATTATGATACCGTGGAGGAGGCTGCTAAGGCCCTCAACCTGCCCAACCTGGCCGCCACCATCGAGAAGAACAACGCCTGCTACCTGGCCGGTGAGGCCAACGAGTGGGGTCTGTCCGGTGCCAAGCTGCCCTATATTGACACCAAGGACGGCATTTGGCTCATGCGGGTGGATCCCAACCCCTACCTGACCACCGCCGGTCTGGATTGCGACATTGACGGCCGTATCCTCACCGCTGAGGGGAAGGCAATTGCCGGTCTGTGGGGTGCTGGCGACGTCATCGGCGCTTACGAGGGCCGCGAGGGCTATTACGGCAACGGCTTTGACGCCGCTGTGGCCTTCGGCGCCATCGTGGGCGACCGTATTGCCGCTGAGCTCCAGAAGTAAGCGACCCAAAGATTTAGTATGATTTGAGGGGGCGGGCCTTATGGGCCCGCCCCCTTTTTTGCGCTTTTTGAATGTAGGCAAAAAACATCTGTTTTATTTTGCCCTATTTCTCCCCTCTTTCTTTTTTCGCAAAAATGTACTATAATATCCCAAACCGCTCAGACTATCCTGGGACACTGTTGAAGTTCAGGAGGATGCGCATGGAAAACCTGCTTTTTATCTATAACCCCAGGGCCGGAAAGGGACGGGCCCGGTGGATGCTTTCCGGGGTCATCAACGCCTTTACCAAGGCGGGACGCCTGGTGACCGCCTATCCCACCCAGCGGACGGGGGACGCCCGGCGGATCACCCGGGAGCTGGCCCCTAAATTTGACCGGGTGGCCTGCTGCGGTGGGGACGGTACCCTTCACGAGGTAATGGCTGGGCTCATGGACCTGCCCGAGAGTGCCCGGCCCCCGGTGGGATATCTTCCGGCGGGGACCACCAACGACTATGCCCGGAACCTTGCCCTTCCCCGTGGGATGGAGGAGATGGCGGCCCTGGCTGCGGGGGGAGAGCCCCGCGGAGTGGACCTGGGTAAGCTGGGGGAAGAGTATTTTATCTATGTGGCTGCCTTTGGCCTCTTTGCCGACACCTCCTATTCCACGCCCCAGGAACTGAAAAATTTGCTGGGCCATCTGGCCTATGTGCTTAAAGGCGCCTCTGAGCTGGCCAGCCACAAGCGGTACCACCTTAAGGTGGACTACGACGGTGGCCAGTTGGAGGGGGAGTATCTCTACGGTATGGTAAGCAACACCATTTCGGTGGGGGGCGTCATTGGCCTGCCCGCCGGAGAGGTCCAGCTGGACGACGGGCGGCTGGAGGCCCTGCTGGTGGAAGCGCCTAAAAATATTGCCCAGCTTAACGCCGTTGTCCGGGCCTTGGCCCGGCAGGAGTATACCGAGGAGAGTGGGGTCAAGGTGCTCCACTCTACCCGGTTTAAGTTTACCGGGGAGGAAAAAGTCTCCTTTACAGTGGACGGGGAATATGGCGGGGAATATAAGCAGGTGGAGATCACCGCGGTCCACACCCCGGTGAAGATCGTCTATGGCGCGTAAGGAGGAAAGGAAGGAGCTTCTATGGACTATCAGGCCGGACAATTTGATATTGCCGTTATCGGGGCGGGCCACGCCGGCATTGAGGCCGCCCTTGCCGCTGCCCGGCTGGGAAAAAGAACCCTCTGCTTCACGGTAAACCTGGACGCGGTGGGCAACATGCCCTGTAACCCGGCCATCGGGGGCACGGGCAAGGGCCACCTGGTCCGGGAGATCGACGCCCTGGGGGGTGAGATGGCCAAAGTGGCCGACCAGGCCTGCATCCAGTACCGGGTGCTCAACCGTGGCAAGGGCCCCGCTGTCTGGTCCCTCCGGGCCCAGGCCGACCGCCGGAGGTACCAGGAAATTATGAAGCACACCCTGGAAAAGCAGGAGAACCTGTGGGTGAAGCAGGCAGAGGTCACCGATATTTTGACCGATGAAACGGGGGCGGTCTCCGCCCTTCGCACCGACCACGGGGCGATTTATCAGGTCAAAGCCGCTATCCTCTGTACGGGCACTTATCTCACTGGCCGCACCATTGTGGGAGACGTGGTCCGGGACTCTGGCCCCGACGGCCTGGCCGCCGCGGGAGCTCTGTCGGACAGCCTGTGGAAGCTGGGGGTCACCCTCCGGCGGTTCAAGACAGGCACCCCTCCCCGGGTGAACGCCCGCAGCGTGGATTTTTCCAAAATGGAGCTTCAGGAGGGGGACGTGACCCCGGTGCCCTTCTCTTTTTCCACCGCTGTGCCCCCGGAAAACCAGGCGGTCTGCTGGCTTACCTATACTACCGAGGAGACCCACCGTGTCATCCGGGAGAATCTTGACCGCTCCCCCCTGTACGACGGCACCATCCAGGGGGTGGGGCCCCGGTATTGCCCCTCCATTGAAACCAAGCTGGTCCGCTTCCCGGACAAGCCCCGGCACCAGCTTTTTGTGGAGCCTATGGGCCTGGGCACCGAAGAGCTATACATCCAGGGCCTCTCCTCCTCCCTTCCCGAGGAGGTCCAGGTGGCCATGCTCCGCACCATTCCCGGCTTGGAAAACGCCGAAATGACCCGGGCCGCTTACGCCATCGAGTATGACTGCGTGGACCCCACCGAGCTTTTCCCCACCCTGGAGCACAAAAAGGTCCCCGGCCTCTATGGGGCAGGGCAGTTCAATGGCTCCTCAGGCTACGAGGAGGCGGCGGCCCAGGGCCTTATGGCGGGCATCAACGCCGCCCGGAAGCTCTCCGGGCAGTCCCCCCTGATCCTCACCCGGGACCAGGGCTACATCGGGGTGCTCATTGACGACCTGGTGACCAAAGGCACCAATGAGCCCTACCGCATGATGACCTCCCGCACCGAATACCGCCTCCTCCAGCGCCAGGACAACGCCGACCGGCGGCTTGCCCACATTGGCCATGAGGTAGGGCTGGTGAGCAATGAAGCGTACCAAAAGGTGGTGAAGAAATACGCCGCCGTGGACGCCGAGATCCGCCGTCTGGAGAAGACTCCCTGCCCAGGGGGACACCTGGCCGACCTGCTCCGCCGCCCGGAGAACAGCTACGAGAGCCTTGCCCCCCTGGACCCCCAGCGGCCCAGTCTCCCCGCCGCGGTCACCGAGGCGGTAGAGATCGAGATCAAATATGCCGGGTATCTCCGTCGCCAGGAGAAGCAGGTATCCGAAATGAAGCGGCTGGAGGGTTGGGTCCTCCCCGCCGGCCTGGATTACGAAAGCATGGAGGGCCTGCGGCTGGAGGCCCGGGAGAAGCTCAGCCAGATCCGTCCCCTGACCCTGGGCCAGGCCGCCCGGGTCTCGGGGGTCTCCCCCGCCGACATTGCGGCCCTGATGGTGCATTTGGAGAAAGAGGGGATCACATGAAAATCATACAAGCGGAAGGAGAAGCACTGGTCCAGGCCGCTCTGCTGGCGGATGAGCTTTTTCCGGGGCACGCCCCGGGGGAACTGCTGGCGGAATGGGAGGAGTTGTCCGGGGCGGAATGCGCGGTCTTTCTCGCCACGGAGGAGGGACTCCCTATAGGCTTTGCCCAGTGTCAGCTCCGCTCCGACTATGTGGAGGGGACCGAGACCAGCCCGGTGGGCTACCTGGAGGGCATCTATGTCCGGCCGGAGTCTCGCCACAAAGGGGTGGCAAGCGCCCTGCTGTCCGCCTGTGAGGGATGGGCTCGTCAGCGGGGCTGCACGGAATTTGCCAGCGACTGTGAGCTGGAGAACGAAAACAGCGCGGCCTTCCATCTGGCGGCCGGCTTTACCGAGGCCAATCGGATCATCTGCTTTACAAAACGGTTATAGGAGAGGAGCGTCGACCATGCAAACGGCCATAGAGACTGACCGACTTCTTCTGCGGCCCTTTCGGGCATCGGACGCCGCCGACTGCTTCGCTTTTCTTTCGGACCGGGAGACCTGCCATCTGGATGGGGGCTATGAGCCCTATGCCGCAAAGGATGAGCGGTTTTGGAAGCTAATGGATATTTTTGCCTCGGGCGAGGGACGGTACATGGTGGAGCGAAAGGAGGACGGGAGGGTCATAGGCACTGTCCACCTGTTCCCCGATGACCGCCGGGCGGTGGAGGCCATGGAGGTGGGCTACGTGATCGCCCCCGACTGCCGCCGCCGGGGTTACGCCCGGGAGGCGGTGGAGGCCGTCATGGACCACCTGTTCCGGGAGACCGATACCCAGCTTATTATAGCCGGAGTTGCCGTTTGCAACGGCCCTTCGGTTGCCATGCTGGAAAAGCTGGGCTTTACCCGGGAGGGGATGGTCCGCAAGGCCTTCTTTATCCCCGGGCAGGGTGCGGTGGACATGGTGAGCTTTTACCGGGAGAGAACGTAGGGTTCTCTCCCGTAAATTTTTCTTTCCAATGGGAACTTTTCCCGGGAAATACCGTCTAAAGAACACCAAGAAAAAGGGTGGGATCTCCTGTGAAGAAAAAGCTGCTTGTTTCCGTCCTGGCACTGGCCCTGCTCTCGGGCTGCGGGGGAGAGCTGTACGCTCCTGCGGGTATTTTGGGCTCCAAGGAGCCCCGGAGCTCTTCCAAGCCCTTAGGGGAGCCGGTGGCGTTGGAGCAGATCACCCCCAATGGCCTGGTGCTCCGGCTCATGAAGCTGGAAAGCCAAAAGGCCCAGGCGGGCAACGTGATCCTCTCTCCTTTGTCCATTGAGATGGCTCTGGGCATGGCGGCCAACGGCGCCGCCGGGGAGGCTGCCGGGGCCATGGAGACTCTGCTGGGCATGGATGCCGGACAGCTCAATTCCCTGCTGGGACCCTATATGGCCAGGGAGGACGAAACACTTTCCATGGCCAATTCTATGTGGTTCCAGATGGGTCTGAAGGACTGGCTCAACAAGGATTTCTTAAACACACTGTCGGAAGTCTACGGCGCCCAGGAAGGGGTTTTCACTCCGGGAAGCCAGGCGGCGGCTGATTCCATCAACGGCTGGGTGAAGGAGAAGACCTGTGGGAAAATCGACTCCATTGTCAGCGTGGACAGTCTTACCGAGGATACCCTGGGCATCCTCATCAACGCCCTCTATTTTAACGGCAAGTGGGCCGAGCCCTTTGAGGACTGGCAGGTCAACGAGGAGCTTTTCCACACCCCGGGTGGAGACCAGAAGGCCCAATTTATGAGCCAGTGGCTGGGGACCTACTTTGAGACCGAGTGGGGCGCCGGCTTCGCCAAGGACTACGAGGACGGGTACGAGTTCATCGGCCTCCTTCCCCGGGAGGAGGGGCCTGTGGATCTGAGCCTGCTGAACATTGACGAGCTCCTGGCCACCCGGACAGGGGCCTACGATGTGGAGATCAAGCTCCCCAAGTTCGAGCTGGAGTACGCCACCTCCCTGGTGGACACCCTCACCGAGCTGGGGCTGGGGAGCCTTTTTGAGGGTCATTCTCTGGATTCCATGCTCAATGACGGGGCGTTGTCCGGCGGCATGGAGGCCCATATCAGCGACGTGATCCACAAGACTTATATGAAGATGTATGAGGAGGGCACCGAGGCGGCGGCTGTCACCGGGATCATGGTGGAGTGTACCTCGGCTGCCGTGCCGGTGGAGCGGGAGAAGAAGCAGGTCTATCTGGACCGGCCTTTCGCCTTCCTCATTCGGGACACCCAGAGCGGCCAGGTGGTCTTCTGTGGGATTATCAGCAGCGTGGAGAACTGACATACAGCGCAAAGGGGAGCGGCCCGTGGGCCGCTCCCCTTTAACATTTTTCTTTAAATTTTACACATAATAGGGATTAGGCTTAAACAACAGAACAATAAAGTCAATCAAAGCTCCGATTCCAAACAGCCCCAAAGTAAAAATATACAGAATGCCCATTCCGATTTTTCCTTCGTAGAACTTATGTCCTCCTAATAGTCCAAGGAAAAAGCAAAGCAAAAGAGCGACCCATTTATTTTTTTCTTTTTTGAGCATCCCTGCTGTAATGGTATTTACATTGCTGTTGGTATTTGTGTTGGAGTTGTTGATCACGACCTGAGGCTGTCCTCCCTGGCCTCCAAGTTCCTCCACTTGTCGTCCACAGTGAACACACAGAACCGCATCTTTTGGGATAGGTTTTCCGCAATGCTTGCAAAATTTTGTTTCGCCCGCCTGCTTTGGTGCCTCCTCTTTGGCTGCATCCAACTTTTCTGCCAGAGGTTCCTGCATTTTTACCTGTTCATCCATAGTAATGTTCTCCCTTCTACCACGTGATGTTACAAAATGTAACATCAACATTGTAACAAAATGTTACACTCATGTCAAGGGGTGGTGCTATGGTTGGTCTAAAAGAAATTCGAAAAATAAGAAATCTGAACCAACAAAAGGTTGCCATCGACCTTAATATAACCCGAGAAGCATTGTCTCACTATGAAAATGGACGGCGAGAACCGCCTCTTTCTTTGCTCGTTCAAATGTCCCAATACTATAATGTTTCTATTGATTATTTGATTACAGGAAAAGAATTTGAACCGAAATAAAGTGCGAATGTGTTAAAGCCCCCCCCTTCAACACATTTGCACTTTATTTATTGGGTCAATTCCCACGTTGACCTTTAAGGAGGAACAAGCTATAATGAAAAAAACTTGCCGTATTGTATTCTACTTCAGCGGCTCTAAAGTCACGATCCAAAATCCATGTCAGAGGGAGAGGAGGCTACCCCATGAAACCCAAAATCGTTCTCGGTCTCTCCGGCGGGGTTGATTCCGCCCTGGCGGCCCGGCTGCTCCAGGAGGAATATACGGTCACCGGCGTCTTTCTCTCCATCGGCCCCGAGGCCGCCGGGGAGGCCGACGCCCGGGCGGTGGCCGAGTCCCTGGGCATGGACTTCCGGGTGATGGACATTGCCCAGGCTCTGGAACAGCACGTAAAGGCTCCCTTCGCCGCCGACTACCTCGCCGGCCGCACCCCCCTGCCCTGCGCCCGGTGCAACCCTCTGGTGAAGTTTCCCGCCCTGGCCGCTCTGGCCGATGAGCTGGGGGCGGAGAGGATCGCCACCGGCCACTACGCCCGCACTGCCCGGGGGGAGAATGGACGGACCCTTCTCCTCAAGGGCGCGCCCGCCAACGACCAGTCCTATATGCTTGCCCGGCTGCCCCAGGACCTGCTGGCGCGGACGGTATTTCCCCTGGGGGAGTACGACAAGGCCGCCGTCCGGGAGAAGGCTGGGGCCCTGGGCATCCCGGTCCATGACAAGCCGGACTCTATGGAGATCTGCTTTATCCCGGACAATGACTACGCCGCCTGGCTGGACCGCCGGGGATGTGCCTGCCCTCCCGGGGATTTTGTCTCCCCCGCGGGGGAAGTGCTGGGGAAGCACGGGGGCATCCACCGCTACACCCTGGGCCAGGGCAAGGGCCTGGGGGTGCCGGGGCCCCACAGATACTATGTGTCCAAAATCGACCCGGCGGAAAATAAGGTGGTGTTGTCCGATGGGGGCGACCTGACGCGGAAGCGCGTTTTCTGCGTCTCCCCTAACTGGATCGCCCTGCCGGACCTCACCGCACCCAGAGAGGTCACGGCCCGGTTCCGCCATGCCAAAACCGAGACCCCCTGCACCATCTCCCCCGCCGAAGGCGGCGTGCTGGTGGAGGCCCATGCTCCCGTCCGGGCCCCTACCCCGGGACAGCTTGCGGTGTTTTACGAAGGGGACTCCGTCCTTGGAAGCGCCTGGATCGAAGGGGCGGAATAACAGCGAAATGAAAACGGCCCCTGCCAACTGCTTGGCGGGGGCCGTTTTTGCGGAGCTTATTTTGCTTGGTTTTACAGCTTTGCGGCTACATCGGTAAGGGGATTGACCGCCAGCTCCTCCACCCTGCCTGCGTCCACGGCGGCGGCCAGGGCGGGGTCCATGGACAGCCGGGCCAGGACGGGAATCCCGTGAGCCTTTGCCACGTCCTCAATGTGGCTTTCCCCAAAGATCTTGTGCTCCTTGCCGCAGTCGGGGCACTTAAAGAAGCTGTAGTTTTCCACAAGACCCAGAATGGGCAGGTTCATAAGCTCGGCCATGTTTACCGCCTTCTCCACGATCATGCTTACCAGGTCCTGGGGGGAGGTGACCACGATAATACCATCCACCGGGAGGGATTGGAACACGGTGAGGGGCACGTCTCCTGTTCCGGGAGGCATATCCACGAACATATAGTCCACGTCTCCCCACTGCACGTCGGTCCAGAATTGCTTCACGGTCCCGGCGATGAGGGCCCCCCGCCAGACCACCGGGTCGGTCTCGTTCTCCATCAGGAGGTTGAGGGACATCATTTTCAGCCCAGAGGGGGTGTGGACGGGAAGGATGCCGTTGTCGTCCCCCATGGCCCGGACGTGGACCCCAAAGGCCTTGGGGATGGAGGGGCCGGTGACGTCGGCGTCCAGGATGGCGGCCTGCTTGCCGCCGCGCTGGACGGCGGCGGCCAGGCAGGCGGTGACCAGGCTCTTGCCTACGCCGCCCTTGCCCGACATGACGGCAATGACCTTCTTCACATTGGAATTGGGATTGGCGGGGGCACGCGGGTCCACGGGGGTGGTGCGCTCGGCGCAGTTTTCTCCGCAGGTGGAACAATCGTGGGTACATTCTGCCATGAGGATCCTCTCCTATCATTCATTTACTGTGTCTATTTTACCCCATTTTCTTCCGGTTGGGAAGGGATATTTTACCTGGTTTTTCGCAGAAAATCGGCCAGCTCAGACTTTTCCCTCCGCAGCTTTTCTATATCCCGCAGATACTCCTGGGGGTATTTGGGGTTGGTGAGCCGTTCAATTTTCCCGGTGTCCGGCCATACCAGCTTAGTGACCCCGCCGCCCCCCAGGGCCAGGATGGTGTGAAGTTCCTCCATCATGGCGATGTTGTAGAGGGAGGAAAAGCCGGGCTTTGTCCAACCTACGTTCTCAAAGGAGCCCGACATGTATTTCTGCCGGTAAAGGTAGTAGGGGAAATAGCCCGTTGCCCGAAGGGCGGCCCAGGCTCCGTCCAGCATTTGTTCTACATCCTGGTCTGTGGGCAATTCCAACCGATTTTCCATGAGGCGGGAGCCCTTCTTGAGAGCTAAGGTGTGGACTGTGATGTTTTCGGGTTCCAGGGCCATGACCTCCTCTAACGACCGGGCAAAGCCCTGGGCGGAATCCCCAGGGAGCCCGGCGATCAGGTCCATATTTACGGCAAAATTTCCTGCCGCCCGGACCTCCCCATAGGCCCGGCGGATGTCCTCCCCCGTGTGGGGCCGGCCCATGCGCTCCAGGACCGCAGCCACCATGGACTGGGGGTTCACCGATACCCGGTCTACCCGGTGCCCGGCCAGGACGGCCAGCTTGTCCGGGGTGATGGTGTCGGGCCGCCCGGCCTCCACGGTGAACTCGGTACACTGGGAGAGGTCTATGTGCGTTTCCAGTGCCGAAAGCACCTGGTCAAGTTGCTCTGCCGTCAGGGTGGTGGGGGTGCCGCCTCCCATGTAGATCGTGCGCACTGCCCGCCCGGTCTCCCGAAGGAGGACCCCGGTGGTTTCAATTTCCCGGCAGAGGGCCGCCACGAAAGGCTCCACCAGAGGCAGGCACTTGTCCACCGCTGCCGAGATGAAGGAGCAGTACACGCACCGGGAGGGGCAAAAGGGGATGCCAATGTAGAGGGAAATTTCGTCCGGGGCCAGGCTTTGAACCGCCTTCACGCTCTCCCTGGCGCAGTCCACTGCCAGAGCGGCCCGGAGGGGGGAAACGTGGTAGGTTTTTTCCAGCTCCTTTTGGGCTTCCTTGGGGGCTGCGCCCTCCAAAATGGCTCGGGTGGGGAGCTTGGTAGGCCGCACCCCGGTGAGGGAGCCCCAGGGCAGATCATGGCCCAGCAGTATGGTACCCGCCTTATAAAAACTCTGTTTTACCGCCCGCTGGAGGGTGTGGTAGAGCTGTTCCTCGGGAGTATCCAGTTCGGCGCTGTCAAAGCGTACCACCCCGTTGTTCCACCGGCCGCCCCGGAGAAGGAGGGCGCTCATATTGGTGAGCTTCTTCCCCCGGTGGAGAGTGAAAATGACGGCGTTGTCTTCCGCCGCAAGGCTGGTGGGCGCCGGGGTCTCTGGGTATTCGGGCCGCTCGGCGGGAAAGAGGGTGAGCATCATCTGCTCGGCGGCGTAGTGGTACCGGGAAGTATCCCAGTCCACATTGTCCGAGGTGAGCCAAATCTTCATGGTACCATCGCCTCCTTTATTGTTCGGGCCGATGAGGACATCGGCCCCTACAAAATGCCAACCTCATGTAGGGGCGGCTGTCCCCAGCCGCCCGTCAATTCCCTTCCATGGCTTGGCGGAGGTATGGATTTCTCTGCCTCTCCCGGTCCAGAGTGGTGAACCCGTTATGTCCCGGGAAGACCCGGAAGTCCCCCTCCAGCTCCCCCAGTCGCTTCAGGGAGGCCATCATGTCTTCCCCGCTGCCGCCGGCGAAGTCCACCCGGCCCATGCTGCCCGCAAAGAGGGTGTCCCCGGTAAAAAGGGCGTCCCGGCAGCGAAGGCACACTGAGCCTGGGGTGTGGCCTGGAGTGTGGAGGACCTCCACCTGGAGGGAACCCAGGGTCACCACATCCCCCTCCCGCAAGAGGGTAGGATTTCCCAGTCCGGCGGTGGGCATGAGCCGGGTGTCTTGTCCCGCGTCCTCCGGGTGGAGATAGACCGGGACCTCAGGAAACTTGAGCCGCAGAGGGACCACGCCCCCCACATGGTCATAGTGGCCGTGGGTGAGGAAGACGGCCCGCAGGTCCCAGCCGTTGTCTACGCAGAAATGACCCAGGGAGTCGGCAATGTCGTCCCCCGGGTCGATGACGGCCATGGCCCCACTGGTTTCGTCGATGAGCAGATAGCAGTTTGTATAAACAGAGGGTATATAAATATGCTTTATTTCCATTTTGTTATTTCCTCACAGGGCATCCGTGTCCAGAAGAATGGTCACCGGGCCGTCGTTCTGGGAATAGACCTGCATATCCGCTCCGAACTCCCCGTGCTCCACGTGAAAGCCCCGGGCCTCACACTGGGCCATGAACCGCTCGTAAAGGGGGATGGCGGTCTCCGGCCGGGCGGCCCCGGTGAAGCCGGGCCGGCGGGATTTGCAGTCCGCAAAGAGGGTGAATTGGCTCACCACCAGGAGGGAGCCCCCGGCCTGTTCCAGGTTTCGGTTCATCTTGCCGTTCTCGTCCTCAAAGACCCGGAGGCCGCAGACCTTGTCGGAGAGCTTATCTGCCTGGGCTTCTGTGTCCTCCACGGCTACACCCAACAGCACCAGAAAGCCCCCGTCGGTCTTTCCCACGGTCCTGCCGTCAATATCCACCCGGGCGTTTTTCACTCTGGTCACAACAGCGCGCATGGCAGAGCCCTCCCTTCCAAAGTATTCCCATTATAAGGCATTTCCCCGGAAAGGTCAACGGGGCGGGGCTTTTGAAAATTTCCACGAAATCCCCCGCCCCTGCCCTTGAAAATCCCCCCTAAAAATGCTATACTAAATCATTAAAATGTGTTGTTATGCCCATTGGAAGGAAGTGAAGCGCATGGACACCAAAACCACCCGCATTTCTCCCGAGGAGATCGCCCGGCAGGGGGAGTTCTGCGAGAAGATCCAGGAGCGGCTCGCCGCCCAGCCCCGGGCGTATCTGGCCTTTGTGGACACCTACGGCTGTCAGCAGAATGAGGCCGACTCGGAGCGGCTGCGGGGCTATCTCAAAAGCATGGGCTACGGCTTTACCCAGGACGAGAACCAGGCCGATGTCATCCTCATCAACACCTGCGCCATCCGGGGCCACGCCGAGGACCGGGTCTTTGGGAACATCGGGGCCCTGGTCCACAGCAAGCGGCGGCACCCGGGGCAGATCATTTGCGTCTGCGGCTGTATGGCTCAGGAGCAGCAGGTGGCGGACAGGATCAGGGAGTCCTACCGCCATGTGGACCTGGTTTTTGGCCCCCACGCCCTGTGGAAATTCCCCGAGCTTTTCTACCGGGTGTTCTCCCGCCGGGGGCGGGTCTTTGAGAACACCGACGAGCCGGGGAGCATTGCCGAGGGGATCCCGGTGGTCCGTCAGGGGAACGTGAAGGCCTGGGTCTCCATCATGTATGGGTGCAACAACTTTTGTACTTACTGCATCGTCCCCTATGTCCGGGGCCGGGAGCGGTCCCGTCTGCCCGAGGACGTGCTTGCCGAGTGCCGGGGTTTGGTGGAGGAAGGGTACAAGGACATTACCCTTCTGGGCCAGAACGTGAACTCCTACGGCAAGGACCTGGGGCTTGACATGGATTTTGCCGACCTGCTGGCCCAAATCAACGACATTCCCGGGGACTTCCTCATCCGCTTTATGACCTCCCACCCCAAGGATGCCTCCCAGAAGCTCTTTGAGACCATGGCCCGGTGCGAAAAAATAGCCCCCGTGTTCCACCTGCCTGTCCAGGCGGGGAACGACCGGGTGCTCAAGGCTATGAACCGGGTCTACGACCGGGCCACGTATCTGGACAAGGTAAAAAGGCTCCGGGAGCAGATCCCAGATGTGGTCATCACCAGCGACATCATTGTGGGCTTCCCCGGGGAGACCACCCCGGAGTTTGAGGACACCCTCTCCCTCATTGAAGAGGTGGAGTACGACGCCCTCTTTACCTTCATCTACTCTCCCCGGGAGGGCACCCCGGGGGCCAAAATGCCCGACCCCATGCCCATGGCCGAGAAGAAGGCCAACTTCCAGCGGCTGGTGGACGCCCAGAACGCCATCTCGGCCAAAAAGCACGCCGCCTACATGGGCAAGACCCTCCGGTGCCTCATTGACGGGGTCTGCGAGGAAGAAGGCTTCGCCCTCACCGCCCGGACCCCAGGGAACCGGCTGGTGCGGGTGAAGGAGGGGGACGAGAGCCTCATCGGGACCTTCCAGAACGTGACGGTCACCGGAGCCAACACCTGGTCCCTCTGGGGGGAGCTGGCGTGAAATGGAATTGATTTGCTGCCTTCTTCTGCCCCATGTGGTGATTGGCGGCCTTTTGGGCGTAGGAGAGTACTGGATAACAAAAAAGATACCCCGCTTTTCCTGGATCCTGCCGGTGATCGCCCTGGTGGCCTGAATCGCTATGCTGGCCATAGGCTCTCAAAATGATCCGGGTGGGCAAGCGATTATATTCGTGTTTTTTGGCTGCCCGGCGCTCCTGTTTTGGAGCATGGGCTTGAGTATGGGATGGAAATGAAACGGCGAAAAAAGCAGTTTTACGTGTAAATATTTCAGAAAACAGAAAGAAGGTCCTCCCTATGGCCGAAGGCACCCCTATGATGCTGCAATACAATAAAATTAAGGCCGACCACCCGGACTGCATCCTGTTCTTCCGGCTGGGGGACTTCTACGAGATGTTCAACGAGGACGCCAAAACCGCCTCCCGGGAGCTGGAGCTCACTCTCACCACCCGGGACCGCTCCCGCCCCGCCGAGGAGCGTACCCCCATGTGCGGCGTGCCCTATCACGCCGCCGAGGCCTACATCGCCCGGCTCATCGCCAAGGGCTACAAGGTGGCCATCTGCGAGCAGGTGGAGGACCCTGCCGAGGCCAAGGGCCTGGTGGACCGGGACATCATCCGCATCGTCACCCCTGGCACAGTCATTGAGGAGACCATGCTGGAGGAGGGGAAAAACAACTACCTCTGCGCCGTCTGTCTGGAGGGGGACACCGCTGGGCTCTGCTTTGCTGACCTCAGTACCGGGGAGGTCTCCTGCACCGGCTTTTCCGGGAAGGACTGGCGGGAGCATGTGGAGAACGAGCTGGGCCGCTGGAGTCCACGGGAGGCCCTGCTTTCCCGGGAAGCCTGGGAGGACGAGGACCTTCGGAGCTTTCTGCGGGGGCGGCTGGACTGCGCCCTGGAGGAGCCCCATGAATACTTTGACACCATTGCGGCTTCCAAGGCGGCTGCCCTTCAATTTGGCTCCACCGCCGCGGACCTGCCCGCCGGGCCGGTCACTCTGGCGGCGGGAGCCTTGTGTGCCTATTTGAAAGAGACCCAGAAAACCGACCTTTCCCATCTCTCGGTGGTGAGCTATTACACCACCGGGGAGTTTATGGAGCTGGACCTCACCGCCCGGCGGAACTTAGAGCTTACCGCCACCCTCCGGGGAGGGGACAAGCGGGGGAGCCTTCTCTGGGTGCTGGACAAGACCTGTACCCCCATGGGCCACCGGCTCATCCGTGCCTGGATCGAAAAGCCCCTTCTCTCCCCGGTGCAGATCGGCAAGCGCCAGGGGGCGGTGAGCGACCTGGCGGGGGATTCCGTGGCGGCCCAGGAGCTTGCCCGGGAACTGAAGGAGGTCACCGACCTGGAGCGGCTGATTGGCCGGGTGGTCTACGGTACCGCCGGGGGCCGGGACATGGTAGCCCTCTCCCGGGGCCTGGGGAAGCTCCCCACCCTGCGGCTCCTTCTCTCCCCCTTCTCCTCCACCTTGCTGGGGGTGCTGCGGGAGAATCTGGACGACCTTGCCGAGCTGCGCAGCCACATTGACGCCGCTTTTGTGGACGAGCCCCCCTTTTCGGTGCGGGAGGGCGGCTTTATCCGGGAGGGCTACAACGCCGAGGTGGACCGGCTCCGGGGCATTCTCACCGGGGGGAGGGACATGGTGGCCGCTTTGGAGGCTCAGGAGAAGGAAAAGACCGGCATCCAGCGGCTCAAGGTGGGCTTCAACAAGGTCTTTGGCTACTACATTGAGGTATCTAAAGCCAACACGGTGCCCATCCCGGACAACTACATCCGCAAGCAGACCCTGGTAAACTGTGAGCGGTATATCACCCCTGAGCTCAAGGACATGGAGCACACCATCCTCACCGCTCAGGATCAGGTGGTGGCCCTGGAGTACCAGATCTTCACCCAGCTCCGCCAGGAGGCGGCCGCCCTGGTGGGGGACATCCAGCGCTCGGCTGCCGCCGTGGCCCAGGTGGATGTGCTCTGCTCCTTCGCCCGGGTGGCGGTGGAAAATGGCTACTGTATGCCCCAGGTGGATCTGTCCGACGCCATCGAGATCACCGAGGGGCGGCACCCCGTGGTGGAAAAAGCCGCGAAAAGCACTCTCTTTGTGCCCAACGACGCCCATATGGACAACGGAGAAAACATGGTCGCCATCATCACGGGCCCCAACATGGCGGGAAAATCCACCTACATGCGCCAGGTGGCGCTCATCATCCTCATGGCCCAGATGGGCTCCTTTGTTCCGGCTAGGACGGCCCGTGTGGGCGTTGTGGACCGGGTGTTTACCCGCATTGGCGCCAGCGACGACCTCTCGGCGGGACAGTCCACCTTTATGGTGGAGATGACCGAGGTGGCTGAGCTGATGAAGAATGCCACGGGCAAGAGCCTCCTCATCCTGGACGAGATCGGCCGGGGCACCTCCACCTACGACGGCATGGCCATCGCCCGGGCGGTGCTGGAATACTGTGCCGACAAAAAGCGCCTGGGGTGCAAGACCCTTTTCGCCACCCACTACCATGAGCTTACTGCCCTGGAGGGGGAGATCCCCGGGGTAAAGAACTACAACATCGCCGCCAAGAAGAAAAAGGACGACATTCTGTTTCTGCGGAAGATCGTTCCCGGTCCTGCCCAGGCCAGCTACGGCATTGAGGTGGCCCAGCTGGCCGGAGTGCCTGACAAGGCGATCCAGCGGGCCAAGGTGATCCTGGCTGAGCTGGAGGCCCAGGGAGGCGGGACTCCCGTGGGGGCCATCCGTTTTTCTGAGCCTGCCGGGGACCAGTTCTCTATGGAGGACCTGGGGGCGCTGGCTCTCCGTGACAAGCTCCGGGAGGTTGATGTGGATACCCTCACCCCCATCGAGGCCATGAATCTCATCTATCAGTGGAAGAAAGAGCTGTAAAAAAGCCTTCTCCTGGGAGAAGGTGGCACCGCCGCAGGCGGTGCCGGATGAGGGGAAGCCTACCGTACAGTAGGGCCTAAGTGCAATGGATCAAGTTCCCCTCATCAGTCTCGCTGAGGGACGTCATTGGCTTTCAGCCAACGATCGTCCCGGCAGCGTCAAAGCCGCTGCCAGACAGCTTCCCCGGGGGAAGCCATTGACTTTAGAGAAAAGGTGAATGATGCCATGTTCCGCCGCAGCTGGAAACTGAATATGACAGCCTCGGAAAAGCAGCGTGGGCTGGTGTTTATCCTTCTCTATATGCTGGTGTTTCCCCGGCTCAGCGAGTGGCTCCAGCGGCGGTTTGCCCAGGAGGACGAGCTTCTGCTGACCCAGACCAACGTGGTTTATTATGGGGTGTTGTTTGCCCTGGCGCTTCTGGCCTTTTGGAATTTGCTGAAAAAGGATTTTTCTGGGCTTTTGGACTGGCTCCCCGAGAATTTGACCGCCATCGTGGCAGGGGTGGTCCTGGGCGGCGGAGCGCGGCTGGGGATGGAATTTCTCCCCCTGCCGGTCCGTGACCCGGCTCCGCTGCAATACGCAGAGCAGTTCCACCTCTCCCCCGGTCCCACACTGGTGCTCATCCTGCTGCTTATTCCCCTGGTGGAGGAAACGGTTTACCGGGGCTATATCTACGGTCACCTGCGGGAATACAGCCGTCCCCTGGCGGTGGTGCTCAGCACCCTGCTGTACGCTTTTTTCCAGGTCTGGCGGTATGCCCTGAGCTTTGGGGACATGCGGTATTTGCTGCTGATCCTGCTTTACCTGCCTAGCTCCCTGGCCCTGACTCTCTGCTATGAAAGCGCCGGAAGCATCTGGGGATGCACTGTCCTCCACGCCGGCTTCAACGCCCTGGCCCTGTTCGCCCTGGGCCTTTGAAAAGTATAAGGAGAAAGGAGTAGAAACAATGAGTGATCAAAATAATCCTGAAATGTCCCAGAAAGAGTTAGAAGAGGAACTGAAAAAAAGCTTCGGAATATTGATGACTGAATTGACGAGAGAAGAAATCGGTACAGAGGACTTACAGGAAAAAGGGTATTGGAAGCTACCCAAGGATGTTGCCGCGCGTGTATCTCCCTTGTTTCAATCCGCTGTAGGCTTGGGAGCCAATCAGGCTGTTCGGGATACCTTTCAGGGCGCAGTGAAGCTTGTGTGTCCGCCTAATTTTTCTGTGAACGCGAATGTGGAATTAGCTCCCCGGTCAGGAATGGGACCAGGGGTTTTTAGTACAAAATGGCGAGATAAAGTTACTAAACAGTTTGTGGGAGAGGGCGGCGTTATGGAACTTAACGCTGCCCAGGCAGATGTTGCCCAGGCCGCTTATGGCGTATTTTCCTTGGCTTCGGTAGCTACCGGCCAATATTTCATGCAGCGTATCGACCAAAAGATGGAAGCTATTCAGGAAAGCACGGACAGCATTTTGCAGTTCCTGGAGCTGGACAAGAGGAGTGAACTTCAGGCGGAGCAAATGTTTTTGGCTGAGACCGTCCAGGACCTGGAGGACATTACTCTCTGCGAGGCCCAACGACAGGCTTCGGTGGTCAATGCCCAAAATACCCGCAAGAAAGCACTGGCTGCCGCACTGTTTTACGGAAGCAGGATCGAGAGCACGACCGAAGAAATTTCCTCGAAGGAGTACAAGGCATCCAAGTGGGAGGAAACGCAAAGGCAGCTGCTTTCCTATATAGCCAACTACCAGCTTTCCCTCTGGGCATACGGGACAGCTATTTTCCTGAAGGTCATGCTCACCGGGAATACGGAGAGAGCGTACCTCCAACGTTTGCTGGAACGAATGAAAGAGCAACAAAAGAACTATGACCAATGTCTGGCTTCCTGCTATGAACGCTTGATAAAATACGCAGAAGAGGCCGATCCCGGCAAGCTGGCTTTTGGAATTGCCAAGGGAGCGGCGGCGGTGGCGCCGGTAATTGGCGTTCCTCTTGCGGAGTGGTTGGGAAAAGTTCATACGGATGAAAAGGAAAAATTGAAGGGCAGACTGTCCGACGAAATTATTGATTTGGTCGAGACCTGTGCGGAAGCGGGACAGCTGCAAGATATTATAGAAAACATTCGGCAGTTGGATGAGATATCCAATGAGCCTGCAGAGTTGGTTGTTGATAACGGGCAGGTTTATATGAAAACGCCGGAAAATACACAGGAACAGGGACAGACGGCGTGACCAAGAATTAATCGGATAAAGGAAGGTGACAAACATGCCTCATATTCAGCAGCTTTCTCCCCACGTGGCCGACCTGATCGCCGCCGGCGAGGTGGTGGAGCGTCCCGCCAGCGTGGTGAAGGAGCTCTGTGAGAATGCGGTGGACGCGGGAGCTCACGCTGTCACTGTGGAGATCGCCAACGGGGGCATGACCCTTATCCGGGTCACCGACAACGGCTGCGGCATCTCCCCCGCCGAGGCGCCCACCGCCTTCCTTCGTCACGCCACCTCCAAGATCCGCAGTGAGTATGACCTGGAGGCCATCTCTACTCTGGGCTTTCGGGGGGAAGCTCTGGCCGCCATCGCCGCCGTAGCCCGGGTGGAGCTTCTTACCCGCCGGCAGGAGGATCCTCTGGGCATCTCTCTGGCCCTGGAGGGCGGGGAGCTGCTGGGCCAGGAGGAGGCGGGCTGTCCCATGGGGACGACCATGCTGGTGCGGGACCTTTTCTATAACACCCCCGCTCGGCTGAAATTTATGAAAAAGGATGCCGCCGAAGGGGCCGCCTGTCTGGCGGTGGTCCAACGGCAGGCCCTCAGCCACCCGGAGGTCTCCTTTAAATTTATTCGGGACGGGAAGCAGGAGCTTCTCACCCCTGGGGACGGCAGCCTGAAAAGCGCCTTGTACGCCGTGTTGGGCCGGGACCTGGCGCTGGGGTTTGTCCCCGTGGAGGGCAGTGGGGAGGACATGAGCGTATCCGGCTTTGTGTCCCTGCCCACCTGCTGCCGGGGCACCCGGGGCAGCCAGTTCTTCTTTGTAAACGGACGGTATATCAAAAGTCAGACCATGACCGCCGCTCTGGAGCAGGCCTACGCCAACCAGAAGATGGTAGGGAAATTTCCCGGCTGCGTTCTGCACCTGACGGTAAAGCTCAATCAGGTGGATGTAAACGTCCACCCCACCAAGCAGGAGGTCAAATTTGGGGCCGAGCGGGCGGTTTTTTCGGCGGTCTATTACGCTGTTCTTTCCGCACTGGGCGGGGACAAGAGCCACCCGTCTGTTCAGATGGAGACCCTGCGGCCCAAGGTGGAGCAGGGGGTACAGACCTCTCTGCCTCTTCATGATTTTACCAACAAGGGGACGGGAAGAACTGCCCCCGCTGTTCCGCCGAACCGCCCCCCTGTCATCGGTGCCCCGCCAAAGGCGGAGAACCCTATCCCGTCGACTCCGGCAGAAGAGAGCCTTCCCCCCTGTGGGGGGAAGGTGTCCCCGAAGGGGACGGATGAGGAGGCGTGCGGGAGAGAGGCTTCCTTTCCCGGAGGCACTCTCATCCGTGAGCCTGCGGCTGACAGCTGTCTCGGCTTCGACTTGGTCAAATCGGTGGACGCGTGCCATCGGCACGCACCGACCCTGGAAGGGGGAAGCCTAAAAGACCCGGTGACCCCGGTGCCTGTCCGTTCGGAGGCCACATCCCCAAGGGAGGAGTCTCCCGCCCCTGCTATGGAGGATATGGAGGGGCAGGAAACACCTTGGATTATCGCCGGGGAGCTCTTCCACACCTACATTTTGGTGGAGCAGGGGGACAAGGCCTTTCTCATTGACAAGCATGCCGCCCATGAGCGGATGAATTTTGACCGGCTTCGGGCGGTGGATTACACCCCCATGTCCCAGACGCTTATCTCTCCTCTGATTTTCTCCCCCGCTCCCGAGGAGGCGGCCACTCTGCTGGAGCACGCAGCCGAGCTGGAACAGATCGGCTTCGACCTTTCCGACTTTGGCGGCGGGGCTCTGGCGGTCCGCTGTGTTCCCGACTATGTGGAGTTGGGGGAGGCCGAGGCCGTGCTTACCGAGATCGCGGGGAAGCTTACCCTCACCGGCACTACCGGGGAGCGGGAGCGGATGGACGAGCTTTACCACACCATGGCCTGCAAGGCGGCCATTAAGGGAGGCTGGAAAAACAGCCGGGAGGAGCTGGAGGCGGTGGCCCGGGCTGTGATGGCCGGGGAGGTCAAATATTGTCCCCACGGCCGGCCGGTGGCCATTGAGCTCACCCAGGTCCAGCTGGAAAAACAATTCAAACGGCGGGTCTGACAAAAAGCGACAACTTTTGGGAATAAATTGGTATATTATGGAAACACATTTCAGAAAGAAAGGATGTTTTCCATGACGAAAACCACTGACCTGCAAGACCTGTTCCTCGCCCGCGCCCGCCGCGCCCAGGAGCCCGTTACTATGTTTTTGATGAACGGCTTCCAGATGCGGGGCCGGATCACCGGCTTTGATTCCTTTGTGGTGGTGCTGGATTCCGACGGCAAACAGCAGGTGATCTATAAGCACGCCATTTCCACCATTGCCCCGGTACATACCATTGACTTAACACCAGATAGAAGCGCGGAGTAAGGGGCTGTGAGGGAGCTTGGAGGGGAGCGAGGGTAGGTCGCCGTAAGGCGACCAGGGTCGATCGTTCAGCCGAAGGCTGAATGATGACCCCGGGCCCACAGGGACATCATTCCCCCATTTCGGGGGAACGACCGTCCCGGCAGTCAGAGACTGCCCGCGTGACAATGCCACGTCCGTTAGAAAGAGAGAATCCCTATGAAGCAAGGTACTATCATTAACCGAATCATTATGCTCCTTTTGATGGGGGTCATTCTGCTCTATCTGGGCGGCGCTGCCTGGCGGGGGCTCCGTGATCCCTATCCCACGGTCCAGGCTTACAGCTATCAGGTAGACGACGCGTTGGAGGCCACCGGCTATCTGGTTCGGGAGGAGCAGGTGCTCACCGGCAGCGGGGGCATTGTTCGCCTGACCCCCGCTGAGGGGGAGAAGGTATCCGCCGGGGCTACCGTAGCCCTGCTTTATGCGGATGAGGCCGCTTTGGAGCGGGACCAGAGACTGGAAACGCTCCAGGCGGAGGAGAGTCAGCTCTCCTCCGCAATCGCCCTGGCCGGGGAGAGCTCCCAACAGACCGAGCGGTCCAGTCAGGTGGTGCTGGAGGCCCTCACGAAGCTGAGGGCGGCGGTGGAGAGTGGAGACTTTACCCGTCTGGAGAGCCAGACCTCGGCCTTTAAAAGCGCGGTATATCAGCAGGCCCAGCGCTATGGAGACGCCGATGAGCTTCAGGCCGCCCTGTCGGCGACCCGGAGCGAAATAGACTCCCTCCGGGCCCAGAACAGCCGGGACATGGGACGGGTGACCACGGCGCAAAGCGGTATTTTTTCCGGCCAGGTGGACGGTTATGAGACTATTTTGACGCCCGAGACCGTGACCGCGCTTACGCCCCAGCAGCTGGAGAGTTTGGAGGACCGGGCCCACCCGGTGGGCGCGGGCTCCCTGGCCAAGATCATCACCGATTCCACCTGGTACTTTGCCTGCGCTCTGCCCCAGGAGCAGGCTGTCCGGCTCACCCTGGGCAGCACGGTGAAGGTCCGCTTCTCCCGGGACTGGTCCGGGGAGGTAGAGATGAAGGTGACCTCTATCAGCCAGAGTCAGGAAGGCCGGGTGGCGGTGGTTCTGTCCTCCAACCGTTACCTTTCTCAGATCACCCTGCTTCGCCGTCAGACGGTGGAGCTGGTTTTCAGCAGTCAGCCGGGCATCCGGGTCCCCACCGGGGCCATTCGGATGGAGACCGTCGCTGTCCCCGACCCTGAAACCAAGGAGGAGAAGGAGATCAAAATGGCCTGCGTCTACGTTCAGGTGGGGGTCCAGGCTGAGCGGAAGCCTGTGACCGTGCTGGCTCAGGGGGAGGATTATACTTTGGTCCAGGCCTATGTGCCCGAGGGGGCTACCGCCACCCAGGCCAAAAAGGCCCTTCGGCCGGGGGACAACGTGATCATCGCCTCCGGGGAGATCTGGGACGGCAAGGTACTGGAATAAACGAACTGTCCAAGAAAGAGAGATGACCGCCGTGGAGCTGAGAGAAAATATCCGCCTGGTGCGGGAGCGTGTCGCTGCCGCGGCCCGGGAGGCGGGCCGGGACCCGGGGGAGATCACCCTGGTGGCCGCAACCAAGACCCAGTCTGATGGGGTCATTCGGGAGGTCATTGCCGCGGGGGTCACAGCCTGCGGAGAAAACAGGGTCCAGGAGCTTACCGCCCATTTGGAAACCGATGCCTACGCCGGGGCGGAGCTTCATTTTATCGGCCATCTTCAAACCAACAAAGTCAATAAGGTAGTGGGCCGGGTGGACTTGATCCACTCGGTGGATTCCCCCCGCCTTTTGGAGACCATTGAGCGCCGGGCAGCGGAGCTGGACCTGGTCCAGGATGTTCTTGTGGAAGTGAATCTCACCGGGGAGCCTCAGAAATGGGGCGTGTCCCCCGAGGAGGCGGAGGCCTTGTCCCGTATGGCCTGCGCCCTTCCCCATGTGGGTTTCCGGGGGCTAATGACCATTCCGCCGCCTCCCGGGGAAGAGGGCAACCGCAGATTTTTCCGGCAAATGAGAGAAATTTTTGTTGACATAAAACAGAAAATGGCCCATAATAAGACTGATATCAACTGCCTTTCTATGGGGATGAGCGGAGACTATCCCGACGCCGTTCGGGAGGGAGCCACCCTGATCCGGGTGGGTACCGCTCTTTTCGGCCCCCGCCCGCAGGCGGAGGCGGCTGAGCCAAAAACCAAGACCACCGATTCTTTTGAGGAGGATACAAAACATGGGACTGCTGGATGAATTGAAGCGCATCGCCCGCCCGGATGAGGATTATGAGGATGATTTTGACGATGAATTCGACACCTTGGGTACCGGCCGTCTGGACCGTACCGCTGTGAAGGACAAGCCCGCCGCGCGGGGCGGAGATATGGGCTTTGAGCCTGAACGCCGGAGCAATAAGGTAGTGAATATCCACACTACTACCCAGCTCCAGGTAGTACTGGTGAAGCCCGACCGATTTGAGAACGCCGCCGAGATCGCCGACCATCTTCGGGAGAAGCGCACCGTGGTCCTCAATTTGGAGCAGACCAGCAAGGAGGTATCCCGGCGGATCCTGGATTTCCTGTCCGGCGCCGCCTATGCCCAGGAGGGCAAGGTGAAGAAGGTGGCCCTCTCCACTTACATCATCACCCCCTATAATGTGGATATTCTGGGGGACCTCATCGACGAGCTGGAGAACAACGGGCTTTACTTTTAAGTGCGGAGAAGCCGAGTGTGAGTGACGTTGGACTGGAGCGAGGGCGGGACGCTTCACGGCGTAGCCGTGAAACATCCGGGTTGGTCGTTCAGCCGAAGGCTGAATGACGACCCCAAGACCAGCCCGAGATGGAGGGAAACGGAACGAGCGACATGAGGCTTCGTAGCGATATAGCAACCTATCAATATAGAAAGCGTGGGATGAACGATGCTGACCCCTCAGGAAGTAGCCGAGCACGCCTTCCAAAAGGCTTCCTTCGGTGGGTACAATATGTCTATGGTGGATGAGTTCCTGGATCAGGTCACCGCGGACTATACCACACTTTACAAGGAAAACACCGCCCTGAAGGCCAAGATGAAGATCCTGGCCGACAAGGTGGAGGAGTACCGCTCCACGGAGGAGGCCATGCGCAAAGCCATGCTGTCCGCCCAGCGGATGGCGGACCAGATGGTGGCGGATGCCGAAGCCAAGCGGGACACCATTGTCCACGACGCGGAGGAGGAGGCTCAGGAGCGGATCCAGGCCATTCGCCAGGAGGTGGCCAACGAACAGGCCCGCCTGGCCGCCGCTCAGAGCGCCACATCCTCTTATATCGTGAAGCTTAAGGAGCTTTACCAGCACGAGATGGAGTACATCAGCGGCCTTTCCAAGCTGGTGGCCGTTGCCCGTCAGGCTGACCCGGTCACTGCGGCTGCCGAGGTGATCGGCTCCGCTGTGGAGAAGGCTGTGGAGGCGGAGATCCCCATGCCTGCGGTTGAGCCTGAACCCGAGGAGGAGACCGAGCCCCTGGAGGAGAACAGTCTCTACCAGGAGCTGCGCCGGGGTCCCTCCCTCTATCCTGTGAAAGAGGAAGAGGAGGATGAGGACGAAGGGGACGAAGAAGAGGATGACGAAGAGGATGAGGAGACTCATCGCCTTCCTCCCCTGCGCCGCCCGGTGGACGAGGACGACGAAGAAGACGATGAGCCCACCCGGCGCATCGACTTCAACAACCTGAAATTCGGGAAAGATTACGAAATTTGAAAACCCAAGTACCCGGCGGAGCCCCGACGGGTACTTTTTTGCCCTTTCCCCTTGACAATCGGGGGAAAACTGGATAAACTACTACTGTTAAAGGCAAGGAAGAGGACGGTCTTCCCCGTTTCCCCGTATAGAGAGCCGCCGGACGGTGCAAGGCGGACGGGTGTGGAAGGACGGATCACCTCAGAGCCGCAGAGCTGAACCACAGTAAGCCCGCCGGGAGCGCCCGTTACCGCGCACACAAGTGCCGCATAGCAGCTATGCGGAAATGGAGTGGTACCGCAGAGGTAAACGCCTTTGTCTCCTATGGGAGACAAAGGCGTTTTGTTATAAGAAGCGTGGAGGCAAAGGCCGTGAGGAAGCTTGGACTGGAGCGAGGGCGAGCGAGGGGCCGTAAGTGGCCCGGAGACCAGCCCGAGTCGTAGGCAGGAGGTGCCGCCGGTGGCGGCACCGTGCGAAAGCGACCGAACGGCCAGGCCTTTGCGTAGCGTGACAGACTGGGAGGCGAGGAAAATGAAATTGACCTGGAAGGAGGCCTACCGGGCGGCCTATGGGTTCCTGGACGGGATTTGGGACGGCGTGACCGGGGAGGACCAGGAACTGCTCTCCGAGCTGGACACCTTTTTGGGTGGTATGATGCCCCAGGAGGACGGGACCTCCGCCGACCCGGCCATGCTGGAGCTCTGGCACGAGGCGGTGGCCCAAGTCACCCGCGGCGGAGGCTGGGGCGACCTGACCGAGGAGGAAGCCTACCGGACCATGGTCCTGTTCCTGGAGCTTTGGGCCCGGGACAATTCCGACGGCACCATTTCGGGGATCTGTGAGGACCTTTCCCGCTCCGGCCCGGACCGGGAGGGCTGGACCGGGACAGTTCGGAAGGTGCTGGACGGCGAATTCGACCCCTATTTTGGGTTGACCGGGGAAGAGCGCGGGGGTATGGTAAGAGTGACCCTCATTTATCTGGTGAACGGGGACATGGTGCTGACCAAGAGGCCCTATACCCTTCCCCAGGAGATACAGGCGGAATATGTAGGCTACCGGTCCAGCGTCATGTCCTTGACCTATGAGGAAGTGGAACGCTTTTTTGCGGAGGATTGCGGAGATGAGGAAAACTGGCCCATCAGCAAGCAGGACCTGCTGGACTTCTTTGAAAGTGACGAGGAGACAGCCCGGTATACCGAGGGATAGGAGGCGTTTATGAAGGAGAAAAACCTTTGCCCCCACTGCGGCGGGGAAACCGCCTATTCTGCCCGGCATGACGCTCTCTTCTGTCCCCGATGCGATGTGTGGCTGGAGAGCACCTGCGCCGACCCGGCCTGCGAGCTCTGCGCCCATCGGCCCGAAAAGCCTTCTCAGGCAAACAGAGAGGAATAAAGACGTTTTTAAAAAGGAGGGGCTATGCGGCACTATATTATCGTCAAATTTAAGCCGGAAGTAGACTGGGGCGTCCTGGTAGAGCCCATTCGGGCCCTTTTTCAAAGGACATTGGACATAGAAGGGATCACAGGGGTGTGGACCTACCCCTCCAACAGCTGCCGGGCAGACCGATCCCACCTGATGATCGAGATGGAGTTGACGGCAGCGGCACTGGAGACTTACGACCGTTCGGAGCTCCACTTTCGCTGGAAAGAGACCTATGGCCCCCTTTTGGAGAGTAAGATCATTTTTGACAGGGAGAGCTGAAACAAAAACAAATTTCTCATAAAGGAGACATTACTATGGACTACAACGCCACCGTACACCTGCCCCAGACCGAGTTCCCCATGCGGGCGGCCCTGCCCAAGCGGGAGCCCGACATGCTCAAAGCCATGGAGGAGAAAAACCTTTATCACCAGATGGTAAAGCGCAACGAGGGCAAGCCCCGCTTTGTCCTCCACGACGGCCCTCCCTACGCCAACGGCAACATCCACATCGGTACCTCCCTCAACAAGATCCTGAAGGATTTTATCGTGAAGTCCAAGAACATGACGGGCTTCTGCGCCCCCTACGTCCCCGGCTGGGATACCCATGGCCTGCCCATTGAGTCGGCGGTCCTGAAGGATAAGAGCGTGAAACGGGAGGAGATGACCACCGCCCAGTTCCGCAGCAAATGCCGGGAGTACGCCGAGGGCTATGTGGCAAAAATGACCGGCCAGTTCCAACGGCTGGGGGTGCTGGGCGAGTGGGAGAACCCCTACATTACCCTGCTCCCCGAGTTTGAGGCCAAGCAGATCGAGGTCTTCGGCAAGATGGCCGAAAAGGGCCTTATCTACAAGGGCCTGAAGCCGGTCTATTGGTGCCCCCACGACCAGACCGCCCTGGCCGAGGCTGAGATCGAGTACCAGGACGACCCCTGTACCACCATCTTTGTGAAGTTCCCCGTTCGGGACGACAAGGGCAAGCTGGGGCAGTACGGGGACCTTTCCAAGATGTATTTCGTCATCTGGACCACCACCCCCTGGACCATTCCGGGCAACCTGGCCATCAGCCTCAACGCCAGCTTTGACTACGTGCTCCTCCAGGCCCCCAACGGAGAGGTGTATATCATGGCCAAGGACCTCTGTGAAGGGGTCTGCAAGCAGGCCGGGCTGGACTACGCCGCCTGCCAGGTCCTTGCCACCCTTAAGGGCAGCGGCTTTGAGCTCATGACGGCAAAGCACCCCCTCTTTGACCGGGACAGCGTGATCCTCAACGGGGACCATGTGACCCTGGACGCCGGCTCGGGCTGCGTCCACACCGCCCCCGGTTTCGGCGCCGACGACTTCTTCATCTGCCAGCAGTACGACAAGCAGGGCCTCACCCACATCGGGGTGGAGGTGCCCGTGAACGCCAAGGGCGTTATGACCGATGAGCGGTATAACGGCCAGTACTACGCCAAGGGCAATGATATGGTGGTGGAGGACCTGGAGAAGGAGGGATTCCTCCTCTGCAAGGAGAACATCACCCACTCCTACCCCCACTGCTGGCGGTGCAAGCACCCCATCATCTACCGGGCCACCGAGCAGTGGTTCTGCTCGGTGGACGCCATCAAGAAGGCGGCAGTGGATTCCTGCGACAACATCCAGTGGCACCCCGCCTGGGGCAAGGACCGGATGGTATCCATGATCTCAGAGCGCAACGACTGGTGTATCTCCCGCCAGCGGGTGTGGGGCGTGCCTATCCCCATCTTCTACTGCGACGACTGTGGAGCAGATATCGTCACCCCCGAGACCATCGCCCGGGTATCCGGGCTCTTCCGGGAGCACGGCTCCAACATCTGGTTCGACTCCGAGGCAAAGGACCTTCTGCCCGAAGGCTTTGTCTGCCCCAAGTGCGGCAAGAGCCACTTCACCAAGGAAACGGACATCATGGACGTGTGGTTCGATTCCGGCTCCACCTGGGCGGCGGTGGCCGATGAGCGTGACAACCTGGGCTATCCCGCCGACCTCTATCTGGAGGGCGGCGACCAGTACCGGGGCTGGTTCCAGTCCTCCATGCTCACCTCCATCGCCTGCAACGGCGTGGCCCCCTACAAGCAGATCGTCACCCACGGCTGGACGGTGGACGGCGAGGGCAAGGTGATGCACAAGTCTCTGGGCAACGCCATCTCCCCTGATGACGTTTTGAAGGAGTACGGCGCCGACATCTTCCGGCTGTGGGTGGCCAGCGCCGAGTACACCCAGGATATGCGCATCTCCCCGGAGATCTTGAAGCAGCTCTCCCAGGCCTACCTGAAGATCCGCAACACCGCCCGGTATATGCTGGGCAATCTGGCGGGCTTCGACCCCAACGGGAAGATGGCGCCGGAGAAAATGATCGGCCTGGACCGGTGGGCGGTGGCCCAGCTGGGCAAGCTGGCCCAGACCTGCCGGGCGGCCTATCACAGCTACGACTTCCACATCGCCTACCGGGCCATCTACAACTTCTGCGTCATTGAGATGTCCAACTTCTATCTGGACATCATCAAGGACCGGCTGTACTGCGGGGACAAGGCAGGCCGGGCCTCCGCCCAGACCGCCCTCTACACCATCCTGGACGGTATGACAAGGCTCATCGCTCCCATCCTGGCTTTCACCAGTGACGAGATCTGGGCCGCCATGCCCCACGGCAAGGCGGACAACGCCGAGAGCGTGCTTATGAACGACATGCCGGACGCCGACCCGGCCTTTGCCCTCAGTGAGGCGGAGGAGGCCCGCTGGGCCAAGGTCATGGCCCTCCGGGACGACGTGAACAAGGCCCTGGAGCTTGCGAGGAGCGAACAGAGTGTGAAGAAGAACCAGGACGCTGACCTGACCCTTACCTTCACTCCCGAGGCTTGGAAGGAGTTTGAAGGTCTCCGGATGGACGAGAGCGATCTGGCCGCTATCTGCATCGTGTCCGCGGTCACCGTGGCCCAGGGTGAGGGCGAGGGCTACAAGGGCGAGGAATTCGAGGGCCTCACCGTGAAGGTGGCCCCCGCCGCCGGGGAGAAATGCCCCCGGTGCTGGAACCACGACGTGAGGATCGGGACGGAGGGGCACCACGTGGAACTCTGCGATCGGTGCGCCCGCGTCGTCGCCGCGGAGTGGTAAAAAAGCGCAGCACGCAATGGCCTTCCAATGATTGTGATTTCGAGCCAAAATGTTGCACAAAGTGATACATTCAGTGAAAAATTTTTTCAAACTTTTTCATTTTCACTGAGACGTTTATGGGACAGTAAAACAAAAAGAGAGACAGGAGCGTAAAGCTCCCGTCTCTCTTTTCTTCTTACTCTCAGTTCAGATCAACGCGGCGGTGATGATCGCCATGGAGTAGACCTCGGCGGCGTTGCAGCCCCGGGACAGGTCGTTGATGGGGGCGTTCAGGCCCAGCAGGATGGGGCCGTAGGCGTCGTAGCCCCCCAGCCGCTGGGCGATCTTGTAGCCGATGTTGCCCGCTTCGATGTTGGGGAAAATGAAGGTGTTGGCGTAGCCCGCCACCTTGCTGCCGGGGAACTTGAGCTGTCCCACAGTGGGGGAGACGGCGGCGT
>CAJUEU010000004.1 GCA_910585735.1 uncultured Oscillospiraceae bacterium | reverse complement strand
GGTGTGGTTGCGGGCATAGTTGCCCTGGGCGGTGTCGTACTTCAGCAGGTGGGCCAGCATCTTGGAGCTGGTCAAATCGTTGATCGCGACGATCTCGTACCCCTCGGCGCCAAACATCTGACGGAAAGCCAGACGGCCGATCCGGCCGAAACCATTGATTGCTACTTTAATGCTCATGATACATTACTCCTTTGTTATTAAGATAACGAGTTCTGCCAGCTACTTATTATAAACCATTCTTCCCAAATTTGGAAGAGGGAAAATGAAAAAAACGGGGAAAATTTTTATGGTTTTTTCATGGCTTTCCCCGCTGAAATTTTGCATATTCGACAAGGAACGACTTTTTTCGGGAAAGGTATTGTTGTGGGGGGGCAGATTTGATATACTGAAAATACATAAATTATGGGAATGGAGGTGACCGGGATGGAGCAAAAAACCGCGGAAAAGCTGATTCGGGAGCTGCGGGAGCAGGCCAACGATCTGATGGCGGCCGCCCAGCTGCTTGCCCCTCTGGTGCGGGAGCGGGGGGAGGAGCGGGACGGAATGGTCCTGGCCTCCATGGAGAAAAGCCTTTATTGCCTGGTGCGTACGGTGAGCCACCTGGAGCTGTGCCGGGAGGAGGAGCCTGACTTGTGCCTGAAGGTAGTGGACCTGAACGGGCTTTGTGAGAAGGTATGCCAACAGATAGAGTCCCTGGCCCCGGTGCTGGAGATCCGCTTTACTTGGGAGGTGGAAGGGGGGGAGATCTTGACCCTGGCGGACCCTACCCTGGTGGAGCAGGCCTTGTTGAATTTACTTGCCAACGCCGTTCGGGCGGCGGGACGGGGGGGAGAGGTCTCGCTCCACTGCCGGAAGGAAGGGGAGCGGTGCCTGTTTCTGATCCGGGACAACGGGGCGGGAGTCTGCTTCTTTGGCCCCGGGCCCGATTCCCTGGTAAAGGACGGCTCCGGCCTGGGTTTGGGGCTGGCCCTGGCCCGGCGGGTCGCCGCCCTCCACGGAGGGACCCTTATGCTGGAAAACACAGCCGGAGACGGGGCCCGCTCTGTATTGGCGCTGCCCATCCGTCTGCCTGAAAAAGGGGAGGAGCTTCGGGCCGCCCGGACCGAATGGGACAGGACGGGGGGCTTTTCTCCGCTGCTGGTGGAGTTATCCCCTCTGCTGCCGGTGGAGAGCTTCCATTTCCGGGAGCTGGAGTAAGGACGCAAGAGAGGAAAAATTTGCCGTCTCGGCCTGATAGGGCCGGGGCGGCTTTTTTCACTGGAGCTCAAAGGCTTGAGGCGGGAGGGGAAAAATTCCGCAGTTGACGTTCTGCGGGATTCATGAGATAATATGATGATATAAAGCACATGTAGGACCGGGCCGAGTACCCGGCAGAGAGAGGGAGAAGAATTTGACAGAGCTTTTGCTGCGCCGCTTTGTCCGCGGCTATGAGGACGTCCAGGACCCGGAGGTGCGGGAACACTACGGTGCCCTGTCCGGGACGGTGGGGATCATTTTGAATCTGTGCCTTACGGCCGGAAAGCTGGTGGCCGGGCTTTTGACCGGGGCGGTGTCGGTGACCGCCGACGCCTTTAACAACCTGTCCGATGCGGCCACCTCCCTGGTGACCCTGTTGGGATTCCGGCTGGCGGGGCGGGCGGCTGACGAGGACCATCCCTTCGGGCATGGGCGGTACGAGTATCTGGCGGGGATGGCGGTGTCGGTAGCCGTGCTTTTGGTGGGCCTGGAGCTGGCCCGGGGCGCCATAGACAAGATCCTCCACCCGGAGCAGGTGGTGTTTTCCCTCCTGTCGGCGGGGATCCTGGGGGCCTCTATCCTGGTGAAGCTGTGGATGTTCCGCTTTAACCGGGCGCTGGGAAAGCGTTCAGGCTCGGCTTCCCTGGCCGCGGTGGCCGCCGATTCCATCTCGGACTGCGTGGCTACCGGGGCGGTGCTGGCTGGACTGCTGGTGAGCCATTTCTTCCACGTCTCCATCGACGGCTGGGTGGGGGTGCTGGTGGCCGCCTTTGTGCTCCGGGCGGGGTGGGAGTCCCTGCGGGACACCCTGGACCCCCTGCTGGGCAAGGTGCCCGATCCTGAGCTGGTGAAGGGGATCCAGGAGACCGTGCTGGCCCACCCGGAGATCAGCGGAGTCCACGATCTGGTGGTCCACGACTATGGCCCCGGACATATTATGGCCACGCTTCACGCTGAGGTGTCCATCGACGCGGACATGGGCTATACCCATGATGTGATCGACAACGTGGAGCGGGAGCTCAACCAGCGCTTCCGCATCATTGCCACCATACATATGGACCCCATCGTCACCAACGACGAGAGGGTCAATGCCCTGCGGCATGAGATGCTGTTGCTGGCCAAGGGAATTGACAAACGGATCACCCTCCACGACTTCCGCATGACCGAGGGACCCACCCACATCAACCTGATCTTTGATTTGGTGGTGCCCCGGGACTGCGCCCTCTCTGACGAGGAGGTGCGCAAAGAGATGGGGCGGCTGGCGAAGGAGTCCGATTCCAGGTATATCACGGTGATCCAGATCGACCATCCTTACGCATGACCGTTTGGAAGATGAAGATTCACAATTCGTTCACCGAAGCCGGAAAAAATCCGATATAATGGTCGATATAAGGCTCTGCTTGTCGCAGAGGGCAGGCGGACACGGGAAACAGGAGGAAGGCTCTATGGCACAAAAGATCTTGATCGTGGAAGATGAATTGAACATTGCCCAGCTTCTTCAGCTTTATCTGGAGAAGGAGGGCTTTGAGACCCAGACCGCCCCCAACGGCGGCAAGGCGGTGGAGCTTTTCCGCTCCTTTGATCCCGACCTGGTGCTGTTGGATATTATGCTCCCTGTGATGGACGGCTGGTCCGTGCTGAAGAAGATCCGAGCGGAGAGCAAGGTTCCTGTGATCATGCTCACTGCCAAAGGGGAGACCGACGACCGGGTCACTGGCCTGGAGCAGGGGGCGGATGATTACATCGTTAAGCCTTTTGAGACCAAGGAGGTCCTGGCCCGGATCCGGGCGGTGCTCCGCCGTACCCAGGGGGAGGGCGAGACCGCCGGGGAGCGGAAGCTCTCCTTTGATAAGCTGACCATCAACCTGGACGCCTACGAGCTTATTGTAGACGGCAAGAAGATCGACACGCCCCCTAAGGAGTTGGAGCTTCTCTTCCATCTGGCCTCGTCCCCCAACCGGGTCTTTACCCGGAACCAGCTGTTGGACGAGGTATGGGGCTTTGATTACTTCGGGGATTCCCGTACGGTGGATGTACACATCAAGCGTCTGCGGGAGAAGCTGGAAGGGATCAGTGAGGCTTGGAGCCTGAAAACAGTCTGGGGCGTGGGTTATAAATTCGAGGTTCTGGGGCAGGGCTGAGGCTCCGGCCGCCGCTTGTGAGGAACGGCGAGGATATCAGGGAAAGGGGAGGCGCCTACAATGAAAAGCCTGTACCGGCGACAGTTTGCCATGATGGCCGCTGTGATCCTGGTGGCCTTCCTTTTGCTGGGCGGCACCTTTACCACGCTGAGCTATCAGTATATCGTGACGGATAAGCAGGAATCCATGAAGCGTAACGCCTGGTTTATTGCTGACTTTACCGCCAATTATCTGACCGGGGGAAGTGGGTCTGGGATCCGGGACAGGGGGTATCAGATGTATGTGGCATCTCTGGCCCAGATCTCAGATTCCACCGTGCTCCTGGCGGAAAACAACGGGGAGATCGTCTACGCCGCCTCGGTGGGCGGCACTGACGCGACCCGGCTGCTGGGGGAGATGGTCCCGCAGGATTGTATGAGGAGCATGGAGAGCGGCGGCAGCTATGTGGGCCGCAACAATCTGGGAGGGCTTCTGCCCGACAAGAGCTTTGTGGCGGCCACCCCCATTCGGCAGACCGGGAGTCTGTCCGGCGTTACCTATCAATGGGGCGTGGTGCTGGTGGTGAACAACTCCTCCGCGCTCACCGGGATCTGGGACGATCTGGCCAGCATGTTCGTGCTTACCGCCGTGGTGGTCCTTCTGCTGGCCGCCATCCTCAGCTCGGTGACCTCCCACCGGCAGACCAAGCCCCTCAACGAGCTGGCCGAGGTGGTCCGCCGCTTCGGGCAGGGGGAGATGGACGTCCGGGTGAAGGGCTATGAAAACCGCAGGGACGAGGTGGGAGAGCTGGCCGAGGCCTTCAACGCTATGGCGGGCTCCATCGCCAAGAGCGAGGCCCAGCGGAGTGAATTTATCGCCAACGTGTCCCATGAGCTGAAAACCCCCATGACCACCATTGCCGGCTTTGCCGACGGGATCTTGGACGGTACGATCCCCCGGGAAAAGGAGGCCGACGCCCTCAATACCATCTCCTCCGAAACACGGAGGCTTTCCCGGCTGGTGCGGCGGATGCTGGACGTATCCCGGCTCCAGTCCCAGGGTGAGACAGTCACCGCCCAGGAGCGGTTTGACGTCAGCGAAGTCCTGCTTCGGGTGCTGGTGAGCCTGGAGGGCAAGATCAATAACAGAGGCCTGGATGTGGAGACCCAACTGCCCGAGGGCTCGGTGATGGTCTGGGGGGACCCGGACGCCATCACCCAGGTCTGCTACAACCTTTTGGACAACGCCATCAAGTTTTCCGATCCGGGCTCCGCCCTGGGACTGATGATCCAGGTGAAGGGGGAGAAGGCTTATGTCTCGGTGCGGAACCGGGGGGAGACCATCCCGCCTGAAGAGTTGAGACGGATCTTTGACCGCTTTCATAAGACCGACCGCTCCCGGAGCGAGGACCGTGAGGGCGTAGGCCTGGGGCTCTACATTGTAAAGACCATCCTCAACAGTCACCGGGAGGACATTACGGTGGCAAGCCTGGAGGGTGTGACCACCTTTACCTTTACCCTGACCATCGCGTAAGAGAGAAAAGGGGAGAAGCCTTTATGAGAAACAACTATTATGACTCGCCCTGGCGCTGGGAGCCTAAGGGTGGGGAGGAGAAGGAGGATGAGAAGTCCCCCGTAAAGCCTCCTGTTCCAGCGCCCTATGGAGAGGCGCCTATCCCCTCGCCGGAGGGGCCTGTCCGGGTCTTTACCAGTCAGGAGCAGTTGGGGTACACCCCTGAGCTGCGGCAGAAAAAGCCCCAGCCCATTCGCCGGAGGAAAAAGACCGGGGTCCCAGGCTTTGTGGCCTGTCTTCTCCTGCTGTTGGGCCTTGCGGGCGGCGCGGTCTATCTACAGGGGGGCATTGACCTGGGGAGCTTTGGAACCAGCGGCTTTCAGGATGTCTGGGACGCGGTGGAGGACTGGAGCCAGAGAGACAACTGGCAGAAGGGGGACGACCTTCCAGGCCAGCAGGACCCGGACCAGTGGGGCTTTTCTCCCATTGAGGATGACGACTGGATGAAGGCGCTGAAGGACACTGCCATCCAGACCGCGCCTACGGGAGACGGTACGACCCTATCCCTGTCCGAAGCGGGAGATGGCCTTACTCCCCAGGCCATCTATGAAAAGCTGAGTCCCTCTATCGTGGGGATCCGGGTATCGGTGGACCTGGGCTACAACCTGGGCACCGGGGTCATTATGTCGGAGGACGGCTATATTATCACCAATGCCCATGTGATCGCCGGAGGGAAGACGGCGGATGTGCTGTTTGCCGACGACAGCCGGCGGGGGGCTTATCTGGTGGGGTATGACAGTGAGCACGATTTGGCGGTGCTGAAGGTGAAAGCATCCGGCCTGCCCGCGGCTGAGTTCGGAGATTCGGACACCCTCCTGGTAGGAGATCCGGCCTGGGCCATCGGCAATCCTCTGGGGGAGGAGCTTCGGGGCACCTTTACAGACGGCATGGTCTCGGCCATCAACCGGGACGTGGGGGCTGACAACGGCACCATGACCCTGATCCAGACCACGGCTGCCCTCAACTCGGGAAATTCGGGGGGCGCCCTCATCAATGCCGCCGGGCAGGTGGTGGGCATCACCAACATGAAGATGATGTCCGATGAGGAGACCATTGAGGGCCTGGGCTTTGCCATCCCTACCCGGTCGGTGAAGCGGGTGGTGGACGAGATCATTGAAAAGGGCTTTTATCAGGGGTCGCCCCTGCTTGGTATTACAGTACGAACAAATTTTGATGAAAAGGGTGAGCCTGCCGGGGCCTATATTGTCTCGGTGGAGCCCAAGTCGGACGCTTACGCGCAGGGACTCCGGCCGGGGCACATCATTGTGAGGGCCAACGGGCAGGAGGTCCGCACCACCGAGGATCTGCTGGCCGCCAAGGCGGACCTGACCTTTGGGGATACGTTGGTCATGGAGGTCACCACCCTTCGGGGGACCCATACCGTCACGGTGAAGCTCATGAGCCGCCGGGACATGGAGAGCTGAGGCGGCCATTGACTGAAGGATAAAAAAGGGGCGTCCCGGCTTCGGGACGCCAAAACGTGATACGGGGAGAATGGAATGAACACGGGTTCTGACGGACGGGATACCGTCCCTCGGGACCACAAGAATGTTATACCATAATTTCCAGAAATTGTCAACCACTTTTTGGGAAAATTTGGAAGTCTTTGGGGGATGCCGTATGAGGGAGCTCCACTGCAATCTGATCATGGACGCGGTCCGGCAGCTCTGGGTGGAGGCCAATACGGTGATGCCTCCCGATATCCGTTCCGCCCTGGAGCGGGCCATGGCCACGGAGGAGTCCCCACTGGGCCGGGAGCTGCTGGAGCGGACCCTGGCAGCGGACCAGATGGCCTGGACCCAGGGAAAGCCCATCGCTCAGGATACGGGCCTGGCGGTGGTTTATCTGGAGCTGGGGCAGGAGGTCCGGCTGGTGGGAGGCGACCTGGGGGATGCGGTGAACGAGGGGATCCGCCGGGGAAGCCGGGAGGCCGGCCTGTATCCCGTGGTGGTGGCCGATCCCTTTGGCCGGAGCAATACGGGGGACAACACCCCGGCCATCCTTCACCTGACCATGGTGGCGGGGGAGGGAGTCCGGCTTTGGGTGGCTCCCGCCGGCTATCAGGAGGAGAAGGCCACGGCCCTGAAGGTATTCCGGGCCTATGCCTCCCGGGAGGAGCTTACGGAATTTATTCTGGATGCGGTCAGGGGCTTGGGAGCGGATCCTTGCCCTCCCCTGCTGGTGGGAGTGGGCCTGGGAGGTATTTCCCAGCAGGCCCTGGATCTCTCCCGTAGGGCCCTTCTCCATCCCGTGGGGGAGCGGAACCCGGACCCGGCCTATGCCTCTTGGGAGGAGGCTTTGATGGAGGAGATCAACGCGCTGGGGATCGGTCCCCAAAGCCTGGGGGGGACCACCACCGCCCTGGCGGTCCATATCCTGTCCTGTCCCACCCACCAGTATGGCGCTCCCTGCGCCGTCAGTCTGGGAGGCTGCACCTTCCGCCGGGCAGGGATGACGCTGTAACGATGAAAAAACGCGGTTTTGGGAAGGCTGTTGTGGTCTTCCTGAGACTGCGCTTTTTATAAAATTTTTGTGAACAAGGATGACTTTTTTGTGAAAGTGTGCTATACTTAACACAGAGGGGACTACCCTCACCAATACGCCCCCAGGGCAAAAGGAGTTGACCCGTTATGAAGTTTGCCTTTACCGACAAAAAGGTCACGCTGCCCAAGTATGTCCATGCGTACGCCGAGAAAAAGGTGGGGAAGCTGGAACGCTATTTTCCCACCGAGCCTGAGGCCTCGGTGGTCTTTGGCGTGGAGAAGGACCGCAATCAGGTGGAGGTGACCGTCCGGGCCGGAGGCACCATTCTTCGGGCTTCGGAGAGCACATCGGATATGCTGGCCTCCATCGACGCCGCCGTGGCCGACATGGAGCGGCAGCTCCGCAAGAACAAGGCCCGTCTGGAGAAGCGGCTCCGCAAAGACGCGTTTGTCCGCTCGGCCGAGCCGGAGGGCGTGACCTCCTTTGTGCCTGAGGAGCCCGAGGAGGAGTTTACCATAGTCCGTACCAAGCGCTTCCCCATGAAGCCTATGCGGGTGGAGGAGGCCATTCTTCAGATGAACCTGGTGGGCCATACCTTCTTTGCGTTCCGCAACGAGGACGCCGACGGGGCCTTCGCCGTGGTCTACAAGCGTCGGAACGGCGGCTACGGCCTCATTGAGGACGAGGGCTGAGCCTGATTTCAGAAATAGCAGCGGGCCGGGGGATTTCCCCCCGGCCCGTTGTTGTGTTGTGACAAATCGGAGGACAGAAGAATGGTCCCGCTGGCTTACGGCCAATCTCCCGCGCTCAGTTTCCAGAACAAAACTTCCCAAAACGTGACCAGAGGAGCCCGCTCCATAGCTGCAGAGTCTTTATCATAGTCTAATGTGTATAATATTCCGTCAATAGACATAGCGTGAGGAAAAATAATAACAGTAGAAGAGGTACCATCCTCATAATAAAAATTATATTGAAATACGATAGGGGAATCCTCTGGCAGGGCATTGATCTCAATAAAGTCTTTATAGTTGAATTCATTTGCCATACGGTAGAGGTCTCCGCCCTGGAAACGATTATTTATATCGTCGTACGGCGGAAATTCCTCTGGACGGCCATCCAGAAGCACTAGGGTCCGCTTCTCGTCAGAGCCGTTATACCGTTCCCGTATATCATTGTCTGATGGCCCGTAGAAATAGACTTCGCACCATTTTAATCCTTCTGTTTTGACCAGGGGCAACGATTCCGGGGCAGGAGAAAGAGGCCAGCCTCTAAAAGAAAACCAGACAGTTCCAAACGCAATAGCCACGAAAAGAAGACCAAATAAAAGTGAGGCATCGCTATTAGAGAACTTTTTCCGCATCTTTATACGGCCTCCTTTTAAGACAAGGGGAAGACAAGGGGACGGTTAGCGTGTGGTGAAAGACATTTTGCCACATTTGTTCCTGTGTGACGGACGCCATCATGGTTGTTCTTCTGTCTTCGTTGAACACGAAAGGTCAGACGAAAGAACCGTCCCTTTGTCTGCCAAACCGCTCCCTTGTCTGCCTATGTCTCTTCCTCTTGAGCATTTCCTCCATGCGCCACAATGACCTCGTGAATTTCTTTCTGAAGCCTTTTCATCAGGCTGGTAGGGCTTTTCCAGTAAGAAGAAAAAATAGAAACCTTTACCTGAAGATCATCCTTGGTCATATCCGGGCGGAAAGAATACACATTGATCGTAATATATCCCCGCCAATATAAATTAAGCACTTGATAGGTATCCACCCGAAAAACACTGATTCCCTCTATAAAACATGTTTTATCTAAATAAAGCGTAGAGGAATGTTTATTTTTCAGAAGGGAAGCAATCTCGGATACAAGTA
The DNA here is from genome assembly GCA_910585735.1 of uncultured Oscillospiraceae bacterium. Taxonomy (GTDB): domain Bacteria; phylum Bacillota; class Clostridia; order Oscillospirales; family Oscillospiraceae; genus Vermiculatibacterium. Next base: position 70,155 of record CAJUEU010000004.1, on the reverse strand, counting down.
AGGATTGGTCACAGGTAAGGGTATACGTGGTTACCATAAAGGATTCCTCCGTCACATTATAGGGCGATTCTGCTTAACCTACTTCCTTATTGTTATAGCAACTGTATTCAGACGTAATATCCAGCCCATTCCTGCTTCCGTCTTCGGTATAGAAACAGCGATCTGGCCAGTTTTCGCAAGAGCGGCTTACAGCCGTCATAGTTACTACGACCCGCTCACCATTATAATACCGTTCTTTCAACTCATTTCGAAAAATACTCTCTTTGCTGGCATCGACACTGTCAAGATACCCTATAGCAAGGGAAAGAAATGCTCCAAATCCAGGACTTTCTGTACCAACCACAGTGCATAATGCCCATTCTGCCACTACTGCTCCAAAAGGTTTCCCCAACGAACTGGACCAGTCCTCCATAACAAAATCGACCATTCCTTGATTTGACAGATACATGCTAGTGATATACGTTGAAGTTCCCGCATATTGAAGTCCTTTTTGAACAGTGGCTTTTTTGATAACTACTACATTATCATAACGTATATTCAATATATGCTTGCCCTCTACATAGTGGGGTTGTATCTCTGGGGAAAGATTTTCAGCTGCAAGGTCACTTTCTGTTACCTTATCAATATCTAAAACCATATTGTCGTCAAGCAGCTTTTTGGTTACATTAATATTATGGAAGACTTCGATGATTTCATCATCGGCTAGTAAATCTAAATAATTGGCATCAGTGATTTGGTAAAAACAATGGTTTTCCACATAGTTATGCTTGATTTCTTTCAAATATAGATTACTTTCCTCTGCCGCCCATGCCGGGGCAGTCAGGGTCAAACACATAACCAGGGCCAGGAGCATGGATAGGAATTTCTTTGTCATCATAATGATCCTCCTTTGTGATCGGCAGCATGGCGGATCCGTACGGAAGAACAATGGACAAAGATTACCTCTGCATGGGACTCACCCGGTCCTTTCTGGTCAGCCAGAGAAACGTCCTCTGTGCTTTGACCAAGTTTTTATTGAAGTTCTCCTCCATAATTGTATTGTATGATATATTTGTCTATTTGTCAACAAATATATTGCCGGATTTTCTCAGCGGAGGGCTTTTCCGCTTTTCCATCCTTCGACCTATTTCCCCATTTGCAAACGGCGGGGAATGTGGTACAATAACCCTATATAAATGAACGGCCAAAGGAACGAAATGAAAAGAAACCTGCTCTATCTTAATGAGAAGGAAGGGATCGGCCATGGCAGAGAATTGTAAGGCGATCATTATGGCGGCGGGCAAGGGGACCCGCCTGCGGACCGACGGAGTGGACCTGCCCAAGGTCCTCCGGGAGGCGGCGGGGCGGCCCCTGCTGAGCTATGTGCTGGAGGGGCTTGGCTTCCTGGCCCCGGAGGACATCACTCTGGTGGTGGGCTACGAGGGGGAGAAGGTGGCCGCCGCCTTTCCCAACTATCCGAAGGTCTTTCAAAGCCCGCAGCTGGGGACGGGCCACGCTGTCCAGTGCGCCGAGAGCGCGTTTCAGGGCTTTGAGGGCCATATTTTCGTGTGCAACGGAGATATGCCCCTGCTGCCCCGGAAGTCCTATGAGGCTCTGCTGGAGCAGCATCTCCGGGAGGGGAACGTCTGCACCCTGATGGCCGCCGTCACGGATGATCCCCTGCCCTATGGACGTATTGTCCGGGACCAGGAGGGAGGTTTTCTCCGCATTGTGGAGGACAAGGACTGCACCCCCGAGGAGAAGCGGATCCGGGAACTGAACACAGGAGACTATGTCTTTGAGGCCGGTCACCTGTGGCGGGCCCTGACCACCCTGCGTCCCGATAATGCCCAGGGGGAGTATTACATCACCGACGCCCCGGTCTGGCTGAGAAAACAGGGAAAGAAGGTAGGAGTGTGCGCCGCGTGTACCGCCGAGGATATGATCGGGGTCAACGACGTAGAGCAGCTCCGCCAGGTGGAGGAGATCATCAAGAGACGGAGGGGAGAGGCATGAACGTATTCATCAGCGCCGATATTGAGGGTACCTGTGGCATCTCCCACTGGGACGAGACCGAGCGTTCCGCGCCCCGGGATTACGCCCCGTTTCAAAAGCAGATGACCCGGGAGGTAGCGGCCGCCTGCGAGGGTATTTTAGCCGCGGACAAGGGGGCTTCTATCTTTGTGAGGGACGCTCACGACTCCGCCCGGAACCTGGAGCCCGCCGCCTTTCCTGAGTGTACCCAGGTCATGCGGGGTTGGACCGGGGATCCACTCAGCATGATGAGCGGTATTGACACCGAGGACTATGGCGCTGCGGTCTTTACCGGCTATCACGCCTGGGCCTCCAGTGGGGGAAATCCCCTGAGCCACACCATGAACCTCCGCAACGAGTACGTGACGCTCAACGGCGTGAGGATGAGTGAGTTTCTCATGAACGCCTACACCGCCGGGTACTATGGGGTGCCGGTGGTGTTCCTGTCGGGGGACAAGGCCCTGTGCGAGTTCGCGGAGGAGTTTATCCCCGGCATCGTCACCGTGTCAGTGAACGAGGGCCGGGGCGGCGCGGTGGTCTCCATGCACCCGGACGCCGCCGTGAAAGCCATAAGGGAAGGGGTCAAAAAAGGGGTGAAGAACGCCAAAAACTGCTTTGTGCCCCTGCCCGACTACTTTGAGATGACGGTCCGCTTCAAGGACCACCGGGTGGCTTACTCCAAGAGCTTTTACCCCGGAGCCTCCCTGGAGGACGAGAAAAATGTATGCTTCGCTTCGGACGACTGGTTTGAAATGCTCCGCTTCAGCCACTTTGTCCTCAGCGATTAAGGAGGGAACGCCATGGAGGCTCTTGACCGCCGGCTGGCCGTGCTCATTGACGGAGACAACGCGCCCCGCACCGCCATCAAGGAGATCATGGAGGAGTGCGTGAAATACGGCACCCCCACCATCAAGCGGATCTATGGGGACTGGGCCATGAACAACATGGACTCCTGGAAGCCCCTGCTTTTGTCCAACGCGCTCATCCCGGTGCAGCAGTACAGCTATACCACCGGGAAAAACTCCACCGACTCGGCCATGATCATCGACGCCATGGACATCCTCTATTCCCAGCCGGTAGACGGCTTTGTGCTGGTGTCCAGCGACTCGGATTTCACCCGCCTGGCCCTGCGGCTTCGGGAGTCGGGGAAAGTGGTCTATGGCATTGGGGAGAGGAAGACCCCCACTCCTTTTATCGCGGCCTGCGACAAATTCATCTATGTGGAGGTCCTCCGGGGCAAGGAGACCCAGCAGACAGGAGACAGGGAGAAGGAGTCCAAGGCCGCTCCCGCCGCCAAGGTCAGAAAGCAGGTGCCCGATGAGGTGGTGTCTCTCATTGCCGCCACCATTCAGGATGTGTCCGACGAGGAGGGCTGGGCATTTATGGGAGAGTTGGGGAACCTGCTTCCCCGCCGTCAGCCCGACTTCGATCCCCGGAACTATGGTTTTGAAAAGCTGACCACGATGGTGAAGTCCATTGACCGCTTTGAGATCGACGCCCGTGCCACCAGTGCCCCCGGCGTGAAGCACATCTATGCCCGGGACAAGAAGGCCCACGGAGATTGACGGTGTATCCGCCCGTGGCTGGAAGGACAAGGCTTCCGGCCATAATAGCTGTCTCAATGGAATTAAGGACGTAAAAAAGGCCCCGGATCCAACAAGGATCCGGGGCCCTTCTGCTGTTTACGGGGAACCTTATTTCGCGGCAGCGGCGCTCTCGCCGGCGATCTGGCCGAAGGTAAAGATATCGGCAATGGCGTTGCCGCCCAGGCGGTTGCCTGCATGGACACCGCCGGCGACCTCGCCCGCGGCCCACAGGCCGGAGATGGTATTGCCCTCGGTGTCCAGGACCTCGGCGCTGGTGTTGATCTTCACGCCGCCCATGGTGTGGTGCAGGGAGGCTTTACGGGGGCTGATGCAGATGCCCACATCGTCGTGGCTCTCAATGTACTCCAGGTCAATGTAGCCCTTCAGATTCTCCTTCCCGAAGTCGGGATCGTTCTGGGCAAGCACGTAGCTGTTGTACTGCTCGATGACGGCGCGGAGCTGCTCCTCGGTGAAGGAGGAGGTAGCGCCGCCGGCGGGAGTCTTGGTGGCCTCGGCCAGCTCCTTCAGGTCCTTGCCGTACCAGATGTGGCCGCCTTCCACCATGGCCTGGACGGTGCCGCCCATGCCGCCGGCGGTGTAGCTGGTGCCCTGGCACTTGTCGGTGCCGCTGCGCATGGCGCTGCCGGCGTAGATGATGTAGAAGATACCGTCGGGCTGCTCCATGGAGGCCTTGGCCAGCACGTCACGCTCGGCGTACTCATTGACGAACCGCTTTCCGTCGGCGCCGATCCAAAGCTGCTCGGCAGCGTCGGCCCAGATGCCGTCGGTCATGGTGCCCTTCAGGGGGGAGGAGGAGGGCATCATCTGAGAAACGCCCAGGTCTACGGTGTCGGCGCCGATGGCCATGGCCATGACGATGCCGTCGCCGGTGTTGGTGCCCGCATTGGTGGAAAGGGTGGTGGCGGAGAGGTTATCGCCCCAGTACTGATCGTACTCCTTGACCATAGCGGGATTGGCGCAGTAGCCGCCGGAAGCCAGAATGACGCCCTTGGCGGTGTTGACGGTGATGGGAGTGCCGTCCGCCTTCTGGGCTTTGGCGCCGATGATCCTGCCGTTGGCGTCCTGGATAAGCTCGGTACCGGCGGTCTCGGTATAGATGACCACGCCTTCCTTCTCAGCGGCGTTCTTCAGGTCCAGGATGCGGACTTCCTTGGTGGGATGGGTGTGGGTCCGCTGCCACATAGCGCCCAGAACAGTGGACAGGGGAGCGTTGGCCCGGGAAAGGGTCTTGACGGAGCCCAGGGTGCCGGTCCACTCATACGCGTCCAGAGCGCCCTCGGCCAGAGTACGGGCCAGATCAATGTTGGAAGCGGTCCAGGTGCCGTCGGTCATCTGGCGCAGGCCGCCGGTGTAGATATGCCACATATGGAGGGCGATGGAGTCAAAGCCGGGCATATCCTTCTCAGGGGTCTTACCCTCGTTGGCGGCATAGAAGGCCTTGATATCGGCCTGGAGCTGGTCCAGGACCTCGGCCCACTCGGGGAACTGGTCGAAGTGGAGGGCCTCGTCCTCCTTGGTCAGAGCCAGATAGCCGTCCAGAGTTTTCTTCTCGGACTGGCTCAGGATCCGGGTGGCCTGCGCCTCAGGATCCACGGCGTTGAAGGCACCGCCCGCCATAAAGGTGTTGCCGCCCAGGAAGGAGCTCTTTTCAATGAGGATGACCTTGGCGCCGTTTTGGGCCGCGGAAATGGCAGCCGAAAGGCCGGCTCCGCCGCCGCCAACGACCAGCACGTCAGTGTCCCAAGTCTCGGCAGGACCGGGCTGTGCGTGATAGGCGTTGGCCCGAAGGGCGGTGGTATCCAGGCCGGCGGCCTTGGCGGCGGCGTTGGCCGCCCGCATGATGGCGTTGGAGGCCATGGTCGCGCCGGTGACCGTATCCACGCTGATGGTCTGATGCTCCACCATCTGGGCGGGGATACGCTCCATAGCAACGTCAGCCAGGTAGGAGGTCTCCTTGCTTTCGGTGACCTCTACCTTGAGGATCTTGCCGTCCTGCACGGTCATGGCCACGGTGAGGGGACCCTGCATACCCACCGAGGAGCCGGTATAGACCTGGGCCACAGAGGGCTGGGCCGATTCCACCGGCTGGGCGGACTCGACAGGCTGAGCGGACTCCGCCGGCTGGCCGTCGGGGATGTTCAGCTTCTGTCCCACGTAGATGAGGCTGGGATTTTTGATGGTATCCTTGTTGGCTTCGTAGATCTCGGTCCACTTGTTTCCGTCGCCAAGCTGTTCCTTGGCGATCTTCCACAAGCTGTCGCCCCCGGCCACGGTGTATTCAGCGGCAAACGCCGTTGAAGCCAGGCCAAGGACCATGATCAGGGCGAGGGTAAGCGCGAGTAACTTTCTTTTCATGATCTGAACTTCCTTTCCATAAAATGTTGGATGCAGAAAAAACACACATTGCAAACATCCTGACAAATAGTACCATAAAATGGAATTTGACGCAAGGGAAAACAGGCGGAATTGGGAAAGAGGAGAGATAAATGAAAAGGAAAGAGAGATAAGTGAAAAAAGGGGAACCAGGTCGCCTTTTGAAGCAAAAACCACGGAGAACTGTCTGATGGACAGTTCTCCGTGGTTTTTATGGGATATGATTCTGATGTACGGACTTATTTCGCGGCGGCAGCCTGAGCGCCGGCGATGCGGCCGTGGGTGAAGATGTCAGCCACGGCGTTGCCGCCCAGGCGGTTACCAGCGTGGACACCGCCGGTGACCTCGCCTGCGGCCCACAGGCCGGGGATCACATTGCCCTCAGTGTTGAGGACCTCGGTGCTGGTGTTGATGACCACGCCGCCCATGGTGTGGTGCAGGGAGGGACGACGGGGGCTGATGGTGATGCCCACGTTGGGATTGCTTTCAATCGCCTCCAGGTCAATACGGCCAGCCAGGTTCTCCTTGCCGAAGTCAGGATCGTACTGATCCTCAACGTACTTGTTGTAGGTCTCGATGACCTCACGGAGCTGCTCCTCGGTGAAGGAGGAGGTGGCGCCGCCCTTGGAGGTCTTGGTGGCCTCGGCCAGTTCGGCCAGAGTGGAGCCATACCACATGTCATCCGGATACATGTTGGCGAAGGAGGAGGGGAGGCCCTGAGCGGGCTCACCGAAGCCGGCGCAGATGATGTAGAAAATACCGTCCTTCTCAGCGAGACCGGCCTTGGCCAGCACGTCACGCTCGGCGTACTCGTTGACGATCCGCTTGCCGTCGGCACCGATCCAAAGCTGGGACTCGGCAGAGCCCCACATGCCGTGAGTCATGGTGCCGCGGGTGGCGGAGGAGGAGGGCATCATCTGGGCCACACCCAGATCGCGGGTGGCGGCGCCAATGTCCATCGCCATCACAATACCGTCGCCGGTGTTGGTGCCGGCATTGGTAGAGAGAGTGGTGGAGGTCAGGTCGTCGCCCCAGTACTGATCATATTCCTTGACCATGGCGGGGTTGGCACAGTAGCCGCCGGAGGCCAGAATGACGCCCGTGGTGGTGTTGACGGTGATCTTGGTGCCGTCGGCCTTCTCGGCGGTGGCTCCCACGACCTGGCCGTCCTTGGTGATCAGGGTCTTTCCGGCGGTTTCGGTGTAGATGATCACACCGGCCTTCTCGGCGGTCTCACGCAGGGGGGCGATGAGGCCGGTTCCGGCAGAATAATGGTGGGTCCGGGGCCACATGGCGCCCAAAACGGTGGACAACTGGGTGCCGTTGCCGGAGGTAACGCCGCCCACGCCCAGGGTGCCCAGCCAGTTGTAAGCGTCCAGGCCGTTGGAGGCCAGGCTGCGGGCCAGTTCAACGTTGGAGGCGGTCCAGGTGCCGTCGGTCATCTCCCGGAGACCGCCGATATACATGTGCCACATGGCCAGGTTGATGGAGTCAAAGCCGGGCATATCCACGCCGGGGGTCTTCCCCTCGTTGGCGGCATAGAACGCGCGGATCTCCTTCTGCAGGTCCTCCAGTACGGGGACCCACTCGGGGAACAGGTCAAAATGAAGCTCGGGGCTGTCTTTGGTCTGAGCCAGGTAGCTGTCCAGAGCGTTCTTCAAAGCGGGAGTCAGGATCATGGAGGACTGGGCCTCAGGATCCACAGCGTTGAAGGCACCGCCGGCGTGGAAGGAGTTGCCGCCTAGGACAGCGGCCTTCTCGATCAGGGTGACCTTGGCGCCGTTTTGGGCAGCCGAGATGGCGGCCGAGAGGCCGGCGCCGCCACCGCCGATGACCAGGATCTCAGTGTCCCAGGTCTCGTCAGCGCCGGGCTGAGCGTGGTAAGCGTTTGCTTTCAGCGCGTCCATATCCAGCCCGGCGGTACGGGCGGCGGAGTTGGCCGCCCGCATGATGGCGTTGGAGGTCAGAGTGGCGCCGGTCACGGCGTCCAGAGTGATGGTCTGATGCTCCACGATCTGCGCGGGGATACGGGCAAGAGCCACGTCGGCCACGCCTACGGTCTCAGAAGTTTTGGTCACGGCGGCGTCCAGGATCTTGCCGTTCTGAACGGTGAGGGCCACGGTGACGGGGCCCTTGGCGCCAGTGGAGGTTCCAGTGTAGACCTGAGCCAGGGAATCAGGATCGGCGGCGTTCTTACCGGCGATCTGACCGAAGACCACGATGTCGGCCACAGCGTTGCCGCCCAGGCGGTTGCCGCCGTGGACGCCGCCGGTGACCTCGCCAGCCGCGAACAGGCCGGGGATGGTGGTGCCGTCAGCGGTGAGGACCTGGGTCTCGGTGTTGATTTTCACGCCGCCCATGGTATGGTGGATGCCGGGGGCGATCTTGATGGCGTAGTAGGGGGCGTGATCCAGAGTGACCTTGAAGTCGGTACGGCCGAACTCTTCGTCCTTCTGGTCGGCCACGGCCTGGTTCCACTTGGCCATGGTGGCCTCGAAGGCGTCGGCGGGTACGCCGATGGCCTCAGCCAGCTCAGCGTAGGTCTCGCCCTGGACGGTAAAGCCCTTCTTGATGTAGCCCTGATAGGTGGCGGAATTGTCCATCATCTGCTGATCGATGATGAGGTAGGCGTAGCCGCCGGTCTGGGCCAGCTCGGCGGCCGAGACGGCGTCACGGGTGCCGGTGTCGTTGCAGAAACGGAGGCCCTCCTGGTTGACCAGGATCGCGCCGTCGCCGCGGATGCCCTCAGTGATGAGGGCGGAGGTTTTCTGCTCCACGGTGGGGTGGATCTGGATCTGGTCCATGTCCACCACGCCGGCGCCAACGGCCTGAGCCATCGCAATGCCGTCGCCGGTGCAGCCGGGGGCGTTGGTGGTGACAAAGCCCTTCAGGTCAGGCTTGATCTCGGCCACCATCTCCAGGTTGCCGCCGAAGCCGCCGGTAGCCAGCACCACGCTCTTGGCGTTGACGGTGTAGCCTTCAGCCTTCACGCCGACGGCCTTGCCGTTCTCCATAAGGAGCTCGGTGGCGGGGGCGTTGAAAATGATCTCCACGCCGTTGTCGGCACAGGCCTTCTCCAGAACGGGCACCAGATAGGATCCCACGGGGACGGACTTGCCTTCGGCGTTCACGGGCCGGTGGCAGCGGTTTACCGAAGCGCCGCCCAGGGAGGAAACGTCGTGCAAGGTGCCGCCCACGCTCTCCAGCCAGTCGATACCGGCGGCGGAATTCTCAGCCAGGACCTTGACCAGCTCGAGGTTGTTGATGCCGTGGCCGCCCACCATGGTGTCCAGCATGAACAGGTTGACGGAGTCGAAGTAGCCCTCAGCTCCAGCGGCCTTCCAGTCCTCGTATTCCTTCTGGACGGCGGCGGCCAGCTCGGCCAGGGCGGGATAAGCCTCGGCGCTCTTCAGGGTGGCCAGGATACCGGCCTCACGGGTGAAGTCATAGCTGTCCTGCCACTGGGTGTCGGCGGCGTTCATACCGCCGGTGGACTTGACGGTGTTGCCGCCCACCATAGCGGTCTTCTCCAGAACGACAACCTTCTTACCGGCCTGGGCAGCGGTGATGGCAGCGGTCATACCGGCACCGCCGGCGCCCACGACCACCACGTCAACGTCCAGGACCTTGTCGGTGGTGTCGACTTCCAGCTCCTTCTGGAAGTCGCTGAGGCTGCCGCCGGCAGCCTCGATGGCTGCTTTCACAGCGGCCAGGAAGCCGTCGGAGGCCAGAGTGGCGCCCGAGATGGCGTCCAGCTCCACGGTCTGCCCCTCCAGAATGGAAGCCTTGAGCAGCTCCATGGCCTTGCCGCCGATGCTGGGGGTCTCGCCGTTTTCACCGATGGTGATGGCCTCGATGGTCTTCTTGTCGGCCGAGAGGGTGACGCTCACGGTCAGAGGACCGCCAAAGCCGTCACCCTCGCCGGTGGCGGTCACCGACGTGGGGGCCTCAGGCCCGGGGGTCACCTCAGGCTCGGGGGTCACCACGGGCTGGGTGTCCTGGCCGTCAGGAATGTTCAGCTTCTGCCCCACATAGATGACGTTGGGGTTTTTGACGGTGTCTTTGTTGGCTTCGTAGATCTCGTTCCACTTGCTTCCGTCGCCAAGCTGTTCCTTGGCGATCTTCCACAAGCTGTCGCCCTCGGTCACGGTGTACTCAGAGGCGAATGCCGCGGAGGCCAGACCGAGAACCATGACCAGAGCAAGGGTAAGTGCGAGTAGCTTCTTTTTCATGGCTTTTTCTCCTTCTTTTCATATTTTTGCGGACCAGTCAAACTTTGTCCACGTCCTAACAAACCATACCACAAAAGGGAAATAAAAGCAAGAGCAAAAGAGAAGATCCTGAAAGAAAATAGAGAGAAATCGAAAGCCTTTTTTGGGCGATTGCAATTTTCCCCCAAAACCCTTATAATGAGAAAAAAGAAAGGGGGGATGGGGAATGAACGAGCTGGAAAAGCTGCCGGTACCGCTGCTGGAATGGTACCGGGAAAATGCCCGGGTCCTTCCCTGGCGGAGTGACCCTACCCCTTACCATGTATGGGTCTCTGAGATCATGCTGCAGCAGACCCGGGTGACCGCCGTGCTGGATCATTACCGCCGTTTCCTGGCGGTCCTCCCTACGGTGGAAGCTCTGGCCCAATGTTCCGAGGATACGCTGATGAAGCTGTGGCAGGGACTGGGCTATTACTCCCGGGCCCGTAATCTCCAGAAGGCGGCCCAGGTGATCTCCGAAGAGTACGGCGGGGAGTTCCCCCATTCTTACGCCGCCATCCGTGCCCTTCCCGGAGTGGGGGACTATACCGCCGGGGCTATCTCCTCCATCGCTTTTGGAATTCCTGAGCCCGCCGTGGACGGCAACGTCCTCCGGGTGGTCTCCCGCCTCACTGACCTTCACTCCGACGTGACAAAGCCTGAAACCAAAAAGACTCTCACCGCCGCGCTTCGCTCCGTCATGCCCCTGAACTGTCCCGGGGATTTTAACCAGGCCCTTATGGAGCTTGGGGCCACAGTCTGCCTTCCCAACGGGACCCCTCTCTGTGAGCAATGTCCCGCCGCCGGCTTCTGCGCCGCCCGGCGGGAGGGGACCGCCCTGGAGCTCCCGGTAAAGCCGCCCAAAAAAGGCAGAAAGGTGGAGGAGCGGACGGTATATCTCATTTTTAAGGAAGGGAAGGTAGCCCTACGGAAGCGGTCCCCAAAAGGGCTGCTGGCCGGGCTGTGGGAGTATCCCAATGAGCTTTCGCCCTGGTCCTGCCCGGTGGAAGGGGAGCCGGAATTTGCGGCAACAGGCAAGCACATTTTTAGCCATATCGAGTGGCGCATGACGGCCTATGCCCTGGAGGCAACGACGGAGGCACTCCCGGAAGGCTGGGTCTGGGCCGACCGCCGGGCCCTGGCCGAGAGCTATTCGGTTCCAAGCGCCTTTGCCCCCTTCGCCCACATCGTAGAAGAGCACCTTATGTAGAGACCGAATGCTGGCCCCCCAATAAGCATATGAGGAGGCGTCCCATGACCTTTGACGAACTGAAGGAAAAAGCCCACGCCCTGCCGTTGAAGCCAGGCGTCTACATCATGCAGGACAAGCACAACGAGGTCATCTACGTGGGCAAGGCCAAGGCCCTGAAAAACCGGGTCTCTCAGTATTTTGCCAACCTGGCCTCCCACACCGAGAAGACCCGGGCCATGGTCGCCTCCATCGACCACTTTGATGTGATCGTGGCCGACAGCGAGTTCGAGGCCCTGGTGCTGGAAAACTCCCTCATTAAACGCCACCAGCCTCATTACAACATCCTTTTGAAGGATGACAAGGGCTACCCTTACATCCGCCTGGACGTAAAGGCTCCCTATCCCCGTTTTTCCCTGGTGAACAAGGTCGTTGAGGACGGCGCCCGGTACTTCGGCCCCTACGGCAGCCGCCACGAGACATGGGGCCTTCTCTCCGCTCTCCGTTCCGCCCTCAAGCTGCCCTCCTGCAGCAAGCAATTTCCCCGGGACGTGGGGAAGGAGCGGCCCTGCCTCAACTACCACATGGGCCTGTGCGACGGCTACTGCCGGGTCGACATGGACCCGAACCGCCACAGGGAGGCCATGGACCAGGCCATCCGGCTTTTGGAGGGCCAGTTTAAGGAGGTCAAGGCCGATTTGACCGCTGAAATGGAGCTTGCCGCCGAGGAAATGCGCTTTGAGAAGGCGGCCGAGCTCCGGGACCGGGTGAAGGCCATTGAGCTTCTGGGCAAGCGGCAGAAGGTGGTGGCCGGGTCCCTGGCTGACACCGACGTGGTGGGCTACCACCGGGGGGAGGCCAAAAGCTGCTTTGTGGTCCTTCATTATATTGAGGGGGACCTGGCCGCCAAGGACATGGACCTCATCGAGACCCCCATGGAGGGGGAGGAGGGGGAGGCGGTCTCCTACCTTCTGAGCCAGTACTACGCCGGCCGCTCCCGGCTGCCCAAACAGATCCTGCTCCCCTGTGAGCTGGAGGACGAGGTCTCCCTTACCCGGCTCCTCTCCGAGGCCTGCGGGCACCGGGTCACTTTGGTCACCCCCCAGCGGGGGGCCAAGATGGATCTCATCAAACTGGCAAACAAGAACGCCGTGGAGGAGGTGGAGCGGGCCACCTCCAAGGCGGAACGCCAGTCCAAGCTGCTGGAGCTTTTAGGGGAGATGCTGGGCCTGGACAAGCCTCCCAAACGCATCGAGAGCTACGACATCTCCAACCAGGGGGCCGACGATATCGTGGCCTCCATGGTGGTCTACGTGGACGGCAAGCCCCTGAAGCGGGACTACCGCCATTTCAAGCTCAAGGACATGGAGGGCCCCAACGACTACGCCTCCATGGACCAGGTACTTACCAGAAGATTCCAGCGGTATTTGGACGGGGACGAGAAATTCGGCGACCTGCCCGACGTGCTCTTCATCGACGGCGGCATCGAGCACGCCCGTGTGGCCGTGGGGGTGGAGGAAAAGCTGGGCCTTTCCATCCCGGTCTTTGGTATGGTGAAGGACGACCGCCACCGCACCCGGGCCCTGGTGACCCCGGAGGGCGCCGAGATCGGCATCCAGCGGATCCCGGCGGTCTTCGCCCTGGTGGGCCAGATCCAGGAGGAGACCCACCGCTTTGCCATCGAGTTCCACCGCCAGCAGCAGTCCCAGCGGGTGAAGGGCTCTGAGCTGGACAAGATCCCCGGTATCGGGGAGAAGCGCCGTAACCAGCTCTTGAAGGAGTTCAAGAGCGTAAAGAACATCAAAGCCGCCTCTCTGGCGGACCTGGAAAAAGCCGTGGGTAAGGCCACCGGGAAAGTGGTGTATGATTATTTCCATACCCCGTAGGGGCACGCATTGTGCGCCCGCAAAATGACACCCGTTTCCCTTCCGATTCGTGCCCGATGAGGAGGGATTTGTCCCTCCTGGAGAGAAAGGAACCGTTTATGAAGAAATATTTTCCCATTCTGATCTTGCTTCTTCTCCTTACCGCCTGCGGAGGGGAGCAGAACACCGCGGACACCACCGTCCCCCCGGACTATGTCTCCACAGCGGACGCCGCTCAGGTCGTGGCCGGCTACCTGGGTTGGGAGGACCTGTCCCCTCTGGAGCAGGAGGACCGGGACCTGTACCTGAACGAGCTATACTGCCTGGAGGAGGGCTCCTGGACCGAGGCCACCATCTACGCCGCCCAGGGGACAGATGCCCGGGAGCTGGCGGTGATCCGTCTTTCTGACCCGGAAAACGACGTGGCCGCCGCCAACGCGGTGGAGGAATACCGCAAAGCCCGGCAGGGCGACTTCTTCGGCTATTTTCCCGCCCAGGCCGTTCTGGTGGAGAAGGGGATGACGGTGATCGTGCCGCCCGGCTATGTTGCCCTGTTTATTTGTGAGGACCCCAATGGAGCGGTAGACGCCCTGATGGCCGTCCTCAACGGGGAGGAGCCGCCCCAGCCCAGACCTACCCCCTCGGCCCCTTCTGAGGATGAACCGATCCCCACCTTGGATATCAGCAGTTTTATACCTTTTGATCCCCCCAACCGATACCATATAAGGCGGTTGTACGCCACCACGCCCATCCTGGAGGCCTACGCCTCGGGGGACGAGAGCGAACTGAGCCAGCGGAACGCCGCCCTTCTGGCCCGGTGCAAGGAGGCTATGGAGTGTATCACCGAGGATATGACCGATTTTGAGAAGGAGCTGGCCCTTCGGGATTGGATGCTGGAGCAGGGAACCTATGATGAGACCGTCCTCAGCGGCAAGTCCTTTATAGGTCAGAAGGACAACACCAATCCTTACGGATACTTAGTGAGCGGATACGGTATCTGCTATGGTTACGCTACCACCTTCCAGCTTTTGATGGATCTGGCCGGGGTGGAGTGTATTACTGTGATAGGGGCCGCATTTGATTCTACCGAAGACCACGCCTGGAACATGGTGAAGCTGGAGGACGAGTGGTACTGCGTAGACACCACCTGGGACATGGAGGGCGACTATAATTTTTTCAATGTCACCAGCGACCATCTGCGCGGGAGCAACCACCAGTGGGACTATGAAAACGTCCCCGAGGCCACCGCCACCCGCTTTTACTGGAACGGCTTCGGCGAGAAGCCGGAATAGGCGCACCTGGAGAAGTACATGAGGGAGAGGCTTGCCCCTCACGGGGAGAAAGGAGCCAACGATGAAAAAATATCTTCCCATTTTGACCTTGCTTCTCCTTCTGACGGCCTGCCAGAGGGAGCCTGGGGCTTCCGTCCCCACCCCTGCGCCCACGCCCACCCCGATGGTGACCGTTACCCCAACGCCCGAGCCCACGCCCACCCCGATGGTGACCGTTACCCCAACACCCGAGCCCTCTTCTATGGGCATTGAGCTTGACGTGGGTGATGGGGAGCATAAGTTTTGGGTGGAGATCACTCAACGGGAAGAACAGGAAGCAGAAGGGGGCATTCCCATTCTGGTATCTGTCTATGAAGAAAGCAGCGGGGAACTGAAACAGTCTTTTGAGGACGAGGTTTGGTTATATAGTTTGGGAGCTGCGACCCCTCGTGAGGTGGACGTGAATTTTGATGGCTGCATGGATTTTGAATATGGTTCCTGGATAGCGGCCAGTTCCAGCGGAAGCGTGTATTATGTTTGGGACAAAGAAGCGGAACAGTTTGTACGGGACCCCTACGGCCTGGAAAATCTGGCCATGCCTGATTTTGACCAGGAGCGGCAGGTGATCGAGACTTGGAACCACAGCGGATTTAGCTATACCATCGAATTTTACCGCTATCTGGACGGGAAACTGACCTGTGTGCGGCGGTTAAAGAACCAGGATAACTACAGTGATGACTTTACCGCTACCCTTACGGTGGAAAACTATGACGAGAAAATCGGAACGCTGAAAGAGGTCTACCGGGAGGAGAACGCCGAGATCGGTGGCGTGACCTACGCATCCACGGAGGAATTTCAACGCTGGCATGACTTGGACTACCACGGCGACTGACCCTTCACGGTGAAAAGAGAAAAACACAACAGGAGGAATGACCATGTCGGAGATATGCAACATGGACTGCTGCAAAAGCTGCCCCCGGCGGGCGGAGTGCCCCGGCTGCGCTGAGACCGGGGGCCGACCCTACGGCGGCGACTGTATTGCCGCCCGGTGCGTCGGGGAGAAGGGCCACGAGACCTTCCTGACCCTGAAAAAGACCCTGGTGGAGGAGATCAACGGCCTGGGGATCCCGGATCTCCATGTGGACGACCTCAATCTGCTTCCGGGATATTTTGTCAACCTGGAATATCCCCTCCCCAACGGGCAGACGGTAAAGCTGCTGTCGGATGGCAACATATACCTGGGCAACCAGATCGAACGGCCCTCCAACGAGCGCTGCTACGGCGTGGTGGCCGATGCCGAATACATCTTAGTGTGCGAATACGGCGGCGGGGGAACCGACCCCGAGATCGTGCTCTACAAGCGCCGGAGGGAGGCATAGGAGGGAACCCTCTTCCAGGGAAATTATGGGCCGCCTTGCTGTGAAATTTGCTGTTGAATTTTACAGCATAATAGGTTATAATAGAGGCAGAAAGGAGTTGTTTCGTATGCCGAACATCAAACCCATCTCCGACCTGCGCAACTATACCGAGGTCCTTCACGATGTGGAGGAGGGTTCGCCTGTTTTTCTTACTAAAAACGGGCGGGGCAAGTACGCCATCGTCGACCTGCGGGAGTATGAAAAGCTCCAAGCCACCATTAAGCTCATGGCTGAGCTGGAAAAAGGCCGTCGCTCCGGCGAGGAGGAGGGGTGGCTGACAGTGGAAGAGGTCGAGCAGGAGTTAGGGATCGAGCGATGAAAAATAAAGTGAGTTTATCGCAGTCGGCCCGTCTTGATCTGTTGGAGATCAAGGAGTACATTTCAAAGGAATTGGAAAATCCGATTGCCGCAAAATCGACGCTCCGTAAAATCATGGATCAGATTCGCACCTTATGGAGCCAGCCCTTTGCGGGTACTCCGGTGCCTTCCGCCGATTTGGGCAGAGAGTTCCGCTATCTGACCAGCGGCAATTACATGATCTTTTACCATGTCCGCTCCACCGAGGTCTACATCGACCGTGTCCTTTACGGCCGCCGGGACTACCTGCGGATCCTGTTTGAGGATGCTTGGGACGACCAGGACGTTAAAGAATGACTCCATCCCCACATGAAATCTAAAATTTTTCAAAAAATATGCCCGGGGGGTTTGCGCCCTGGGCTATTTTCTGTTATGATTGAAAAAAGCGAATTTGGAAAGGAGGGGGTCCCCATGCGCGTCATCACGGGCAGTGCCCGGGGGCGGAAGCTCAGGGAGTTTCCCGGCATGGACATCCGTCCCACCACCGACAAGGTGAAGGAGTCCATTTTTAATATCGTCCAGTTCGACATTGAGGGCCGCCGGGTGCTGGACCTCTTCGGCGGCACCGGGCAGCTGGGCATCGAGGCTCTCTCCCGGGGGGCCGAAAGGTGCGTCTTTGTGGACCAGTCCCGGGAGGCGGTGAAGGTCATCAAAGAGAACCTGGCCCTCACCGGCTTTGAGAACCAAAGCCGGGTGGTCCAGGGGGACGCCCTCAGCTTTCTGGGCTCCTGCCGGGAGAAATTTTCCCTGGCCTTTCTGGATCCGCCCTATGCCGCCGGGCTGCTGGACAAGGCCCTTTTGAAGATGGCCGAGATTGACATTATGACCGAAAATGGTATAATTGTCTGTGAAAGCGCTGTGGACCAGATCCTGCCTCAGCTTCCCGCCCCCTACGTGATGGGCCGGGACTACCGCTATGGGAAGATCCGGCTGACGGTGTACCACCGGGCCCCGGAGAGAGCGGGAGGGGAGACGTCATGAAGACCGCCATCTATCCCGGCAGCTTCGACCCCATTACTCTGGGACACCGCAACGTCATCAAGCGGGCCGCCGGCTGCTTTGACAAGCTTATCGTCTGCGTGATGGTCAACGCCGAAAAGGTGAATTCCGGCCTCTTTACCCCTGCCGAGCGGGTGGAGCTCATTCGCCGGGTGGTGAAGGACTTTCCCAATGTGGAGGTGGACTATTCCAATGCCCTGGTGGCCGAGTACGCCAAGGAAAAAGGGGCCTGCGCTTTGGTGAAGGGCCTGCGGGCGGCCTCAGACTACGAGTACGAGCTCCAGATGGCTCTTATCAATCAGAAGCTGAATCCAAAGCTGGAGACGTTGTTCATCCCCTCCAGCGCCAAATATACCTATATCAGCTCCAGTGTAGTGAAGGAGATGGCGTCCTATGGCGCCGATCTCAGCGACTTTGTCCCCCGGGAGATCATCGGGGACGTGAACGAAAAAATAAAGAGAAAAAAATAAAAAGCGGGAGGAAATGAGCATGGCAAGCGGTGTCAATGAACTGTTGGATATGCTGTTTGAATCGGTGGAGGAGGCCAAAAACGTTCCTCTGTCGGGAGACAAATGTATGCTGGACCGGGCAGAGACTCTGGACCTGATCGATGAGATCCGTGGGGCCTTCCCCATGGAGCTGGCCGAGGCCCGGAAGCTCCTGGCCGCCCGGAACGATTACCTGGCCTCCGCCAAACGGGAGGGGGAGCTCATCATCCAGCAGGCCCAGGAGAAGGCCAAGCAGCTTCTGGCCGAGGACGAGCTTCTGGCCAAGGCCAAGCGGGAGAGCGAGGCCATCCGCCGGGACGCCGAGGCCAAGTCCCGGGAGCTGAAGGTAGCCGCCAACCGCTACTGTGACGATGCCCTCCGCCGCACCGAGGAGGCGGTGGCCGAGGCCTATGACGAGATCAAAAAGTCCCGGGGCCGGTTCCGCGCCGCCGCCGCGGGGATGGAGCCCACCCAGAGCCAGAGCCGGGCCTACGATGCCGCTGCCGACGAGGATTAAAAAATTTCTCCCCACACCTAACACAACATATAGTAGCAATCCCCTCAAGTGGTCACAACTGACCCCTTGAGGGGATTTTTTTGTCCACATTTCGGTGGAAAAAATTCAAAATAAGTATTGCAATTTGGTTACAGAGCCGTTATACTGAAAAAGCAAAGTGGAGCAAAATGGAGCAATAAACCATAAAATCCCATTCAAGTGGGGGGTGAGGACATGACCGGGACCTATGAACATTCCATCGACGCCAAGGGGAGATTGTTTATCCCCGCCAAGCTGCGGGAGGAGTTGGGCGTGTCCTTCCATCTGGCTATGGGCGTGGATTCCTGCCTGGCTATCTACCCCCAGGAGACCTGGGACCGTTTCACCGAAAAATTTGCCTCTCTCCCCATGAGCCAGTCCAAGGCTATGCGGCCCCTCTTTGCCAACGCCTCCAAGTGTGAGCTGGATTCCCAGGGGCGGATCGTGGTGCCCCAGAAGCTGCGGAAGTACGCCGGGCTGGAGAAGGACGTGGTCATCATCGGCGTCAACGACCGGGCTGAGATCTGGTCGGCCGATGTGTGGAACGCCCAGGAGGAGGAAGAGATGACGCCTGAGAAGATGTCCGCCTGTATGGAGGCTTTGGGATTCTAATGGAAGAATATACCCACCGCCCGGTGCTGCTGGACGAGTGCATCGAGGGCCTGAGCATTCGCCCCGACGGGATCTATGTGGACGGCACCCTGGGCCGGGCAGGACATTCTTGTGAGATCGCCAAACGGCTCACCACCGGGCGGCTTTACTGTATCGACCGGGATATCGCGGCCATTGAGGCGGCCAGGGAGCGGCTTGCCCCCTGGAGGGACAAGGTGGAGCTTCTTCACGGAAACTTTACCGATCTGGACCAGATACTGACCCAGGCGGGGACACCCTCCGCCCACGGGATGCTCTTCGACCTGGGAGTGTCCTCCCCCCAACTGGATGACCCGGCAAGAGGCTTTTCCTATATGCACGATGCCCCCCTTGATATGCGCATGGACCAAAGTCAACCCCTGACGGCCCGGGCGGTGGTCAACGAGTGGCCCCAAGAGGAGCTGCGGCGCATCCTCTCCCGGTACGGGGAGGAGCGGTATGCCCCCGCCATCGCGGGCGCCATCGTCCGGGCTAGGGGACAAGCCCCCATTGAGACCACGCTCCAATTGGTGGAGGTTATCCGCTCGGCCATGCCTGCCGCCGCCCTCCGGGAGAAGCAGCACCCGGCCAAGCGGTCCTTCCAGGCCATCCGAATTGCCGTCAACGATGAACTCACCGCCGCCGAAAAGGTAATCCGCCAGGCCTCCGACCATCTTGTCCCCGGGGGCAGGCTGTGCATTATTACCTTCCATTCGCTGGAGGATCGGATCGTGAAAAACGGCTTTGCCGAGGAGGCCAGGGGCTGTACCTGCCCGCCGGATTTCCCGGTGTGCGTCTGCGGCAAAGCACCCCGGATGAAACTGGTAAATAAAAAGCCCATCCTGCCGACAGAGCAAGAGTTAGAAAAGAATCCGCGCTCCCGCAGCGCGAAGCTACGGATCGCTGAAAAGCTGTAAACAGGAACTCCCGCTGGGGAGCTATCTCACCACAAAGGAAATGAGTCTATGGCAAACACCATGAAGCGTCGGAGCTACGACCCCTATCGGAATATGAGCTACGCCTATGACGGCTCCGCCGCCCGGGTGCTGGAGCAGGAGGAGGTCCTCCGGCCCCGCCCCCAGCCCCGGGTCCGCCCCCGGCACGCACAGCTGGAGCGGCCCAAGGTGGAGGTGCGGCCGGCGGGGAAGGTATCCCTCTTCGCCGTGGCCGGCTTTGTGACTGTGGCCGCCCTGGCTGTGATGATCCTCATGAGCACCGTGCAGCTCATGTCGGTCTCCGACGAGGTGGTTTCCATTGAGAACCAGATTCGGGAG
Organism: uncultured Oscillospiraceae bacterium; assembly: GCA_910585735.1. Classification (GTDB taxonomy): domain Bacteria; phylum Bacillota; class Clostridia; order Oscillospirales; family Oscillospiraceae; genus Vermiculatibacterium. The sequence continues at coordinate 49,886 of CAJUEU010000004.1, read as the reverse complement.
CTGAAAAGCGAGGAGGCTACCCTCCTGGCCCGGTACGAGATGGCGTATGATCTGGGCGCCATTGAGAGCGCCGTCACCGCCGACGGCTCCATGAGCCGTCCCCAGGCGGGACAGATTATCTATGTGGACCTTACCGAGCCGGACAGCGTGGTGCTTTATAGCCAAACTGAGGCCGCCGAAGGACTTTGGGGCTCCATCACACAATTTTGGGATAGTCTGCTGGCATATTTTTGAGAAAAGCCCATAAACTTGGGTGAACGGCTGAGAGTACCGGGCCGTCAATAGCGCAAAGGAGTGAGGGCGTAAGAAGATTTTTTCTTACGCCCTTCCGTGATGAAAGGGGGAAAACCGCATGGAACGGGAAAATAAGGATAATAAGCGCAAGGAAGGGACGACCGTGGGCGTGGACCGAAAGCTGAACCGAACCATTCTTCACCGCACCCTGTTTCTGCTGGTGACCTTTGGACTCCTGACGTTTATCCCCCTCTTTTTCCGGCTCTGGACTATCCAGATCCGGGACCATGAGCTGTATCAGGGCAAGGCCATCAGTCAGCAGACCCGGGACAATGCGGTGTCTGCCAACCGGGGAAAGATCCTGGATGTGAACGGCAACGTGCTGGCCTCTTCGGGAACGGTGTACGATGTGATCCTCTCTCCCGGTGACTTTAAGGCGGTCCAGGAAAACTGGGATAAGAAATTTAAGGACGACAAAGGGAACATTCTTACGGAGAAGCGGGGGTACTATCCCCGGCCTGAGGCCGATACGGTGGCCGCCGCCCTGGCCGAGATCCTGGAGGTGGACTACGAGCGGCTCCGGGCCTACTTTGAGAAAAACACCAAGTATGAGCAGCTTACCACCCGGGTGGAGCGTGAGGTGGCCCAGGAGATCTGGCAGCTCATCAGCGATATGCACCTGTCAAACAGCGTGTACACCACACCCACCACCAAGCGGTATTATTCCTACGGCTCCCTGGCTTCTCAGGTCATTGGCTGGGTCAACCCCAACCTGGACAATACGGGAGCCTATGGGATGGAGTCCATGTATGAGGAGGAGCTGGCCGGAGAGACCGGCCGGGTAGTCACGGCCAAAAAGGGCGACGGCACCGAAATGAAGTATTCCTTCCAGGACTATTACGACGCCACCGACGGAAACGACCTCCACCTTACCATTGACACCTCTATTCAATATTACTGCGAGCGGATCCTGGAAAAGGGCGTGGAAATGTTCGACGTCCAAAACGGAGGCTTTGTCATCGCCATGGACCCCAAAACCGGGGCCATCCTGGCCTGGGCCAACTCGCCTACCTACGACCTGAACGACCCCTGGACGGTGAGCGACCCGGTGCTGGCGGAGTATTTGGAGACTGTGCGGACTGAGCTGGCCGAAAAAGGAGAGCTGACGGAGGAGGACAAAAAGAAGGCTTACAATACCGCCCTGGGCAACGCGCAGAACAAGCAGTGGCGGAACAAGGCCATCAGCGACTCCTATGAGCCGGGCTCCACCTTTAAGTCTATCGTTCTTTCCATTGCCCTGGAGGAGGGAGTGGTCAGCGAGGCCAGCACCTTCTATTGTCCCGGCTACTATGTGGTGGATGGCTCCCGGATCAGCTGCTGGCAGAAGGATGGCCGTCACGGCACCCAAACGCTGACTCAGGCGGTCCAGAACTCCTGCAACCCGGCTTTTATGCAGATCGGTCAGGCGGTGGGAGCCGAGACCTTCTATGATTACCTGGTCAACTATGGCCTTTTGGAGCCCACCGGCATCGACATGCAGGGGGAGTCCAAGCGGGACCCGGTGCCCAACCTGATCTGGCCCCGGAGCACCTTTACCGCCGGAACCACCGACCAGAATACCTACCTGGCCACCGCCTCCTTTGGCCAGGGTCTTCAGATCACTCCCATCCAGCTCATCAACGCCATCTCGGCGGTGGTCAACGGCGGACATTTGATGCAGCCCTACGTGATGGACTCCATCACCGACGCTGAGGGCAATGTGGTGCTCCAGACCGAGCCTACCGAGGTACGTCAGGTCATCAGTGAGGAGACCAGTGAGCGCTGTCGGGCCATTCTGGAAAAGGTGGTGGATGGCGGTACAGGTAAGCGGGCTTACGTCCCTGGCTACCGGGTAGGCGGAAAGACCGGCTCCTCCGAGACGCTGGAGAGCCGGCGGGGCGAGGATCGTACCATCGTTTCCTTTGTGGGCTTCGCGCCCGCTGATGATCCCCAGATCGTCACCCTGGTGGCCTTCGACAAGCCCCAGCCTGTCTCCAAAGGGAGCAATTACACCGCCAACGGCTACTATATCTCGGGCGGCAATATGGCGGGAATGCTTACCGGCGAGCTGATGGAGGACATTTTGGAGTACATGGGTGTGGAGCGGGTCTACACCGAGGAGCAGCAGGCCTTTATCGATGTGACCGTGCCCAATGTGGTGGGGCAAGTGGCATCCGTGGGCATTGATGCCGTCAAGAGCGCCGGCTTCACCGTCCGCACCGTGGGCGAGGGGGACACCGTTACCGGGCAGATCCCGGTGGGCGGCGCCGTGATCCCCAGCGGCAGCCAGGTGGTGCTCTACCTGGGGGAGGAGAAGCCTGCCGACCAGGTAGCCATCCCCAGCCTTTGGGGCAAGACGGCCGCCCAGGCGCAGGAGATCCTGGAAAAATACGGCCTCTATCTTCGTGTCAGCGGCTCCAGCCGCTATATGTCTGCCAACGCCACTGTGGCCAGTCAATCCATTGCCTGGGGAACTTTGGTGGAGCGGGGCACTGTGGTAGAGTGCCAGTTCTCGGACAATAGCATGATCGAGTAAAAAACGTGGAGAAGCGGCGAGTGTTCACGCCGCTTTGGAGCGGGATAGACTTGCTGTACATCATGTGAAGGAGGTGTTCTTATGCGCCTGAGCAAGCTGCTGGAGGGGACCGGCTATCAGGGGACGCTGAGGGAGGACCCGGAGATCACCGGCGTTTCCTACAATACTGCCGCCTTGAAGCCGGGAGAGCTTTTCGTGGCCCTCCGTGGCTATCAGACCGACGGGCACAAATTCATTCCCCAGGCCCGGGAAAAGGGGGCTGCCGCCATTGTGGGGGAGGAGGGGGATGACGTTCTCCTGGTGCCCGACAGCCGGGCCGCCCTGGCCGCCCTGGCCGGGAACTGGTTTGGCCACCCGGCAAAAGAACTGACCATGATCGGCGTGACGGGCACCAACGGAAAAACCACCACCACCACACTTCTATGGGGCATGCTCCACACTGTCCTGGGGACCAGGATCGGGCTCATCGGAACCAACGAGAACCGCGTCGGGGACCGGGTCCTGCCCACCGAGCGCACCACCCCCGACAGCTTTGAGCTGCAAAGGCTCCTGCGGGAAATGGCTGACGCGGGCTGTACCCACGTGGTCATGGAGGTCTCCTCCCACGCCCTCTGCCTTCACCGGGTGGACGGAATCCGCTTCGCTGTGGGGGCTTTCTCCAACCTGACCCAGGACCACCTGGATTTTCACAAGACCATGGAGGCATACCGCCAGGCCAAGGGCAGGCTTTTTGCCCAGAGTGACGCAGCCGTTCTCAACTGGGACGACGAGGCGGGACGATATTACGCGAAAGCTGTCCCCTGCCCGGTGTATACCTATGCCTGGCGGAGGTCTGGAGCCGATCTGACTGCCGCTGACGTTCGGCTTTTGCCTGACCGGGTAGAGCTGGAGGCACGGGTGGGAGAGGAGACCTCCCATGTCCGCCTGGGCATCCCCGGAGGCTTCTCGGTCTACAACGCCCTGTGCGCCCTGGGCTGTGCCCATGCTTTGGGCATTCCCCTGGAGGAGGCCGCCCATGCTCTGGCCAAGGCCCACGGGGTCAAGGGCCGCATGGAGGTGGTGCCCACCCCTGGCCAGGGCACTGTGCTTATAGACTACGCTCACACCCCCGATGCTTTGGAGAACGCCCTTACCGCCCTTCGGGATTTCACACCGGGCCGGCTCATCTGCCTTTTCGGCTGTGGCGGGGACCGGGATAAGACCAAGCGGCCCATTATGGGCGCCATTGCCGCTGAGCTTTCCGACCTGTGCGTGGTCACCTCGGATAATCCCCGGAGCGAGGCGCCGGCGGCAATTATCGCCGACATTCTGGCGGGGCTGAAGGATACCGATACCCCCCGTCTGGTGGAGCCCGACCGGGAGAAGGCCATTGCTATGGCGCTCCGGGAGTTGGAGGAGGGGGATGTACTCCTGCTGGCCGGCAAGGGCCATGAGACCTATCAGGAGGTCAACGGGGAGAAGCGGCACATGGACGAGCGGGAGATCGTGGCCGCCTGTTTCCCATAACCCCTGTTTTCGCCCCGGTAATGTGATATGATTCCCACTTGTGCAAGAAAAAGGATGATTTTAAGGAAAACGCTGGAGGTCTAATAATTATGCCGAACATTGCGGAAGCGTCAGTACTCCCGGGGCTGGTCAGCCTGACGGGGAGCTTTCTCCTCACCCTGCTCATTGGGAGATTCCTGATCCCCTTTCTCCGCCGGCTCAAGGCCGGACAGTCCATTAAGGAGATCGGCCCCACCTGGCACATGTCCAAGCAGGGTACTCCGATCATGGGAGGGCTCATGTTCATTATGGCCATCGGGGTCATAGTGCTTCTGGGTATGCCCAACATACTGGGAGGCAACCGAGTGGGTCTTTATGTGTTTCTATTTGCCCTGGTCTTTGGGGCCATCGGCTTTATTGATGATTACATGAAGGTGGTCCACCACCAGAATACTGGCCTTACCGCCGGATGGAAGTTCCTTCTCCAGTTGTCGGCCGCCATTCTGATGATCGTTCTCCTGCGGTACGAGGGCTACCTGTCCCCCAACCTGTACTTGCCCTTTTTCCAGACTCACATCCCCCTGCCCTGGCCGGTATATATGGCTTTCGCCGCTTTTGTCATGGTGGGATGCGTGAATGCGGTGAATCTTACCGACGGGGTGGACGGACTGGTTTCCACCGTTACCCTTCCTGTGGCTCTCTTTTTCGCGGTGGTCACCGCCCTCTGGGGGCAGACAGAGCTCTGCCGGATTTCGTCGGCCCTTCTGGGAGGACTGCTTGGCTTCCTCTGCTACAACCATCATCCGGCCAAGGTCTTTATGGGAGACACCGGCTCTCTCTTCCTGGGCGGAATGGTATGCGGGTTAGCCTTTGCCGCCGACATGCCCCTGATTCTGATCTTTGTGGGGATCATCTACATTGCCGAGACCCTTTCGGACATTATCCAGGTGACCTACTTCAAGCTCACCCACGGCAAGCGGATCTTCAAAATGGCCCCGCTCCACCATCACTTTGAGATGTGTGGATGGAAGGAAAACAAGGTGGTGGCCGTTTTCTCTCTGATTTCAGCCCTCTTCTGCATCCTTGCGTTTTTGGGAGTCTGGAACCGTTATCTGATTTGAATCAATATCCTTGTAATCTGAGGAAAGGAGGGCTCGGCCCGTGCCCAAGCTCAAGCGCGATCTGACCATGGAGCAGCAGCTCTCCCGGGGCCCGATGGACCTGCCGTTTTTGATGCTGGTGGTCATGCTTACCGCCATCGGGGTCATTATGGTGTTTTCGGCCTCCTACGCCACCGCCCTTCACGAAGGAAGATCGGCTACCTATTATTTTATCCGCCAGGCTATTTTTGCCGTGGCCGGATTGGCCGCGATGTACATCATTTCCAAGATCAATTACCAGCATTTCCGCTGGATGTCGGTATTTATTCTGGGCCTTGCCCTCGTCCTTCTGGTGGCGGTGCTGATCCCGGGGGTCCATACGGTTCGGGCCGACCATGTGAAGCGCTGGATCCGAAGCATTGGCCCCATCCCTGCCTTCCAGCCCTCTGAGGTTGCCAAGTTGGGCGTCATCCTCTACTTTTCCGCCCGTATGGCCAAGCGGGAGACCGAGAAAAAGCGGAAGTTTGACCTTCACACCACCCAGGGCAGGCTCCTGAAAAAAATGGATGAGATCGGCCTTCTGGAGCTGATGCCCTACGGCATTATCCTTCTTATCATCATCTTTCTCATGTATAAAGAGCCCCATATGTCGGGTACCATTCTGATCCTGGTGCCCGCCGCCGCCATCCTTTTTGCCGGCGGAGTGAAACTGGGGTGGTTTGCCGCCGGCGGCACTGTGGTGGTGACCCTTCTGACTCTTATCATCACCCAGACGTCCTACATGGCGGCACGGATCAAGATATGGCAGGATCCCTGGTCCGATCCCCGGAACGACGGCTTCCAGATCATTCAATCCCTTTACGCCATCGGCTCGGGAGGCCTGTTCGGAGTGGGCTTTGGCAAAAGCCGCCAGGCCCAGTTGTTTCTCCCCGAGGCGGAAAACGACTGTATCTTCTCTGTGGCCTGTGAGGAGCTGGGCCTTGTGGGAGCCGGCTTCATCCTGCTTCTTTTTGCCATGCTTGTTCTTCGGGGCTATTGGATCGCCCTCCATGCCCGGGACCGCTTTGGAGCCCTGCTGGTGGTGGGGATCATTACCCTCATCGCGGTCCAGGTGTTCCTCAATATTTCGGTGGTCACCAACTTCCTGCCCACCACCGGCATTTCTTTGCCCTTCTTCAGCTATGGAGGCACCGCGCTTATGATCCAGCTGGCTGAAATGGGCATCATCCTGGGAGTGTCACGGCAGGCCGCTCCTCCCAAGCAAGGATAGAAGCGCGAAGGAATGGACAAGGAGCGACACTGGACTGGAGCGAGGGCGTGATGGCAGTCCATGGACTGCTTACCAGCCCGAGCCGGAGGGAAGTGGAGCGACTGCTCTGGACATTTCCGAAGCGTGACAATGCGGCCTGAAGGAGGTATTTCCATGAACGTCCTTTTCACCTGCGGCGGTACCGCCGGCCATATCAACCCTGCCCTGGCCCTGGCCCGGATGTTCCGGGAGCGGGATGGAGCCGGCATCCTTTTCGTGGGGGCCGATGGGGGTATGGAGACCCGGCTGGTGCCCAAGGAGGGCTTTGACCTGAAAACGGTGACCATCACCAGCTTTCACCGCTCCCTGAGGTTGTCCTCCCTTACCCATAACATCAAGACCCTTCACAACATGACCCACTCCGGCAGGCAGGCCGCGGACATTCTGACAGAGTTCAGGCCCGACCTTGTGGTGGGCACCGGGGGCTATGCCAGCTACCCCGTGGTCCACGCCGCCGCCCGGCGGGGGATCCCCACCGCCGTTCACGAGTCCAACGCCGTCCCCGGCCTCACCACAAAGACCCTCTCCCGTGTGGCGGACGTGGTGATGGTAGGCTTTGCTGAGAGTAAAAGCTACTATGAGCATCCGGAAAAGGTGGCGGTCACCGGCACCCCGGTCCGGGGTGACTTTTTCCGCTTTACCCGGATGGAGGCCCGCCGGGAGCTGGGACTGGAGGATGACCGGCCTCTACTGCTTTCCTACTGGGGAAGCCTGGGGGCCGAGGACATGGACGACTGCATGGTGGATTTTATCCGGGCCGAGCGGGCCGCCGGGGTCCCCTTCCTCCACATCCACGGGGCGGGCCGGGACTTTGGCCGCCTGGAAAAGGCATTGAAGGAGAAAGGGAGCGCCGATCCCCGCCCCGGTATTGAAATCCGGGAGTATATCTATGACATGCCCTTGGTGATGGCGGCCGCCGACCTGGTGCTCTGCCGGGCCGGGGCCTCTACGGTCTCTGAATTGGCTGCCATTGCCAAGCCTGCGGTGCTGGTGCCTTCCCCCAATGTCACCGCCGACCACCAGACCAAGAACGCCCAGGTCCTGTCCCGGTCGGGGGGGGCTGTTCTTCTTCCTGAGAAGGAGTGTTCGGGCGCCAGGCTTTATGAGGTGGCGTCTCAGCTTCTTTATGACCCAAAGCGCCGGGCCGAAATGTCCCGGGCTCTCTCGGCGCTTTCCATTCCTGACGCCAACGAGCAGATCTACAGGACACTGAAGGAGCTGTTGCGGTAAGGGAGGTATACTCCCTCAGTCAGCCTTTGGCTGACAGCTCCGGGGGATGTCATTTGGCTTTGCCGAACGACTGTCCAGGCAGCCTAAGGCAGCCTCTGGCTGTCTGAGGCTGCCTTAGGACCTTAGCCTCCCTCCTTGAGGGAGGTGGCACGGCGAAGCCGTGACGGAAGGAGTGCACCCATTGACCCAAATTTACCCTCCCGCATAAGATGACCCAGAAAACCCACAGGGAGGGCATCTTATGAGCGTGATACAGATCCAGGGGGGGCGTCCCCTGTCCGGCAGTGTACGGATCCAGGGGGCCAAGAACAGCGTTCTGCCGCTGCTGGCGGCCACCCTTCTCTCCCGGGGGACTTGCGTCCTCCGAAATTGTCCCAAGCTGACCGACGTGGACCACACCATCGACATTCTCCGCAGCTTGGGCTGCCGGGTGGAACGGGAGGGGGATGTGGTCACGGTGGATTCCTCGGCCCCCACAGGTCATACCATTTCGGAGCCCCTTATGAGAGAGATGCGCTCCTCGGTGGTTTTCCTGGGCCCTATTCTGGGCCGGATGGGGCGGGCGGTCATCAGCTATCCCGGAGGCTGTGAGCTGGGGCCCCGGCCCATCGACTTACATATCTCAGCCCTCAGGACTTTGGGGGCCAGTATCACGGAACGGGAGGGCCGTCTGGACTGTGAGGGGAGTCTTACCGGCGGCGAGATCGTTCTCTCTATCCCCAGCGTGGGAGCCACCGAAAACGCTATGCTTTCCGCCGTGTGCGCCCAAGGGGACACCATCCTCCACAACGCCGCGCGGGAACCTGAGATCGTGGAGCTCCAGAGCTTTTTGAATGCTATGGGGGCCCGGGTCCGGGGAGGGGGGACCTCTACCGTCACCATCCGGGGCGGCCTGCCCCTCCATGGGGCGGAGCACACCGTAGGCCCCGATCGGATCGTGGCTGCTACCTATCTGTCGGCTTTGGCCGCGTCAGGAGGAGAGGGCGAGCTTACCGGGGTAGACTGGCGGCAGCTCTCCACGGTGACCGCCGTTCTCAGCGAGGCGGGATGCACCATCCGCAGCGGCGCCGACCAGGTCTGGCTTTCAGCACCCTCCAGGCTTCGGGGGGCGCGGCCGGTCCGTACCGCCCCCTATCCCGGCTTTCCCACCGACGCCCAGGCGGTGGTCATGGCGGCCCTGTGCAAGGGGGAGGGGACCACTGTCTTTGTGGAGAATATGTTTTCCAGCCGTTACCGTCATGTGGATGAGCTCGTCCGTATGGGAGCCGATATCCGGGTGGAGGGCAAGGTGGCGGTGGTCTGTGGAGTAAAGGCCCTGCATGGAGCCCAGGTCCGGGCCACCGACCTGCGGGGAGGAGCCGCTTTGGCGGTAGCCGCTGTGGGGGCGGAGGGAGAGACCTGCATTACAGGCCTGCGCCACATCGACCGGGGGTACCAGTCTCTCTGCGAAGACCTGAGCGGTCTTGGGGCCCGGATCGTACGTTTGGATACATCTACAGAATAAAATTAGGTTTTCGTTACAAAAAATTTATTTTTTGTTCCTCTTTTTTATGATACAATGGTACCTGAAAAGGGACTGAAAAATTTTTTACAGAAGAAAATCCTCGGGAGGTAGCCCATGGCGGCCAGAAAGAATCGGAATCGACAGCGGCGGCGCAGGAGGGGACGTTTCGGCGTCCTCTACAAGCTGCTGTCTTTTCTTTTGATTTTTTCCGCTCTGGTGGCCGGGTGTGTGGTATTTTTCCGGGTGGATCAGGTGACCGTGACCGGCAGCGACCGTTACACTGCCCAGGAGATCATTGCCGCTTCGGGCGTGGAGCAGGGAGATAACCTGTTTCTTATCAACAAGCCCCAGGTCGTCCGGGCTATCACCCGGAAGCTGCCCTACATTGAGGCGGTAACTCCTGTAAAGGCCCTGCCCGATACCCTGGAGCTTCACATCATTGAAAGCAGGGCGGCAGCTGTGCTGGAGGGGGAGGAGGGACGCTGGCTCCTGAACGCCTCCGGCAAGCTGGTGGAAAAGGAGGGGGCGGAGCGAAAAGAGGGACTTCCCCTGGTGACCGGGCTCCACCCCGTCACCCCGAACCTGGGGGGAAGACTTACTGTGGAATTGGAGGAGCAGGTCCGTCTGGAGGGACTCAAGGGGCTCCTGGCCGCTCTGGAAGCCCGGGGTATGGAGGAGAATGTGAAAACCTTTATTGACCTGACTTCGGCCAACGCCATCTATTTTGACTATGGAGAGGAGCTTACCGTGGTGGTCCCCACCTCAGGGAACTTCGATCGGCTGATCTTCTCTCTCCAGCGGGTGGTGGAGACCTTCCAAAATAACGGGGAGCGGCTGACCGGCACCCTGGATATGACCTACGGGGACAAGCAGGCCCGGCTTCTTACAGAGCGGTGGCTGCCGGAATATCTCCGCCCCGCTCAGCCGGAACCCGACCCTCTGCCCGACCATAGCCCGGAAGTCCCTTCCGAGGAGGAGATAGTGCCTCCGTCTGGCTCGGAGGGATAAGAAGTCGAAAAAAAGTTTGAAATCTTTTAAGAAATCCCCTCGGAACACTTGACCTAAAGGAAAAAGAGGGTTAAAATAGATAACAAGATATTGTTTACCGCTAAGAGGCCCGGCACAAAATGACACGGCCCGTCGGCTGAGACATAACGATACCAATGAACTCATACTTAGGAGGAACAGATATGGCCTTTGTACTGGATAACGGCCCGGATACGATCGTCAACATTAAGGTGATCGGCGTGGGCGGCGCCGGCAACAACGCAGTCAACCGTATGGTACACAGCGGCGTGAAGGGCATAGAGTTTATCGGGGTCAATACGGACAAGCAGGCCCTGAATATTTCGGCGGCCAATCAGAAGATCCAGATTGGGGAGAAGCTCACCGGCGGTCAGGGGGCAGGCAGCGATCCTGAGGTGGGCAAAAAGTCCGCCGAGGAGAGCCGGGCCCAGATCGCCAAGGCCCTGGAGAACACCGACATGGTTTTTATCACCGCCGGCATGGGCGGTGGAACCGGCACCGGCGCGGCCCCCATTGTGGCGGATATTGCCCGTGAGACCGGGGTGCTCACGGTAGGCGTGGTGACCAAGCCCTTTAACTTTGAGGGTAAGCGCCGCATGACTCAGGCTGAGCTGGGGATCGAGGAGCTGAAAAACAAGGTGGATTCCCTGGTCATCATCCCCAACGAGCGGCTCAAGTTCGCCACCGACCAGAAGATCACCTTTGCCAACGCCTTCGGCATTGCCGACGACGTGCTTCGGCAGGCCGTCCAGTCCATCTCCGACCTCATTAAGGACACCGGCTTTATCAACCTGGATTTCGCTGATGTTACCGCCGTTATGAAGGACGCGGGCATGGCTCATATGGGCGTGGGCAGGGCCGCCGGGAAGAACAAAGCCGAAGAGGCCGCCAGAATGGCCATTTCCAGCCCCCTGCTGGAGACCTCTATCGATGGTGCCCGGGGCGTTCTGGTGAATATCACCGGCGCTATGGACATTGGCCTGGAAGAGGTGGAAATGGCTGCGGATATGGTGCGTCAGGCCGTCCACCCCGAGTGTAACGTGATTTTCGGCGCGGGCTTTGACGAGGACATGGAGGATGAGATCAAGGTGACCGTTATTGCCACCGGGTATGACGAAGGGGCTCCCCATGTGAACGTGGATAGCCTCTTCTCCAAGACCGGCGCGAAGGTGGAGGGGGAGAAGAAGGCTGAGGCCACCCCTGCCGAGGAGGAAAAAAAGGTGGACGACGATGACGACCAGTGGCAGTCCATCTTCAACATCTTCAATAAGGACAACTAAAAGAAAAGAGAACAAGGGCGGAGGCCGCGGCCTCCGCCCTTTCTTGTATTTACGCACCTTTTTTGAGCTCCCACTTTCCACCTGACTGATAGTTGCGTTCTGCCCTTCAACTTGCGTGATTCCGAAAGGCCATTCTTTTCACAAAAAGAGGGCCCCTGGGAGAAAAATTTACTCAATTGTAAATTTTCTTTTCATGTGTTTTTGGAGAGAATACCGAGGTTGCTTTTTCCCGAAAAATGGAGTACAATAACAATTACTTCACAAGCCCCAGAACTGCCGGGGCTAACCTTGCGCAACAGGAGGACCGCTCTTGAAACGATTTGCAGCCATTTTGCTGGCTTTGACCCTGCTGTTGGCGGGGTGTACCGTGCCTGTGTCTCCCACACCCACTCCGGCCCTGACACCGGCGACCACCTCCCCCATTCCTCTCCCTACCTCCGGCGGGGATGTGGCCGAATCCAACATTTTTGCGATGGATACTGTCATGAGCTTTCGGGTACACGGGGAGAATGGCCAGGATATGCTTGCCCTCATTGCCAATGCGATCAATGCCCTGGAGCGGGAACTGTCGGTGACCCGGGAGGGGAGCGACGTGTGGCGGATCAACCATGCCGGCGGGGAGAGCGTGACTGTGGGGGAGGCCGCTGCCTATTTGCTCTCTCTGGCGAAGGAGCTGGGGGACAGCACCGGGGGCGCGTTGGACATGACCATGTACCCGGTGGTAAAAGCCTGGGGCTTTACCACCAGTGAATACCGGGTCCCCTCCGGGAGCGAGCTGTCCGGGCTTCTGGAGCATGTGGATTATCAGAAGGTGGAGACAGAGCAAAAGCCGGCTGATTTGGGGGATACCTATGTAACGCTCCCAGCCGACATGGAGCTGGACCTGGGCTCCATCGCCAAGGGCTACGCCGGAGAGTGTGCTGCCAACCTGCTCCGGGAGAACGGCGTGACCTCGGCCCTTCTCAACATGGGGGGCAACGTCCAGTCGGTGGGCAGTAAGCCCGACGGCTCTCCCTGGCGTATCGGTATCCAGGATCCCAATGAAACAACGGGAAGCTATTTGGGGATCCTCCAGCTTGTTGACCAGGCCGCCATCACCTCGGGGGGCTATGAGCGCTTCTTTGAGGAGGACGGGGTTCGGTATTGGCACATCATGGACCCCCACACTGGCGCCCCCGCCCGGTCCGGCCTGGTGTCTGTGACCATCGTGGGGAACAAGGGAGGGCTGTGCGACGGCCTTTCCACTGCCCTTTTCGTGCTGGGGCGGGAGAAGGCCCTGGACTATTGGCGGACCTACGGCGGCTTTGAGGCTATTTTGGTGGACGAGGACAACAACGTATGGGTCACCGGCGGGCTGAAGGACAGCTTCGCCCTTGTGGAGGGAAGCTCCTATACCCTGCGACTGGTGGAGGAATAAGATATGAAAAAGAAATCGAATTGGTTCTGGCTGGCCATTATCGGCTTGGTTCTGGTGGTGTGTGCCGCTCTTGTGGCGTTTCGTCTGTGGGGAAAGGGAGGGGAGCTTCCTCTGCCCACCCCTACGCCTGCTGAAAGCGGGGACCCCGTAGAAAGCGCAGACCCCGTAGAAAGCGACGCACCCTTGGAGATCGTGGGGCCTGTGGCTGTCGTCTACATTGGGGACTATGCGGTGGACGCGGTGGACCTGGGGGCTATCACTGAGGCCTATACCAAGACCTACGAGGGACCTGCGGGAGGGAGCAACACAGTGGAATACACCACTGGGGACGTGCGGGTGATCGAGGCCTCCTGCCCGGACCACGTATGCATTGGCCAGGGCTGGCTCATTGAGGATATGGGCAGCATCCTGCCCATCGCGTGCCTGCCCAACGCCATGATGATCAATGTGATCTCTCTGCCTGAGGCTTCCGAGAGCCCCGCGGTGGACGGGGCCACCCAGTGAGGGGGATACGATGAAACGGACCAACGTGAAGCGGCTTACCCTCTGCGCTCTGCTCACCGCTATTGCCCTTACCATCTTTGTGGCCGAGGCCCAGATCCAACTGCCCATTCCGCTGCCCGGCTTCCGGCTGGGGCTGGCGAATATCGTAACGGTGTACGCCATGTTTGCCATGGGTCCCCGGGATACCCTGCTGATCCTTTTGTCCCGTATCATTTTGGGAGGGCTGTTCGCCGGAGGCAGCACCTTGCCCTTCTCCCTGGCGGGAGGGCTGTGCTGTTATCTCAGCATGCTGGTGCTGCGTCGGTTCCTGAGCCTGAACCAGCTTTGGGCCTGCGGTGCCATTGGAGCCATCTTCCATAATGTGGGACAGTGTCTTATGGCAATTTTTGTTTATCGGGCCAAGCAGCTGATCTTCTTTTACTTTCCCTTTATTATGATCACCGGCATTATCGCCGGCTTCTTTACCGGCTTGGCAGCCCAATTTTTGCTTTCCCGGTTGGGGGATCGGTTCAAAATGCAATAAAAAAGCTTTGTTTCGGGTATGCTGACACAAAGCGGAAAAACAAAGCATAGGCTGTGATGAGATCCTATTCTGGATGGGGAGGGAAAAAAATATGATTGAAAATCTTCATGACAATGAAAGGGCCAAAACCTTTGCCCGGGAACTGATGGAACGGGTCAAGGAAGTGGTGCGCAAGGGCAACGTTACCAAGCTCCGGGTCATGCGTGACGGGGAGACTGTGGTGAACCTGCCTGTAAACGCCGGCGTGGTGGTTTGGGTGGCCGCCCCCCTGTGGGCTTTGTTGCTGGCCGCTATCTCCACCGTGGGGCTGAGCTGCTCGGTGGACGTGGTGAAAGAGGATGGCCAGGTCATTCATGTCGTGTGAGAATTATTCTGCCCTCCCCCGGTTTGCGCCGGGGGAGGGTACTTTATACGGAGGAATACCATGCGTATCGCTGTTGTGACAGGGGCCTCCTCAGGCTTGGGGAGAGCTTACGCCAAAGCGCTGGACAAGACGGTTGGCCTGGACGAGCTGTGGCTCATTGCCCGGCGGGAGGAGCGGCTCATTGAGCTCTCCGGGGAACTGGACCACCCCTGTAGGATCCTGCCGTTGGATCTGACCGAGGAGAAGAGCCTGGAGACACTGGAGGCTCTGCTGGGGGCTGAAAAGCCTTGGATCAAGGTGCTGGTCTCCTGCGCCGGCTTCGGTAAATTCGGCCGGGCCCGGGACCTGAGCCACCGGGAGACCGGGGACATGGTGGATCTGAACTGCCGCGCCGCCGTGGAGGTTACCGGGCTGTGCATCCCCTATCTCCGCAGGGGCAGCCGGGTACTGGAGGTATGCTCCTGTGCCGGGTTCCAGCCTCTTCCCGGTATGAGCCTCTACGCCGCCACCAAGGCTTTTCTGCTCAGCTATACCCGCTCACTGGGGGAGGAGCTGAAGGAAAAAGGGATCAAGGTCACCGCTGTATGTCCCTTCTGGATCAAGACCGAGTTTATGACCGTGGCCCGGGATACCGCCAACCCCCAGGCGGTGAAGCACACCCCCTTCGCCATGCGGCCCGAGGCGGTGGCCGCCTGGAGCCTCACCATGAATTCTCTGGGGGCGGCAGTGACCACCTGCGGCCCCATCCCCGCCGCCATGCGCCTGGGGAGCAAGGTGTTGCCCACGCAGGCGGTCATGGCCGCCTGGGACAAGTTGCGGAAGCTGTAAAACCGGTTATTCAAGTGACCTCATCAGTCTCGCTTCGCTCGACAGCTTCCCCGTAAACGGGGAAGCCTGGATAGAGGAATGGTTTTAGCCTTCCCCGTAAACGGGGAAGGTGGCATTTGCGAAGCAAATGACGGATGAGGGCCTGAAATAAATTCACATCACATACGAGGAGGAGTTCCCATGATGACTGACATCGAGATCGCCCAGAGTGTAAAAGCCCGCCCCATCCAGGAGGTCGCCCAGCGGCTGGGCCTTACCCCGGAGCAGCTGATCCCCTACGGCCACGACAAGGCCAAGGTGGATCCCGCCGCCTACAAGGACAAGCCCCGGAAGGGCAAGCTGGTGCTGGTCACCGCCATCAACCCTACCCCTGCCGGGGAGGGGAAGACCACCACCAGCATCGGCCTGGCCGACGGCCTTAACCGCATCGGGAAGCAGACCTGCCTGGCCCTGCGGGAGCCCTCTCTGGGTCCTGTGTTCGGGGTGAAGGGTGGCGCTGCCGGAGGCGGCTGGGCCCAGGTGATCCCCATGGAGGACATCAACCTTCACTTTACCGGGGACTTCCACGCCATTGGAGCGGCCAACAATCTGCTGGCGGCTATGCTGGACAACCACATTCAGCAGGGCAACGTTCTGGACATCGACACCAAGAACATCGTCCTGCGCCGCTGTGTGGACATGAACGACCGGCAGCTCCGCAACGTCATTGACGGCCTGGGGGGACGGATACAGGGGGTTCCCCGGGAGGACGGCTTTGACATCACAGTGGCCACCGAGGTCATGGCGGTCTTCTGCCTGGCCACCAGCCTTTCCGACCTGAAACACCGGCTGGGCCGGATGATCGTGGCCTACGACCGCTCCGGCAAGCCGGTGACTGCCCATGACCTGAAGGCCGAGGGGGCCATGGCCGCCCTTTTGAAGGATGCCTTCAAGCCCAATCTGGTCCAGACCTTAGAGGGCAACCCCGCCTTTATTCATGGCGGCCCCTTTGCCAACATCGCCCATGGCTGCAACTCCATCTCGGCCACCGACGCCGCGTTGAAGCTCAGCGATTACGTGGTCACCGAGGCCGGCTTCGGCGCCGACCTGGGGGCGGAGAAGTTCCTGGACATCAAGTGCCGCATGGCGGGGCTCACCCCCGACGCCGTGGTCGTCGTGGCCACTGTCCGGGCCCTGAAGCACCACGGTGGGGTGGCCAAGGCCGAGCTGAACCATGAAAACCTGGCCGCTCTGGAGAAGGGCCTTCCCAACCTGCTGCGGCATGTGGACAACATTCAGAATACATACCACCTGCCCTGTGTGGTGGCCATCAACGCCTTCCCCACCGACACCCCCGCCGAGCTGAAGCTGGTGGAGGAGAAGTGCAAGGAGCGGGGAGCCAACGTGGCCCTCTCCGAAGTGTGGGCCAAGGGCGGCGAGGGCGGCGAGGCTTTGGCCCGTGAGGTAGTCCGGCTCTGTGAGGAGCCCAAGGGCGGGAGGTTTACCTTTTCCTATGACACAAATGCCTCCATCCAGGATAAGCTGGACGCCATTGTGCGGAAGGTCTACCACGGTGAAAAGGCGGTGCTCACCGCCGCCGCCCAGAAGCAGGCCCAGAAGCTCACCGAGCTGGGCTTCGGGGAGCTGCCCATTTGCATGGCCAAGACCCAGTATTCCTTCTCGGATGACCAAAGCTTGCTGGGGGCCCCCGAGGGCTTTGACGTGACGGTCCGCAATCTGAAGGTGTCCGCCGGGGCAGGCTTCCTCGTGGCCCTCACCGGGGATATCATGACCATGCCGGGGCTGCCCAAGGTCCCCGCGGCTGAGAATATCGACGTGACAGAGGATGGGAAGATCACCGGGTTATTCTGATCCCAGCATGACATAAGCCGTGGTTTTTTAACATGGAAAAAGAAGGAGCCGAAGGTCAACGACCTTCGGCTCTTTTCTGCGTATTCTCAATCGTGAGTTTCTTGCTCTGCCAACCGTAGGGATTCGTAGACCAGATACTCCCGCTGGAGGCCATAGACCTCCTCAGTCTCAACACGGAAGGTGATCTCGACCTTCTGGGGCTGTGGGTAGCCGCTGTCCTTGCCCGAAAGGAGATACTCCTTTGCGTGATTCAGGCGGCTGGGGTCCAGGTTGCCGTCAAACCAAAGAGCGTCGTCCAAAGTATACAGGCGGAAGACGGCGGTAGTGCTGCCAGAGCTGTTCGTCTCAGGGGTCCCGGTGAGGATGGGGTGAAGACCGTAGTTGGAGTCCCAGCCGGTGGCGGTCACATTTCCTGAGGGAAGGACCTTGCTCATGGAAGTGTCGTAGCTGCTCAGCTTCTTACCGAAGTGCTTAAAGGTGAGTTCGTCAAAAGCTTCTGCGGAGATCCCCAGCTCAAAGTCGATACTGCCCTCATGGCCCAGCACCGCCAGAGTATAGGCCGCCATCTGGTCCTCTGAGATAGAGCCGCTGCTCCCGGCCATGGCGCCCAACAGGGGAAAGCCGGGGTCGTTCCAGAAAAGGTCGTAATACCACTCCGCCTCGTTGTTGATCCGGCCCAAAAGGGAGAGCTCATTTATCTGCTCCTGAGTCTTAGCCAGTACTGAGGCAGGAGCCCAATAGCGGACCACCGGGCCGCCGCAGGAGAAGAAGCAGTTGATGAGACACTTCTCCTCCCCCCAGTCAACGAGGACGATTTTGTTACCTCCCAGGTCCAGAAGCTCCAGAGTGGCATACCAGCTTACCGTCAGCTCCTCCTGATCCCAGGCTGCCGTCCAAGTGTCGGGGGAGAGGGCGGCCAATAGGGAGAGCTGCTGGGCGTCGTCCAGAAGATAGACATTGTGGTCTATGAAATAGTCCCCGTCCTCGGCGGGGGTGTGGTTGACGTTGATCTGGTCAAACTCGAAATAGCGGACGAAATCCGGGAGGAAATTAAGGCCGGAGAGATAGGTTTCGTAGCGTTCCAGAACAGAAATGGGAGCAAAATAGAGGAAGCCGTCATTGTCGCGCTTGGCCAGGATCAGGCATTTTTCCTCGTCCCACGGATTGACTGTGAGGGAGCGGCCCTCTTCGTCATAAAGAGCAAAGCTGGACTCCATCCCCATGGCCGGCACGTCGGTGGCCTCCCACCAGGTGTCCATCTGAAGGGCTTCCCGAACCCCGGCCAGGTCCTCCGGGGAGAGCCAGTAGGTGATATATTCCAGGCTGTCTCCGCCGGTCACCAGAGCGTCGGCCCGAAGGAAGGTGAAGTCCTTCAGGAAATCGGGAAAAGCCAGGGTATCTGGGGATGGAAGCGGTTCCCCCGGGGAAGGAGCGTCGGGCGGAGACTCCAGGGATTGAGAGGGGGTAGGGCTTTCAGCCGGGGGGGCCGGGGGGTGGCAGGCGGAAAGAAGGAGAAATAAGGCGGCCATCGCCGCGAGAGTGGTTTTTTTCATCATAAGCCTCCTGATGTGCGCTTTTGGCTCGTGTGTCTGCCTTGACCATTTTAGTATAGCAGGAACGACGGAGAGATTCTACCTGAATACGGTGACAAATAAATACAATTTGGTAACAAAAAAGGGCGGACAGGCCCAGAAATTACCACAGGAAAAAGACGCGGGAACCGTTGACGCTGTGAGGCTTGATAGGGTAAAATGGCGGAGATGGACATATTTTGAAAAAGGAGAAAGCTTCCATGAAAAAACCAGGAAAAAAAGTGGCGGCCCTGTTGTGTGCCTTTCTGCTGGCGGTGGGGCCTGTCCGGGCCGCTGGGCTCCCTCCGTTGGAAAAGGCTGTGGGCCTGCTTCGGGTAGACATCTTCCGGGAGGAGGAAAAACGGTATGATCCGGCAGAGGTGAGGCAGGTGGCTCTGACCCTCGACGGCACGCAGGTGGAGGCCGATGTGCCCGCCCTCCTGTGGGAGGGGAGGACGCTGGCCCCTGTCCGGGCGGTGGCGGAAGCATTGGGAGCCCAGGTAGATTGGCGGGCCGGAGACCGGCAGGTGTCTGTTGTCCGGGGAGAGACTCAGATCCTTCTGACCCTGGGGGCGGATACCGCATGGGTGAACGGGATGGAACAGCCTTTGCCGGATGGGGTAGGGGCACGGTTGGTCAGTGTAGCGGGGGCAGAGCGGACGTTGGTACCCTTGCGTTTCTTGGCCGAGACCTTGGGCATCCAGGTGGATTGGGATGGGAAGACCTGGACTGCCACCCTTACCAGGGAGGGGCCCTTCCTTCCACCCAGTTGGACACCCTCGCCGCCTAAGCCGTCTGAGCCGCTTCCACCCACCCGGCCCACTCCGCCCTCGGAGCCCTTGCCCAGCCCAGCTCCGTCGGAGGAGTGGCTCCCCCCGGCGGAGGAGCCTCCAGCTCTGACGGGATACGCTGTGGTATTGGATGCGGGCCATGGAGGCAAGGCGTCAGGGGCGGTCTATGAGGGGATCCTGGAGAAGGACCTGACCCTTCCTATCACGCTGGAGACAGCCCGGCTCTTGGAAGAGCGGGGTTGTGAGGTATTTCTGACCCGCTGGACAGACCGGGATGTAGGGCTCTATGAGCGGTGTGATATAGCCAACGGCACGGAGGCGGACATTTTTATCTCTATCCACGCCAATGCCAGCACCACCAACCGGGAGTTTCAGGGGACCTTTACATATCACTACCCGGGCAGCTACTGGGGAGAGGTGCTGGCCGGTATTGTTCAGGCCGAGGTGGTGAAGGCGGCGGGTTCTTTGGACTGGGGGATTCTTTCGGACAATTTTGTGGTCCTGCGGGAGACCAGGATGCCCTCCGTGCTGGTGGAGACCGGGTTTATGAGCTGCACGGAGGAGCTGTGGCGGCTTTGTGACCCGGTCTATCAGAAGTCCCTGGCCCGGGGGATCGCCAACGGGGTGGAGCGTTACCTCACCGGCACGGTCCGGGAAGAATAGGACGAAGAAACCGCCTGCCGAACTTCTCCGGCAGGCGGTTTCTGATATGTGTCAGAGCTCAGAGAATAGAAAGGGCCAGCATAGCCACTGCCCAAAACCGCAGGAGAGTCACAAGAGTTGGCCCGGCGGAGGTTCGGCAGGACAGTCCCTCGGGAGAGGAGGGGGCCCACAACTCTCCCAGATAGGCCAGGGGGAAGCCCAGGGTCAGACAGGAGAGGAAAAGCCCGGCCACCAAGGCGGTCAGGGCGTGAACGCCCAACAGGAGCCAGGTGAGGGAGGGGACCGTCAGGGCCAGAAGCAGAGGAGGGGCGGCGGCTGTCAGAGTATGGTAGGCACACTGGCTGACACAGGAGTGGGAATCCGGGGACACCTTCCCGGAGCGGAGGCCCCTGATCTCCCGAAGCTGACGTTCCCGCTCTGTGGACAACGCTTTGGAGGCTGTCCGCCCCCCCCGCAGGAGAAGCCCGGCCAGGGCGGGTCCCAGAAGAGCCCCCAGAAGAAGTCCGGCCAGGGGGGCGGACTGGAACAGGTCAGACAGCGGGGGGAAAAGGGAGAGAAGGGCCAGAAGGGAGGCCGACAGGGCGGCGCAGAGGACATAGGAGCGTCCGGCGGCGGAGAGAAGCTCGGTGGTGGCGGTAAGGGGCAGGGCACGGGTAGACAGGTCCTCCTCCTGGCCGGAGAGCCGCAGAAGGGTGTGGGCCGTTTGAGCGATGCCCCCGCAGGAAGCGGCGGAAAGGAAGCAGCCGCCGGGAGCCAGCATACCCACCAGGGTCAGGGAGAGGCCGTAGAGGCCATCCAGACGGTAGGAGAAAAAGAGGACCAAAAGAAGGAGCAGAAGGGGAAGAAGGGCGGAAAGCAGCCCGTCGGAAAGAAGGGGGGACAAGGAAGGGGGCTGTGGGTCCCGCTGAATGGCCTTGTCGGCGAAGGCTTGGGTGCCCCAGATGAGGATACAGCCGGCTGCCAGGCCTAAAAGAAGCTCGGCCCAGGGAAGAAAGGAGCCCATCAGAAGATAGGCGGCGGGAGCGGTGACCGCGGCGGTAAGCAGAATGGAAAGACCGATGACAAGCCAAAGGGAGTGAAGCAAACCCTTTCCGGCGGTGCCGTCCCCCATTCGGAGGCGGTAGGAGGCGATGAGGGAGCAGAGCAGGCCTACGGCGGCGCTGAAAAGAGGAAGGAGCATGGCCCGCAAGCCCAGGCCGGCGCTTTCGTAAATGGAGTATCCCAGAGAGAGGGACAGGGTGAGGATACAGAACCAGGAGCTGTAAAGCCCCGTACCCAGCAGAGGATGGCCTTCCAGAGAGAGGCCCAGAGCCCGGGCCAGAGCGGCGGGGTTCCGGGGATCGTCAGAGGGGAGAGGCTCCTCGGCTGTGGGGGCGGGGAGACTGCCCAAAGCGGCGGCAGGGGAGAACAGGCCGGCGGTGAGCCGGGTCAGAAGGGCGGCGGCAGCACCGCCCAGGCCAAAGAAGGGAAGGAGCCGGGCCAGGTCGCCCGGCTCAAGACCCAGGCCGAAGTAGAGAAGGCAAAGCCAGACTGTAAGCTCCAAAAGAGCCAGGCCCAGGGTGGCGAAGCCCAGAATAGCTCCCCCTGTGAGCAGGGGGGATAGGCCCTTGCGGGGGCTTTCCTCCAGGGCGGCGGCGGTGTGGGCGGCCAGCCAGGGGGTCAGGAGGATCCCCAGAAGCCCTGTAAGAAAGACGCAGAGTGAGCCGGAAAGAAAAGCGAGGGGGAAGAGAACGCCGGATGGCTGCTCCAGGTCCTGCAAAAGAAACAGAATGCCGAAGCCGGCTCCCAGCAGAAGGAGCAGAGCGGCGCAGTGCCATTTCAGATAGGAACGGGTCCCCCGGCTCAGATTTCCCGCGGCCTCCTGCAGCTCCTCGCTTCCCCGGGGAAATTTTTGAAGAGTGTAGCAGCGCGGAAGGGTACAGACCAGGGCGGGGACCGCTCCCAGTACACCGATCCAAAGCAGATTTTCCATAACCATCGACCTCGCTTCTCAGGAAAAATTTTTATGTTTTTCCTATTTTATCAAGTTCCGACTGATTTCGCAAGAGGGAAGGGGGGAAAAGAAAGGGCTTTTTGGAAAATCCCTTGCGGTATGGGGGAGGGCGTGGTACAATCAAGAAGAGAAAAGCAGGAAGAAAGGCGGGAGCGTATGCAGGAACGGGAAGTGCAGTTTCATATCGGGTGCGCCAAGGGGGACGTGGGGCGTTATGTGATCCTCCCCGGGGACCCGGGACGGTGTGAGAAGATCGCCGCCTATTTTGACGACCCGGTTTTCGTTCACTCCAACCGGGAGTTTACCATCTACAACGGTACGCTGCTGGGGGAAAAGGTCACGGTCTGTTCCACGGGCATCGGCGGCCCCTCTGCCTCCATCGCCATGGAGGAGCTTGCCGCCATCGGGGCGGACACCTTTGTACGGGTGGGCACCTGTGGGGGGATCAATTTGAAGGTGAAGGCCGACGACGTGGTCATCGCCACCGGTGCTGTGCGGCATGAGGGGACCAGCCGGGAGTACGCTCCCATCGAGTTCCCCGCCGTGGCCGACTACGAGGTGCAGACCGCCATGGTGTCGGCGGCCAAAGCCCTGGGCAAGCCCTGGCACGCCGGGGTGGTCCAGTGCAAGGACTCCTTCTACGGCCAGCATTCCCCCGCCCGGATGCCGGTGGCCGGGGAGCTTCTCTACAAGTGGGAGGCCTGGAAGCGGTTGGGGGTTTTGGCCTCCGAGATGGAGTCGGCCGCCCTCTACTGCTGCGCCGCCGCCCTGGGGGTGCGGTGCGGAGCCTGCTTCCACGTGATCTGGAACCAGGAGCGGGAGGCCGCCGGGCTGGATCAGGAGGAAAGCCACGACCTTTCCGTCGCCATCGAGGTGGGGATCGAGACCCTGAAAAATCTGATTCGGGCGGAGCGGTAAAAGCTTCGGCGGGGCGGCAAGCGCCGCTCCGCCGTTTCTTTCCTGCCTGTAAACGCATATTCTAAAGAAAGGGGGGTGGTGAAGTTGGGCAATATCGTGACGTATGGGGAGGAGGTCCTGGACACCTTTGACCGGCGGGGGTTTGGCCCGGTGGACAGCCTGATCCTGTCCTGGGCATCTTATTTGAAGCTGTCCACCGCAGAGCCGAAGGTCCAAGGGTGGCAGGGGATTCGGTTTGGCGACCTCTTCCGGGCGGAGCATTTCAAAACTCTGTTTCCTCCCACCTGGGATACCCCGGAGAGCCGGCGGCTCTACACCGCTATGGCGGCCAGCCCCCGGTTCCGGGATATTCGGGTGAAGGGGTATACCGAGCAGACCGACCCGGAGCGGGAAAAGCAATTTGGGGCGGTGAGCTTCCAGCTGAATAAGGATCTCTGCTATGTGGCCTTCCGGGGGACCGATTCCACCCTGGTGGGTTGGAAGGAGGACTTCAACATGGCCTTTCAGTACCCGGTACCCGCCCAGAAGGCGGCGGCCGAGTACCTTGCCGAGGCGGCAAAGCACTGTGCGGGGGTGCTGCGGGTTGGGGGCCACTCCAAGGGAGGCAATCTGGCCGTGTACGCCGCCGCCAAGGCTGGTGAAGCCCTTCAGAAGCGCATTGTCCAGGTGTACTCTCACGATGGCCCCGGCTTTTTGGAGAGCGTGCTGAAAAGTGGTGAGTGGAGCGCCATCACGCCAAAGCTTCACAAGACCCTGCCCCAGTCTTCTCTGGTGGGGATGCTCCTGGAACAGCAGGAGAACTTCCGGGTCGTGAGGAGTGATGAGTTCAGCATCTGGCAGCACGATCCCTTTTCCTGGCAGGTGGAGGATGGGGACTTTTGCTATGTGGATGCTCTGACGCCGGGAGCCCAGTATCTGGACCGAACCCTGAACCGATGGGTCAGCGGACTTTCGGCTTTGGAACGGGAGCGGTTTGTGGACTCCCTGTATGCCCTGGTGGATACGGCGAAGATCACCAGTCTTACACAGCTCTTTTCCGGCTGGCAGGAGAGTATTCCCGCCCTTCTCCGCGCGGCCTCCCAGCTGGACGAAGACACCAAAGAATTTCTTTTTCAGACGGTAAAGGCATTGATCGCTCTGGGGGTGAAATACTACCCGGAAATGCGGTCTCTCCGGGAGGGGCGGGGAGAGGGCGGAGGCGGATAGGGATATAGATAGGGGAAACCGGCGCTTATCGCTCATCCGCTTGAACATCCTTTGGGCCTCATATGTTCTTGAACTTGTACCATAAATGTGCTATCATAAATTACACCAAATCCAAACAAAAGAAGGAATCGCGCATGACCAAAGTGGATATTATCTCTGGGTTCCTGGGGGCGGGCAAGACGACCCTCATCAAAAAGCTGCTCTCCGAAGCCTTTCGGGGGGACAAGCTGGTGCTGATCGAGAATGAGTTCGGCGAGGTGAGCGTGGATGGGGGCTTTCTCCGTGAGAGTGGGGTCCAGGTCTCCGAGTTGTCCTCGGGCTGCATCTGCTGCACGCTGGTGGGGGATTTTACCGAGTCCCTGAAGCAGGTCTATACCCAGTATCAGCCTGACCGCATCCTCATCGAGCCCTCCGGGGTGGCCAAGCTCAGCGACGTGGTGGCCGCCATCGAGGACGCGGTGAAGGCGGTGCCCGAGCTGAAGCTCAACAGTTTTGTAGACGTGGTGGATGCCACCAAGGTGAAGGTCTATCTCAAGAACATTCCTGAGTATGCCAACCAGGTAGAGAGCGCTGGGACCATTGTCCTCTCCCGGACCCAGAAGCTCAGCCAGGAGAAGCTGGAGGGGGCCGTAACCCTCCTGCGGGAGAAAAACGCCACCGCCGCCATCATTACCACCCCGTGGGACGAGCTGGAGGGCAAGACCATTCTGCAGGCTATAGAGGGCGTGTCCATGCACGCTGAGCTGCTGGAGCTGGTGAAGGAGGCCCATGAGCACCAGCATGAGCACGAGCTGGAGGACGAGGAAGAGAAGCACGAGCATCACCATCATCATGACCACGAGGACCATGAACACGACCACGGACACCATCATCACTATGACGATGACGACCACGATCATGAGGACCACGACCACCATCACCACCACGGTCCCCACTGTACCTGCGGCTGTCATGACCACGACCATCACCATCATCACCACCACAGCGACGCCGACGAGACCTTTCAGAGCTGGGGCAAGGAGAGCCCCAAGCCCTTCTCTCGTCCCGACCTTGAGAGGATCCTGGAGGTCCTGGACAGCGGGGAGTACGGACAGGTCCTCCGGGCCAAGGGTATCGTCCCCGACGGAGAGGGGGGCTGGCTGGAGTTTGACTTTGTCCCTGGGGAGAAGGAGCTCCGCCCCGGCAAGGCTGATTACACCGGCCGGATCTGCGTCATCGGCTCCGGCCTGAAGCTGGACAAGCTCCCGGAGCTCTTTGGACTGTGAGGAGCGGACCATGGACATCCCTGTTTATGTGATCGCCGGGTTTCTGGACTCCGGCAAGACTCAGTTTATCAACGGTACTTTGTCGGACGGCTTCGCGGAAAAAACCCGGACCCTGCTCCTCCGCTGTGAGGAGGGGGAGGAGGAGTATGCTCCCGCCCTCCTGCGCAACGTTACCGTGGTGGATGTGGAGGACGAGGAGGACCTTACCATGGACCTTCTCCGGGAGCTGGAGCGTGAGCACCGGCCCCGGCAGGTACTGGTGGAGTATAACGGCATGTGGCAGCTAGAGACCTTGTGGAACAAGGCCCTGCCCCCCAATTGGTTCATCGTCCAGACCTTTACTTTTATGGACGCAAACAGCTTCGAGCTCTACGCCCGGAACATGGGGCAACTCACCATGGAGAAGGTGAAGCAGGCCGACGTGCTGGTGTTCAACCGCTGTGACGATGTTCTGGCCGAGGTTCTCCGGGGCCGCAACCTCCGCATGACCAACCGCCGGGCTCAGATCTTCCTGGAGTATGAGGACGGCAGCAGCGAGGATTACCTCACCGGGGAGGAATGCCCCTTTGACCTGAGCCAGGAGGTCATCGACATCCCTGACGAGGATTTCGGGGTGTGGTATGTGGACGTGATGGACCACCCGGACCGTTACGTGGGCAAGACCATCCATGCCAAGCTGGTGATGATGCGGAGCACCAAGTACGACAAGCCCTTCTGTCCCGGCCGGTTCGCCATGGTGTGCTGTGCCAACGACATTGCCTTCCTGGGTCTGGTGGCCCGGGGAGCGGGCTTGGAGCGGTATAAAAACAAGGAATGGCTGGACGCCACCTTTACCATCGAAATTGTCAGCCACCCGGCCTACGAAGGCCCTGGCCCGGTGATGGAGATGCTGGAGGTTAAATCCGGCCGGAAGGCCGACCCCGAGCTTTTGAGCTATTAAGCTATTAAGAACAGAGGAACGACTCTTATGGTTGAAACGACAGAAGAGCCGTTCCTCTGTTTGTTATCCAGAAAGTAACTTGGGCAATCAGCACAAAAACAGAGATGAAATTTTGTGAAAAACGCCAAATGGCTTTGAAGGGAAAACTGGCATTTGTAACCGTTTTTGTAACCAGCGTATGATATAATACTCACAAGGAAAAAGGTGTACGCCTTTTTTGCCTCCCCAATGGGGATACAAGGGTATATGGTTACATTTGAAAGGAGCGAGAGAGATATGGCAAAGAAACTGAAAAAGACCCTGGCACTTCTCCTGACGCTGAGTATGCTCACCGGCATGCTGGGCACCGCGGCCTTCGCGGCGGAGGGGGAGGAGATCCTTCCTGAGAGCCAGGTGGAGAGTGTTCTGCCTGCGGACGAGGGGAACGGGAACACGGAGGAGACTCCCGCGGAGGCGGTCACCGAGACCCCGGCAGCTGCCGAGGAGCCTGCTGAGGCGGTGGAACCCACTGAGGAGCCCAAGGATGAGGCTGAGAACGGTGAGCCTGTCGCCGATGAGGAGCCCTCTACTGACGAGGAGATCGCCCTCGTTGCCGAGGAAGAGGAAGAGAATGTGCTTCCCGCCGGGGCCAGCGAGACGGCGCTTGAGACTGGCGTGAGTATTACAGGCATTGCCGGACTGAATGGACTGTACTTTGACACCATGGAGAACGCTTACAACGCTGTTAAGGACATTTTGCAGAAAATGGATGCTACCCAGGGAGGCGAGGCCCTGAATCAGGGCCAGCTGCAGCCTGATTATGACAACAACTGGCAAGTTGTCAAAACAGCCCAAGAGAAGTTTGATGAAGTGTATACACAAAAGACCGACCTGTCCGGTCACAGCGGCGCCAAGCTGACCTGGACCGTTTTTGGCAAGGTGAACGTTCCCGACACATTGGATGGCCTCTTCCTGAGCGGTGGTCGCCAGGCCGCATACTACGGCAGCGATTCCATGACCATCCGTGAGATCGAGGTGGTGGGCGGCAACGAGAACGCTGAGCTGATCCTGTCAAAGGCCATCAAGATGCCTTACCAGTGGTGGGGTGACCCGACCGATGGGCATATCTTCTTCTCTGTCCGCAATGTCGGACTGACCCTGAACAATGAGAACACGTTCTTTATTGACGCTGTTCATATAGCTGAATTTGATTGCAGCGTTATCAACTGCTCCATCAAGGGTAAGCTCTACCACTATTTTAACGGTCCTTCTGCCCTGACCGTTGAGAACTGTACTTTTGAGCCCAACAATAATGAGGCATATGCCCTTATGGCGCAAGGCCATGTGACCGAGCCGCTGACCGTCAACTTTAAGAACAACACGGTCTCCGGCTACACACGGGGCATCAACATTGACCAGGTGACGGCTGATGTTACCGTTGCCGGGAATACCATCACCCCGGGCACCGGCTATTCCGCTGTGCAGGTCAGCGGCTGCGCGGTTGCGAATATCAGTGATAACACCATTCACTGCAATGGTGGTAATGTCCTGACGCTTCATGAGAAATTGGCGCGGAACAAGGTAGACGATCGGACCATTACGCTCCAGAATAATATCGTTGACGGCGAAGGCTATCTGATCTACGATGATGTTGCGGCGAGCAATAAGGGGAACGCCAATGCCTGTGTGAACCTCGTCATGGCCAATAATAACTTGGCGGATACCATTGATATGGCCCATGGGATCAAGGGAAGCACAGTGCTTGACACGCCGGTGCGGCTTGTTGCCGAGGTCAACGGTGTGCAGTATAGCTCCCTCCAGGCGGCCATTGACGCTGCCCCTGCTGGAGCTGCTGTCGTTGTTCTGCGGGACACTGACGAGGATATCACTCTGCCCTTGGAGAGCATCACCCTGACCTCTGAGAGCGAGACTAAGCCTGTGCTGACTGGAAAGGTCCGTTGCGCCAAAGACGCAACGGCCGAGGGTGCCCAAGTGACCATTGAGAACCTGGCTTTTGAGAATACCTATATCCACCTTATGGGCTGGGGAGAAAATACGGGCCTCAACAAAATGGGTGGTCTGACCATTCGCAACAACATCTTTGCTGGTACACCGAATGAGGCGGGCAGCATCTATGCCATCCACATTAATAACGGTGATATGGCAGTGAACAACCTGACCATTACCGGCAATGTTTTTACCAACTGCGGTACTGGTAGCGGCGGCTGTGTGTATGCTACGGCCTGCGGCAACCTGGTCGTAACGGGGAATGAGTTCCGAAACAGCACGATGAACGCGCTGACCCTCATCGGCAAGGACAGCACGGGAAACAGGACAGCCTCTGCCGTCATTTCCAACAATGTTTTTGATGGGTGGGCTTGTAATCCTGAGGACCGCATTGATGGCCGGGCTATGCGGCTGAGCAACTTTGAGCATGATATGGACTTGACGAACAACAGTTTCGTCAGCACCAATTTGCCCGAGGAGTATATCAAACTGACCGGGCTGGCTGACGGCAAGAAGGCTGATGTAAATAAGTGCTATTGGGGCGGTGAGGCTCCTGCCGAGGATAAGCTGTTGGGTGTCGGTACGGTATCCGCTTACTATGCGGATGCAGAAATGACTCAACTGGTGGTAAGCGATGGCATTGTGGCCGAGGTGAGCGGCATGTACTACACCACCCTCCAGGGGGCGGTCAACGCCGCCGGGGAAGGTGACATTGTGAAGCTGCTGGATGACATCACCGTCAATTCTGACAACACCAGTGATAACAGCGCTGCTATTGAGATCCCAGCCGGGGTGACGCTGGATGGCGGCGGTCATACCATGACTGCTGGAACATTCACTCCGACGCTCTCTCAGAATAAGGGCACCCATATGCTGGGGGTGGGGGCCACCGGCGTGACCATTAAGAACCTAATCGTGGACATGGGCCATGTTGTAAACTCCAAGCACGCCCTGAACGTGTATGATGGAGCTGACGTGACGCTGGTGAATGTGACCCTGAAGAATGCCAATGCCGCCGGTATGGTGGTAAACGGGAGCACGGTCACCGCCACCGACCTGAACACCTCCGGCAATGTCTGGGGTGCGGTGAATGTGGATAAGAACAGCAAGTTCCGGCTGGTCAGCGGTGCTCTAACCGAGGACAACAAGATCTGGGTGGATGATGAGGAGTCTACCATCACCGTGCCTGAGGACTGGGACTGGGTGCAGATCGGTGAGCGGAAGTTCTATAACACCGGGCTGTCTATCCGTCTGGACCAGACCACCGCCGCTCTATACAGCAACACCACCCCTAACACGATAACCCTGACCCTGACCGTGCCCGAGGGCGCGAAGGTGGAATGGACCACCAGCAACGCGGCTGTGGCTGCCGTGGAGAATGGTGTGGTGACTGCTGTGGGGAGAGGCACCGCCGACATCACCGCCACCGTGGGCAGCATGGAGGCTACCTGTGCCGTGACCGTAAGTACCTACACCGATCCATACGTTCCCCCCTATGTACCGCCCACGCCCAACGAAGAGCTGAGCGAGAACGACACCCCGTTGGTGGAGAAGCCCTTCCTCTTCGCCGATGTGCTGGAGCGCGACTGGTTCTACAGCGATGTGAAGACCATGTTCAACAGGGGGGTGATCGGCGGCATGACCGAGACTGCCTACGAGCCCTACACCAACGCTACCCGGGGCATGGTGGCCACCTTGCTCTACCGCATGGCCGGGTCCCCCTCTGTGGAGGGCTTGGACGTGACCGTGGCCGATGTGGCCGACGATGATTGGTTCTACGAGGCTGCGGTATGGGCTTATGCGACTGGCGTATTCAACGGCTATGGCGACGGCTCTTTCCGGGGCGAGGAGGAGATTACCCGTGAGCAGCTCTCCGCGGTGCTGAACCGTTATGCCGCCGCCCAGGGCACCGATGTGACCGCCAGTACTGAACTGACCGGATTTGCGGATGCCGACAGGGTCAGTGGATGGGCTATGGACGCTGTGAAGTGGGCCGTGGCTGTGGGACTGATCAACGGCCGTGAAGGTAGCTTGGACGCCTGGGACTTTGCCAACCGGGCCGAGCTGGCCACCGTGCTGGTCCGCTTCGACAAGCTGCTGACCGCTGACGAGGACTGAGCCGGCAGGGCTCCCTTCAGAATTTCTTGAGCCCCCCAGAGCCTTCAAGGCTTTGGGGGGCTTTTGTGGAGGAGAGTATGGCCGGGGGCTCGGAGCGGATCAGGCTTCAGACCCAAAAAATAGTCTGAAGGTACATTGTAAAATTGGCAAAGAGTGATCAAATGGCGAATAGGGAGTTCGTTGGCGCCCCGTTCATACCGGGCATACATGGTTTGGGAGGTGCCCAATATCTGCGCGATTTGTTCCTGAGTCAAGTCGTTATCCTCACGCAGCGCACGCATACGCCTTAAATATTCCGCCATGATCTCCCTCCTCCCAGTTACGAAATAGTATGCCCAGTTTACACCAGTAAATATATTTACTATTGACTTTAGTAAATATATTTATTAAAATGTATGTGTGCTCAACCAAAAATAGAGAGGAGATAAAAAATGAAAAAGGGTGTATGCTTTATACTGGCGCTGAGCTTACTGTGGAGTATGTCTGGGTGTTCTTCCGATGCGGGGGAAGAGACAAAAAATGTGACCCTGAATACGCCAGTCCCCGAACAAGAGAGCGTTCAGCCGAAAGAGACCACCTCCCCTCAGGAAGCGGGGGAAGAGACCGTGGCGGAGCAGGTCCTGTTGGACGAGCAGGGGATCATCATTACCGCAAAAAGCCTGGATAAAAGCGGCTGGTTTGGCCCAGAGCTAAAGCTTTTGATTGAAAATAATTCGGATAAAGATCTGACGGTCCAGGTGAGGTCTGCTTCGGTCAATGGTTTTATGGTGGAAACCATGATGTCGGCGGATGTGGCTCAGGGGAAGAAAGCCAACGACTCACTTGTTTTTTCCGATAATGATATAGACAAATGCGGGATAACGACTGTTGGAGTGATGGAGTTTTCCTTCCACATATTTACTACAGACGGCTGGGAGACATATCTAGATTCAGAGCAGCTGCGGGTAGAGACTTCCGCCTATGAAACGCTGACAGACACATACGACGCCACAGGGATTGAGCTGTATGAGGGAAATGGAATTACGATCAGATCCAAAGGACTTCAAACGGAAGGGACCGTGTTTGGCCCTGAACTTTTTCTTTATATTGAAAACAACAGTGAAAAGGCGATTACCGTGCAGGTCAGGGACACTTCGGTCAATGGGTTTATGGTAGACAGCCTGTTATCCGAAGAGGTTCTTCCCGGAAAGAAGGCTGTGGGCGGTATGACACTAATGAACTCCACACTGGAAGAAAATGAGATCACCACCATTACAGATATGGAGTTTTCTTTTCATATTTTTGAAAGCGACGGTTGGGACACCATCGTGGATACGGATGTAATATCTCTCACGATAGAGTAAAAACAGGAAGGCAGGAAAGAGCCCCGGACAGAAAACGTCCGGGGCTCTTTCTGATCTTCGTACCCTAAAAATTTTCATTTTGGGGTTGACAACAAGAGGGCGGAAGAATATAATGAACATATGAACGATTGTTCATATGTTTGGAAGAAAGGAGGGGCGCTTATGGCGGAGGAAGTGGTGGAGCGCTGTGAATTGATCCATGTCCATGAAGACATTGTGAGCCGGGTGAAAGCGATACTTCCCAGCGAGGAGACCCTGTATGACCTGGCCGACCTGTTTCGTATCTTTGCCGACTCTACCCGTATCAAGATCCTGTACCTGCTCTTTGAATCGGAGATGTGCGTGTGCGACATCGCCCAGCTTTTGGGTATGACCCAGTCGGCCATCTCTCACCAGCTCCGGGCGCTGAAGCAGTCCAAGCTGGTGAAAAACCGCCGTGAGGGAAAAACTATTTTTTACTCTCTGGCGGACGACCATGTGGTCACCATTCTGGCACAAGGCATGGAGCATATAGAAGAGTGAAGCGGCGGGCAATGGCCGCATAGCTTGATAGGATAAATTATTTTTTGGAGGTCATCACTATGAAAAAGAAATTCAGCATTGAGGTCGATTGCGCCAACTGCGCC
Organism: uncultured Oscillospiraceae bacterium; assembly: GCA_910585735.1. GTDB lineage: Bacteria > Bacillota > Clostridia > Oscillospirales > Oscillospiraceae > Vermiculatibacterium. The sequence goes on along the minus strand of CAJUEU010000004.1, from coordinate 17,236 downwards.
CAGAAAATGGAGGACGCCGTCAACAAGATCCAGGGGGTCACCGCCACTGTCAGCTTTATGCAGCAGAAGCTTATTGTGGAAGCCGACGACGAGCGGTTCGAGGAGCTGATGGACCAGGTGGTCAAAGCCTGCAAGCGGGTGGAGCCGGATTGTGAAATACAGAGGTAAGAAAGAAGCGTGGAGCAAGGGGATACGAGGGAGCTTGGAGGGGAGCGACGGCAAAATTGGTAAGCAGCCGGCGGCTGCGCGATTTTGCAGGAGTCGGACCGAAAGCGACCGAGTGCCCATCCCCTTGCGGAGCGTGACAAAGCAACCGAAAGGAGAGAATCTCCCATGACAAAAAAACAAAAAAAGATGCTTACCCGCATCTTAGCTGCCGCCGGGGGCTTTGTAGCCGTAGCCCTGCTGGACCATTTTGGCCCGGCTCTGCCGGCCCCCTACTGGCCCCTCTATCTCATCCCCTACCTTATCATCGGCTGGGATATTCTCTGGAAGGCTCTTCGCAACATTGCCCACGGCCAGGTTTTTGACGAGAATTTCCTGATGGCCATCGCCACGGTGGGGGCTCTGTGTATCGGGGAGTTCCCCGAGGCCGTCTTTGTCATGCTCTTCTATCAGATCGGGGAGCTCTTCCAGGCTGTGGCCGTGGGAAGATCTCGACGGTCCATCGCCGCCCTCATGGACATCCGCCCCGACAGCGCCAACGTGGAGCGGGAGGGGGAGCTTTTGGAGGTGGACCCGGACGAGGTGGAGATCGGGGAGACCATCGTCATCCGACCGGGAGAGCGGGTACCCATCGATGGCGTTGTGTTGGAGGGCTCCTCTGCCCTTAATACCGCCGCCCTTACGGGAGAGTCGCTCCCCAGGGATGTGGCTGTGGGGGACGACGTGATCTCCGGCTGTATCAACCTCACCGGGCTTCTCCGGGTGCGGACCACCAAGGCCTTCGGGGAGTCCACCGTGGCCAAAATTCTGGATCTGGTGGAGAATTCCTCGACCAAAAAGGCAAAGACCGAGCAATTCATTACCCGCTTTGCCCGGTGGTATACCCCGGCGGTGGTCATCGGGGCGTTGTTATTAGCCGTCATTCCCTCCCTGGTTACAGGGGAGTGGGCCAAGTGGGTGGAGCAGGCCCTCATTTTCCTGGTCATCTCCTGCCCCTGCGCCTTGGTCATTTCGGTGCCCCTTACCTTCTTTGGAGGTATCGGCGGGGCCTCCAGAGTGGGTATTCTGGTGAAGGGTTCCAACTATCTGGAGGCCCTGGCCCGGGCTGAGGTGGTGGTCTTTGACAAGACGGGCACCCTGACCCAGGGGGTGTTCAATGTCACCGCCACCCATCCTGACCAGTGCGACAAAGCCCGGCTTTTGGAGACTGCCGCTCTGGCCGAGAGCTATTCCACCCATCCCATCGCCCGGTCCCTTCGGGATGCCTACAACCGTGAGGTCGATGAAGGCCGTATCGGAAATGTGGCCGAGATCGCCGGACGGGGCGTGAAGGCCGACATCGATGGCGTGACAGTCTACGTGGGCAACGATAAGCTCATGGAGGACATCGGGGTCAAGTGGCGCCCCTGCCATCGTGTGGGCACCACCGTCCACGTGGCGACTGGGGAGGCCTATCTGGGCCATATTGTCATTTCGGACCAGGTGAAGCCCGACGCCAGAGAAGCCGTTGCCGCCCTGAAGGCCGCGGGCGTCCGTAAGACCGTTATGCTCACTGGAGATTCCCCCGCTGTGGGGGAAGCGGTGGGGAGGGAACTGGGCCTGGATGAGGTCCATGCCGGGCTTCTGCCCGCCGATAAGGTGACACAGGTGGAGGAGCTTCTGGCTGGGAAGAGTCCAAAGGGCGCCCTTTGCTTCGTGGGGGACGGCATCAACGACGCCCCTGTCCTCTCCCGGGCCGACGTGGGTGTGGCCATGGGAGCGTTGGGCTCGGATGCCGCCATTGAGGCCGCCGACGTGGTGCTTATGGACGACAAGCCCTCCAAGCTGGCCAAGGGGGTGGCTATTGCCCGCAAGACCCTCTCTATCGCTAATCAGAATATTGCCTTTGCCCTGGGGGTGAAGGCGGTGATCCTGCTTCTGGGGCTGCTGGGCAAGGCGAATATGTGGGCCGGTGCCTTTGCCGACGTGGGGGTCATGGTGATCGCCGTGGCCAACGCCACCCGGACGCTGAAGACCAGTAATGACGAAAAGAAAGGCCGATAGGCCCCATCAATCAGACAAAATCCCCGCTGTGACAGAAAATCTGTCCCGGCGGGGATTTTGCCTGATGAGATGGGGAAAACTTCAGAGCATATCGGACCTATCAAGACAGACGGAAAGGAATATGACCATGGACGAGAAAAAGGTTTTGCGGGCCGCCGGATTGCTGGCCGCCTCGGCGGGAGCGGCCTCCCTGGGGACGTGGCTCACCACCGGATTTCTGGTGAAGGTGGCGGTGGACCGGGAGCTCCCCCACGGGGTGGAGAAGGCAGGGGATCTGCTCACCCATATTGAGAAAAACGATGCGTTCCTTCGGGAGCTGGAGGAGGGGGCCCGCCGGCTGGAAGGCAGGGAGAGCGAGCCCGTCACCGTCACTGCCCGGGACGGGGTGACCCTGGTGGGGCACTTTATCCCCTGCGAAAGGCCCCGGCGGACCATCGTGGCCATGCATGGCTGGCGGTCCTCCTGGACCAAGGATTTTGGCACCATGGCGGAATTTTGGGAGAAAAACGGCTGCAATGTGCTCTACGCTGAGCAGCGGGGCCAGAACAACAGCGGTGGAGACTATATGAGCTTTGGACTCAGCGAGCGCTACGATGTGCAGGAATGGGTCAACTGGGTGAACCGCCGCTGTGGCACAGCCCTTCCGATCTACCTGGCCGGGGTATCCATGGGGGCCACTACGGTGCTCATGGCCGCCGGGCTGGACCTTCCCGAAAATGTCCACGGCATTGCCGGAGACTGCGGCTTCACCTCCCCTCAGGCCATCTGGAAGCACGTGGCCAGTAAGAACCTTCACCTGTCCTACGGGGTCCGAAGTATCATGGCGGATACGCTGTTCCGCCATCGGCTCCAGATGGACACCGACGATTATTCCACCCCGGAAGCCCTGAAGAGCAGCAAGCTTCCAGTGCTTCTCATCCACGGCACCGAGGACCACTTTGTCCCGGTGGAGATGACCTACGAAAACTACCTGGCCTGCGCCGGGCCCAGGCGGCTCTTCATTGTCCCCGGCGCTGACCACGGCATGAGCTATTTTACCGATCCCCAGGGCTACGAGAAGGTGGTCCGGGAGTTTTGGAGGGAATTTGACTGACGGAATCAGAAGGGCCCCATCGGGTTTCCCGATGGGGCCCTTCTGATTGTGAGCAGGACGGCGGTGGAGGGGCCCTGCCTCAAGTTTTTGCGGCAGTGGGCTCCAGTACCCTGGCCTTCTCCAGGATCAGGATCAGGGCGGGGAGCAGGACCAGTTGAATGACAATGCCCGGCAGGGCGGTGACAAAGGCGGCGGTGAGAAAGACCTCCATGGAGTAGGCCCCCGCCCGGAAAATGAGGGCGTTGGTAACGCCGTAGATCACCCGGCCTATGAGCATGGCGGAAATGAGCTGGATGTAAATGTCTGCGGCCCGGCGGCCGGTGCGGATGAATTTGGCGGTGAGGCCTGAGATGAGGCCGTAGGCCGCCAGCTCGCACACCATGGCGGGAAGGACGGCGGCGGGGGGCATGCCGGTGACAAGATGGGACATGAGAGGGGTCAGTACGCCGCAGCCCAGGCCGTAGGCCCAGGAACAGGTGAGGCCGCACAGCAGGACAGGGATGTGCATGGGAAGCAGAACGTTCCCCGCGTTGGGGACGGCATGGAGAGCCTGGGGCAGGACCACCCCCAAAGCCACACAGAGGGCGGTCATTACAAGACGGCGGATGGATGTGTGATTCATAGCATAGAACTCCTTTCAAAAAAGTCACGAAAACAGCGCCCCGACCTGGGGCGGCGTCTTCGTGACAGGGTTTGAGATGGATGAAATTATAAATTCTTACGCCTTCGTGGCGGTGGAACTCGGTAGGTGGATTGTACCAAAAGAGGGGCCGGCTGTCAAGTCCAGCCTTATTCCTCCTGCTCCCGGCGGTATTCCGCCGCCTGGGCTTCCCAGTAGGCTTTGTCCTCTTCTGTGATGGGGCGCAGTACCCGGCAGGGGTTGCCCGCCGCCACTACGTGGGAGGGAATATCACGGGTGACCACGCTTCCTGAGCCGATGACCACATCGTCGCCAATGGTGACTCCGGGATTGATGACCGTGTTGCCCCCGATCCATACCGAGGAGCCGATGGCCACCGGCTTTCCGTATTCCAGCCCGGTATTTCGCACCCCGGCGTCAATAGGGTGGGCGGCGGTGTAGATGGAGACCCGGGGAGCCAAAAATACGTCGTCCCCGATACGAATGTCGCATACGTCCAGCATAACGCAGCCATAGTTGGCGTAAAACCGTTCTCCAATGTGGATGTGGCTTCCGTAGTCGCAATAGAAATCCGGCTGGATCCAAAAGTCCCTGCCAATGGAGCCCAGCAGCTCCCGAAGGGTGGAGCGGACCTCCTCCGGGTCGGTACTTTGGTTCAGGCGGCGGACCAGCTTCCACTTTTTTATGTCCTCCGCCCGAAGCTGGTCGTCATCGGCAGAGTATAGCCTGCCTGAGAGCATGCGTTCCTTTTGCGTCACAGAGTTTCCTCCTTTTTAGAGTCGGTGGTGTCAACGATCAGATGACAGTGGTCTTCAATGTGAAAATTGGAAAAATAGGCCTCCTCCAGGGGGGTCCAGCGGGTCTGGAAGTCCCGGAGCTTTTCCGGGGCCCGGACTGAGAGCCGGGTAAGCTGGACCTGGGGAGAGCAGGTGAGAAAGAGCCTAAGGTGACTGTATGGGGCCAGGGCCGGATGGTGGGAATAGCTGCCCTCCACCACGGAGAGCCGCCGGGGCGGAAAGGTCCTGGGGGGCTCCAGAGCCCCGGTAGCGCAGTCGAACCGGGAGAAGGTGACTTCCTTCCCCTGGCTGAGGGGTAAGAAAAGCTCCCTCTGTGCCCGCTCGTGGTCCACGTTGCCCCCGGGGGTGGAGAGGCGCTGGGGGGTGCGCTTTTCAAAGGGGAGGAAGAAGTCGTCCAGGTGGAACACCTGGCAGTCCGGGAAGACCTGGGCGCAGAGAGCGGAAAGGGTGGTTTTTCCTGAGGCGCACCGCCCGTCCACCGCTACCACCAGAGGCTCATCCCGGGAAAGAAGAGCCTTCTCTATGGCCTCCAGAGCGGGGACAAAGCAGGGGGGAGTCACTGGCCCACTTCCTTTGTGGCCAGCTCCACCGCGTCCTTCAGCAGCTCCTCCATTCTGAGCCCGGCGGTTCCCGCCACCAGAACCCCACAGCTGGACATGGGAAGAAGGATCCGCCGCCCCGGGGCGGCGGCCACAGCGGCCGCCATTTTGGGGCTGATCTCCCCCATGAGGGCGTTGGCGGAGAGAAGCCCAATGGGCCCCATGAGAATGGGCGCCTGAGAGGCCAGGTAGCAGAAGGCGTTTTCCCCGGTGGCCGCTTTGTCGGCGCCCGCCCGGAGCATGGCGGCGGTAGCCATGGAGTTGGCCCCCGCGGCCCACACGGGAATATCCTTCAGCCGGGCCTTGAGTCCCTTTACCAGCTGAGCGCCCAGCCCCCCGCCCTGGCCGTCCATCACAAGGATATACATCGGTTTTCCTCCCGTATCAGCTTGATTTCAAAGCATATCATAGCATATTTTCTGCCTCTTGGCCACAGGACCGAGGAAATTTCTCGAAACTGATGAAAAAGGATACCATTGTTGCGCTTGTTATGGTATAATGAAATGAACCATAGATTTTTGTCGGAAGGAGGCTGGGGCTTATGAAAAAGCGGAATATAGCGGTGGTTTTGTTGGCATTGGGGCTGTCCTTCCTGCTCAGCGGCTGCTTCTTTCGGGGTGTGGATGAGCTCTACATGGTTCCCCAGCCCCCTGAGGATTACAAGGCGCTTCAGGTTTGCCTCAGCCAGGTCATCGACCAGGGGGGAGAGTACGCCGCTCCCTTGTCGGGGGATATGATCCAGTCGGTCCAGCTCCAGGACCTGGACGGGGACGGCAGGCAGGAGGCCATTGCCTTTTTTCGCCTTCCCAATGAGGAAAAGCCCATGAAGGTCTATATTTTCCGGCAGGTGGGAGACGCTTATCAAACCATAGGGATCATTGAGGGAGCGGCTACTGCGATCAACAGCATTGAATATGCGCAGATGGACGAGGACCCGTACCGGGAGCTGGTGATCTCCTGGCAGATGAGCACCTCGGCCAGGACCCTGTCGGTCTACTCGGTGGGGACCGAGATCGCTGAGCTTCTCCGCACCGATTACGACAGCTACCGGCTTTATGACATGGACCAGGACAACCAGCAGGAGCTGGTGGTGTTCCGCACCCCCTCGGAGGCCTCCCCCCGGGTGGAGCTTTACGACCATGAGGGCATCCTGACGCTTGTGAGCTCCGCGCCTCTCTCCACCGGCGCGGTGCTGGGGGCGGACGGAGTGGTCAAGAGCGATTATCTTACAGCGCTCCAGGTGGGGTATCTCTCTGACCGTTCCCCGGCCATTTTTGCCACCTCCACCTATGGGGAGGGAGGAGCCATTACCGATATCTACGTGGTGAAGGACGGCAAGCTGCAGAATGTGACGCTGGACGGCCATACCAACGAAAGCGGGGAGACCATCCGCTACTACACCCAGGCTGGGCTTTGGGACATCAATGGAGATGGGATCATGGAGGTACCAAAGCCATCCCCTCTGGTGGATTCCCGGCGGGGCAGCGTGGTGAGCCACTGGCTGGTCCAGTGGCGGCAATTTGATTCCAACGGGCAGCCCCAGGATATCATGAACACCTATTACAACAACCGGGATGGCTGGTATTTTGTTCTTCCTGAGGGCTGGAGCGGCAAAAACCTGATCCTGAGCCGCTCCGATCTTCCCGGCGGCGGGGAGCAGGCGGTGACCTTCTCCTATTGGTCTGGAAGAGAGGGGGAGGATTCACTTCCTTTCCTGACGGTCTACAAGCTGACAGGGACCAACCGGGTCTCCCGCTCCAAGCGGCCCGGCAGGTTTACCATCACCCCTCCCGGTACAGAGGAGGATACCATCTATGCCGCTGAGCTTCATGACGATTGGGACAGCGGTCTTACCGAGGAGGAGGTCAAGGAGCGTTTTGCCGTTATTAAGACGGACTGGTACAGCTGAGGAGGAGATACGAAATGAGTAGAAAGATCCTGGTTTTGGAGGACGAAGCCAACATTCGCTCCTTTATCATCATCAATCTGAAGCGGGCGGGCTATGAGACCATTGAGGCGGGGACGGGACAGGACGCCCTGGACCAGATCCGCCACAATCCCGATATCGATGTGGCGCTTCTGGACGTGATGCTGCCTGATACCGATGGCTTTGAGGTATGCCGGAGGATCCGGGGGAGCAACAAGCGCATCGGCATTATCATGCTTACCGCCCGGACCCAGGAGATGGACAAGGTCACCGGGCTAATGATGGGGGCGGACGACTATGTGACCAAGCCCTTCTCTCCCGCTGAGCTTACCGCCCGGATCGACGCCTTGTGCCGTCGGGCCACCGGGGAGACCATTATGAGTACCGACGAGATCACCTATCCGCCGTTCCGGCTGAGCATTGCCAACCGAACCCTGGAGAAAAACGGCCAGCAGGTGAAGCTGACCCAGGTGGAGTATTCCATTATTAAGCTGTTTATGGAGAATACGGGCAAGGCGCTGCCCCGGGAGGAGATCCTGGAAACTGTGTGGGGCAAGGATTATATCGGAGAAGCCAAGATCGTGGACGTGAACATCCGCCGCCTGCGCATCAAGATCGAGGACGACGCGCAAAATCCCAAATTTATCAATACGGTTTGGGGCTACGGATACAAGTGGGGATCGTAAAAAAGTGGCCCCCGCAAAACCGAATGGTTTTGCGGGGAGAGGAGACGCAGCGAAATGAGTGAGCTTTTGGGCAAAGCCCGAAAGCGAAGGATATGGAGCTTGCGACGACGACGAGGAGGTGGATGCTGTGGACATTATCAAATTGCAAAAAAAGACCCGACAGGGCATCCGCCGCCGCTGGATGACCAGTTCGATCGGTACTGTATTGCTTATCGTGCTCTTTGCCATTACGGCCTTTTCGGTGGCTTTGGGCAGCTACTACTATACCACCATGTCCAGCAGGCTTCAGGTGAAGGCCGAGTCGGCGGTGGAGTTTTTTGGAGACTATGCCACCCAGCGGGAATATTATCAGCATGTGGTGAGCTACATCAACGGCAACCCTGAGGACAAGGACAGTATGGAGATGCAGTTTCTGGGCTCCAACGGGACCATCCGTTTCTCCACCTTCGGCCTGGCGGCTTATTCCTCCCCCGGGACGCCGGACATTACCGGGGCCCTGGACCCGGAATCCCCTCAGACCACTCCGTGGACAGGGACGGACCCCTCCACAGGGGAACACATCATGGCGGTGACCGCTCCTGTGCTGGTAAATGGCCGTGCGGTATCCGCCGTGCGGTATGTTACCTCCCTCCGGCTGGTGGACCAGCAGATGGTGTTCATTGTGGCGGTGGCTTCGGCCATTGGCTTTGCGATCCTGGCCTTGGTCTATTTCTCCAACCTGTACTTTGTACGCTCCATCATTGACCCGGTGGCTGGGATTACCGAGATCACCCGGCGGATCGCCGGGGGAAGCTACGGCATCCAGATCGAAAAGCGCAACGACGATGAGATTGGCGATTTGACAGACGCCATCAACAACATGTCCACCCAGATCGACCAGGCGGAAAAGACAAAAAACGAGTTTATCTCCTCCATGTCTCACGAGCTACGGACGCCGCTCACCGCTATCAATGGCTGGGCCGAGACCATCCAGAACGGAGAGGTCCGGGATGCGGAGGATATCAAGAAGGGCATGGGGATCATCGTGTCTGAGGCCCGGCGGCTCACCAATATGGTGGAGGAGCTGCTGGAATTCTCACGGATCCAGGACGGCCGGTTTACCCTGTCCATTGAGTCGGTGGACCTGAAAGCGGAATTTGAGGACGCGGTTTATACCTACAAGGAATTTTTCCGCAAGGACGGCATTGAGCTCAATTATTATGAGGATGACGAGGAGGATTTTCCTCCCATGGAGGCCGACCCGGAGCGGCTGCGTCAGGTGTTTTGCAATCTGATGGACAACGCCGCCAAGCATGGAGGCAGCGGAAAGCGTATCGACGCCGCCATCCGCCGGGAGGAGGGGGACGCCGTTATCACCATCCGGGACTATGGACCCGGTGTGCCGGAGGACGAGCTGCCCCACCTGAAAACCAAGTTTTACAAGGGCTCCTCCAAGGCCCGGGGCTCGGGGATCGGTCTGGCGGTGTGTGATGAGATCGTGGGCCGCCATGGGGGAGAGCTCCTGATCGGCAACGCCGAGGGGGGTGGATGTGTGGTCACCATCCGCCTTCCCATGAGCTTAAGCCAAGAAAATGGAACATAAGTTCTAAAAATTTGCCCACACCCCTTGCAAAAGGGGTGTGGGTCTGCTACAATACAAAAGAAAGCCGGGTCCTTCTTTTGGGACCCAAGGAAAGGACATCCCATGAGCGTAAAAAACATCCGACATTTGCTGTGGCTTGGAGCCCAGGGCGGCTTTAAAACCATGATCGGGGGCCAGGCCCTCATTGAAGGCATTATGATGCTGGGGCCTGACAAGAAATCTATCGTTGTCCGAAAGCCGGACGGGGAGCTGGAGGTCAAAACAGAGCCCCGGAGGGTGCTGAAGGACCGTTATCCCATTGTGGGCCTGCCCCTGATCCGCGGGGTAGTGAATTTTGGTTCCTCCATGTATAACGGGGTCAAGGCTCTTATGTACTCCGCCGAGGTGGCGGGAGAAGGGGAGGAGCTCCAGGAGGAGCCGTCCCGGTTTGAGAAGTGGCTGGACGGGAAGCTGGGCAGCGAGAAGCTGGCGGGGGTCGTTATCACACTGGCGATGCTGATGGGTATGGGCATGTCTATCCTGCTGTTTTTCTTCCTGCCCACCATGCTGGGGACCGCCGTCACCCTGGTCACCGACTCTATGATGGTCCGCAACCTGGCCGAGAGCCTTTTGAAGATCGCCATTTTCATTGCGTATCTGGGCCTGTGCTCCCGGATGGGAGAGATGAAGCGGGTGTTTTCCTACCACGGGGCCGAGCATAAGACCATCTTTTGCTATGAAAGCGGCCTGCCCCTTACAGTGGAGAACGTGAGGAAGCAGCCCCGGCACCATCCCCGGTGCGGTACCAGCTTCCTCTTTGTGGTTATTATCATCTCCATTCTGGTGTCCACTGTCGTGTTTGGTATCTGGCCGGTCCACAACGCCTTTCTGCGTTTTTTGATCCACCTGCTTATGTTGCCCCTCATTGTGGCGGTAAGCTATGAATTCAACCGTTTTGTGGGCCGCTATGACAACGCAATCACCAGAGCGCTGGTGGCTCCCGGCCTGTGGCTCCAGAATTTCACGACCTTTGAGCCGGACGACAGCATGATCGAGGTGGGGATCCGTGCCTTTACCGAGGTACTGCCCCAGGCCGAAGGAGCCGATAAGTGGTAAAAGAGAAGTGTGACAAAGCAACCTATCCGAAGAGGTGAGCATTATGGCGACCACCTACAACAACCTGTACCTGGACGCCCGGCGGAAGCTGAAGGCGGCGGGGATCCCCGCCGCTCAGCTGGAGGCCCGGGAGATCGTCTGCTATGTATCGGGTAAGACCCGGGAAGAGTTTTTTCGGGATCTGACCCTTTACGCCACCGATCAGATGGAGGAGCGGATCGCGGAGCTTACCGACCGCCGTCTCAAGGGAGAGCCGGTGGCCTACATCATCGGGGAGTGGGAGTTCTATGGCCTTTCCCTGGATGTAAGCCGGGAGGTACTGATTCCCCGAATGGACACCGAGGTCCTGGCCGAGGAGGCCATTCTGGCCGCCCGGGGAGCCGGGGAGGGCTGCCGGGTGCTGGACCTGTGCGCCGGAAGCGGCTGTGTGGGCCTGGCGGTGGCCGCCAACGTGCCCGAGTGCAAGGTGGTGCTGGCCGACCTCTCCGAGGGGGCTTTGCGGATCTGCCGCCAGAATGTGCGCCGGTGCGGCCTGAGCAATCAGGTGACCTGTCTCTCGGCGGACGCCAAGCTGCCTCCACTTCCCGCCCTGTGGGACTTTGATGTGATCGCCTGCAATCCCCCCTATATTCCCACTGCCGACATTCCTACTCTGGACTCCTCCGTGAAGGACTATGAACCTCATGAGGCTTTGGACGGCGGGGAGGACGGACTGGATTTTTACCGTACCGTGGCAGCCAAGTGGAAGGGAGCTCTCCGCCTGGGAGGACGGCTCATTTTTGAGGTTGGTATGGGGCAGTCCCCTGATGTGGAGGCCATCCTCAGCGAGAACGGCTTTGAGGATGTTCGCTCCATCCCGGACACCCAGGGCATCCTTCGTGTGGTCTCAGGGACCATCAACGAGTGAAGGTCCCTTTTATGGGACCGAAAATCGGCTAAACTCACAGTAGAGGCCGGCCACCGGCCCGGCAAATTCGTAAATCATTGGAAAGGCACCGCCTTTCGAGAGGAGTATGGAATATGGCAGAGAAGAAAAAGCCCATGGTGACCCAGCCCGGACAGGCTTCCGACAAGAAGAAGGCTCTGGATACCGCCCTGGCCCAGATCGAGAAGGATTTCGGCAAGGGGGCGGTCATGCGCCTGGGGGAGAACAGCCACGTGGTGGTGGAGGCGGTACCCACCGGCTCCCTGGCCCTGGACATGGCTCTGGGCATCGGCGGCGTCCCCAAGGGACGTATCATCGAGATCTACGGCCCCGAGTCTTCGGGCAAGACTACCCTGGCCCTTCACATTGCCGCCGAGGCCCAGAAGCGGGGGGGAGAGGTGGCCTTTATCGACGCCGAGCATGCTTTGGACCCGGTATATGCCGCCGCTCTGGGTGTGGACATTGACTCCATGCTCATCTCCCAGCCCGACACCGGCGAGCAGGGCCTGGAGATTTGCGAGGCCCTGGTTCGGTCCGGCGCCCTGGACGTGGTGGTGGTAGACTCGGTGGCCGCCCTTACGCCCCGGGCCGAAATTGAGGGGGACATGGGCGACGCCCACGTGGGCCTGCTGGCCCGGCTCATGTCCCAGGCCCTCCGTAAGCTGGCGGGCTCCATCTCCAAGACCAACTGCATCGTGATCTTCATCAACCAGCTTCGTGAGAAGGTGGGGGTCATGTATGGGAACCCGGAAGTCACCACCGGCGGCCGGGCATTGAAGTTCTATTCCTCGGTACGGATCGACATCCGCCGGGTGGAGTCTCTGAAAAACGGCAGCGAGGTCATCGGCAACCATGTCCGGGCCAAGGTAGTCAAAAACAAGGTGGCACCCCCCTTCCGTCAGGCTGAGTTTGACATCATGTTTGGTGAGGGCATTGCCAAGGAAGGGGAGATGGTGGACCTGGGGGTCCAGCTGGGCCTGGTCCAGAAGTCGGGCTCCTGGTTCTCTATGGGGGAGACCCGCATTGGCCAGGGGCGGGACGCTGCCCGCCAGTATCTGAAGGACAACCCCGAGGTTTCCCAGAAGCTGGAGGAGGATATTCGGGCCAACGCCTACAAGCTTATGCCTGGAAAGCCCTCGGCTCCCGGCATGGGGGTTGCCCCGGTACCTCCCATGCCCGCCGCGCCCCGCCCCACCCCCCGGAGCGTGGACGTAAGCGCCGAGGACTTTGAGGACGAATGATATGGTGGCGGTAGTTCCCTTTACCCGGGAGCGGATCAGCGATGTGCTGGCCTTTGAGCGGGAGCTGCGGCGGCAGGAGCCGGACACCTTTTTCATGGATGCTGGGGAAAGCTACCGGGATTTGCTGGAACGAAGCTTTGAGGACAGCCGTTTTACCAATGCGGTATCCATGCTGGCCTGGGAGGATGGGAGGGTGATTGGAAGGGGCGACGCCGTCATTCTGGCCGCCAGAAGCGACGCAAGCTGTTCCACTGCCTATCTGGACTGGATCTGTGTGCTGAAAGAGGAGCGGCACCGGGGCGTGGCGCAGCTCTTGTTGCAGGAGCTGCGCCGGGCGCTGAAGGAGCGTGGGGTGGAGACCTTGATCGCCATCATGGCCCACAACCCGGAGTCGGTCCGTTTTTACAACGCAATAGAGAACGCCTCGGTCCATGACGAGGCGGTTTGGATGGATCTGTGATGAAAATTATGAAATTGGAGCCCTCCCAGCGGGTAAAGGACCGCTGGCTCTGCCACCTGGAGGATGGGTCCATCCTCCGGGTCACTGAGAATGAGGTGGTATCCTTCGCCCTCTATTCCGGCATGGACCTGTCCCCTGAGCGGCTGGAGGAGCTCCAACGGACGGCGGGGGAGAGCAGAGCAAGGGGCAAGGCCCTGGACCTAATCGCCCGCAAGCCCGTGTCCCGGAAGGAGCTGGTGAAGAAGCTCACAGCCAAGCTCCCCCGGAAAAAGGACGGGACCGAGCGGGAGCCCATCGCTACGCAGGAGCAGGCTGAGACCGTGGCCGATTGGCTGGAAGATCTGGGCTATTTGAATGATAGAGAATACGCCAAAACCGTGGTCCGACACTACTCGGCCAAAGGCTACGGGGATCGAAAGCTTCGGGACGAGCTTTTCCGCCGGGGAGTGCCCCGGGAGCTTTGGACTGAGGTGTTGGAGGAGGCCCAGGAGCCGGAGGATGGGATCGACACCTTTCTTCAAAAACGGTTCCGGGGCGGTACTCCCGACCAGAAGGACCTGAAGCGGGCCGCCGACGCCCTGGCCAGAAGGGGCTACAACTGGAACGAGATCCGGGAGGGCCTCAACCGCTACGGGGCGGGGATCGAGGAGGAACTATGATAACACTGTGTGAGTTGACGGAGTTTGACTTTCAGGAGATCCTGCCCCTTTATGCCGCCGTTGGCTGGACCAACTACACGGCCCGGCCGGAGATGCTGCGGCAGGCCTTCCGGCATTCTCTGCTGGTGCTGGGCGCCTATGAGGAAGATAAGCTCGTGGGTTTGCTCCGGGCGGTGGGGGACGGCTTTTCCGTTGTGCTGCTCCAGGATCTGCTGGTCCTTCCGGACCGTCAGCGGCAGGGGATCGGGACCGGGCTGGTGCGGACGCTCATGGAGCGCTATCCCGAGGTGTATCAGATGGAGTTGTTCACTGACGATACCCTCAAAACCGCCGCTTTCTATCGGTCCTTGGGCTTTACCCTGGACAGCGACGCGGGCTGCCGCGGTTTTATGAAACTATAAGGAGTTTTGACTTTGAAAATCGCCTTTATTTCTTTGGGCTGCTCCAAAAATCTCATTAACACCCAGCAGATGATGGCCCTCTGCCGCGCCGCCGGGCACCAGGTCACCGGGGAGCCCGAGAGGGCCGACGTGGCGGTGCTCAACACCTGCGGCTTCATTGACGCCGCCAAGAGCGAGGCCATCGAGCACATCATCGCCCTGGGAGAGCTGAAAAAGGCCGGGAAGCTGGGTAAGCTGCTGGTCTGCGGCTGCCTCTCCCAGCGCTACCGGGAGGACATCTGGCAGGAGCTGCCCGAGGTGGACGGCATGATGGGCACGGGGAGCTACGATGACATTGTCACCGCCGTGGAGCGTGTGGCGGCGGGGGAGAAGCCGGAGTATTTCGGGGACATCTCGGCCACCACCGAGGAGGGGGACCGGCTCACCACTGGAGCGAGCTACACCGCCTACTTAAAGATCGCCGAGGGCTGCGACAACTTCTGCGCCTTCTGCATCATCCCCTACCTCCGGGGCCGCTACCGCAGCCGCCCCATGGAGAATATTTTGGCCGAGGCCAGGAACCTGGCCGATGCCGGGGTACAGGAGCTCATTGTCATCGCCCAGGACATCGGGCCTTACGGCAAAGACCTCTACGGAGAGAAAAAGCTGCCCGAGCTGCTGAAGGAGCTTTGCAAGCTGCCCTTCCACTGGGTCCGGCTCCACTATCTCTATCCTGACCATTTTGACGATGAACTCATCGAGACCATCACCAAAGAGCCCAAGATCGTCAAGTACCTGGATATTCCCCTCCAGCATTGCAGCGGCAGGCTTCTCAAGGCCATGAACCGCTGGGGGGACGAGGAGAGCCTCACCGCCCTGCTCACCGATCTAAGGGCCAGGATCCCCGGCCTGGTGCTCCGCACCTCCCTCATCTGCGGCCTCCCCGGGGAGACCGAGGAGGACTTCGAGGCCCTGTGCCGCTTTGTCACAAACACCCGCATCGAGCGGGCGGGGGTGTTCCAGTATTCCAGAGAAGAGGGCACCCGGGCGGCGACCATGCCCGACCAGGTTTCTGAGGAGGTGGCCGGGCAGCGGGTCAACCGCCTGGTGGAACTCCAGTCGGCGGTGCTGGACCAGTACAACGAGAGCCGCCTGGGCGCCGTGATGGAGGTCCTCTGCGAGGGCTTTGACGGCGGGGCCGGATGCTATGCCGGGCGGACCTACGCCGACTCGGTGGAGGTGGACGGCCGGGTGCTTTTTACTGCCCCGGGGCTCATTCCGGCGGGAGAGTTCGTGAGGGTCCGCATCACCGGCGCCGAGGACGGCGACCTTGTGGGAGAAATGGAGGAATGAATATGAATTTAGCCAATAAACTCACCATGCTCCGGGTGCTGATGATCCCGGTCTACCTGGTCCTCTGGAACGTGGACGCCCTCTGGAGCGGCTATGCCGCCCTGGCGGTCTTTGTCCTGGCCAGTCTCACGGACCTTCTGGACGGCCAAATCGCACGAAGCCGGGGGCTGGTCACTGATTTTGGCAAGTTTATGGACCCCCTGGCCGACAAGGTGCTGGTCATGACCGCCATGGTTTGTTTCTGCGCCACGGGCCGCTTCCCTGCCTGGGCGCTGGTCATCGTCATTTTCCGGGAGTTCGCCGTCTCCGGCCTTCGGCTCATCGCCGTGGAGGGAGGCCGGGTCATCGCCGCCGGGTGGTCCGGGAAGGTCAAGACCGCCTCCACCATGATCGGTCTGTGCGTCATGCACCTGACGGTCCCCACCCTGGTGGACCAGCTCTGCATCTGGGTCATCGTTCTCACTACCATATACTCCGGGGTGGAGTATTTTATCAAGAATAAGGACTGCATCGACTGGAAGAACCTGTGAGGATACTTGACACCACGCTCGCAAAATGCTAATATACTGTTATCAGGAAACCATGCGCTGTGAACGGAAAAGTAGCGGCCGGACCCACCGACAGAAAAAGCCCGCCATTGGCTGAGAGCGGGCTTCGGCAGGGCGGGCGTGAAGTGCGTCCGGGAGCGTTGGGGGCAATGCCCCACGTCTTGGCCCCGTTACCGGCCTTCGAGTGACAAACGAGAGTGGAACCGCGTATTGACGCCTCTCATGCGATAAGCATGAGGGGCGTTTTTGATTGAAAGGAGAGAGGGACAATATGAATACCATGCAGCTTTACAATTCCGTAACACACCAAAAGGAAGCGTTCAAGACCCACGAGCCGGGCAAGGTGAGTATGTACACCTGCGGCCCCACGGTGTACCACTTTGCCCACATCGGCAACCTGCGCTCCTACATTATGGAGGACGTGCTGGAGAAGGCCCTGCGGTGGGAGGGGTATGAGGTCCTGCGGGTCATGAACATCACCGACGTGGGCCACTTGGCCTCAGATGCCGACACCGGGGAGGACAAGATGCTCAAGGGGGCCAAGCGGGAGCATAAGAGCGTCATGGAGATCGCCCAGTTTTATACCGACGCTTTCTTTGCCGATTGCGCCAAGCTGAATGTCAACCCCCCCGATGTGGTCCAGCCTGCCACCGGCATGATCCCGGAGTATATTCAGGTCATCGCCAAGCTGCTGGATACAGGATACGCCTATCAGGCCGGTGGAAATGTATATTTTGATACCTCCAGGCTGAAAAAATATTATGTGTTCAACGATCATGACGCCGAGGACCTCCACACCGGGGTTCGGGAGGGAGTGGAGGAGGACGAGAACAAGCGGAACAAGAATGATTTTGTCCTCTGGTTCACCAAGAGCAAGTTTGAGGACCAGGCGCTTAAATGGGATTCTCCCTGGGGAGTGGGCTATCCGGGCTGGCACATCGAGTGCTCCTGCATCTCCATGAAATATTGCGGAGAATATCTGGACCTTCACTGCGGCGGGGTGGACAACGCCTTCCCCCACCACACCAACGAGATCGCCCAGT
>CAJUEU010000003.1 GCA_910585735.1 uncultured Oscillospiraceae bacterium | reverse complement strand
TCTGGTGTTGTTTTGTGTCCTTCACGTTGTTTAATTTACAAGGTGCATGCCGCTCCCCGTCTCTGGCCAACCCTCTCAATCCGTTGTGTCCCAAAGGGTTTCCCGGATTCTCAAAGTTGCCCGTCGAACGAGTGCCTAATTAATATATCAAATCCCAGCAGGAATGTCAACACTTTTTTTCATTTTTTCTTCATCTTTTTTCGATTTTCTTTTTCTCCCCCATATCTTATTGATTTTGCTTTTGGCTTCCACTACATGTGGCATTCTTTTCCATGGATCGTTTCCCCCACTTTAGAAGAAAAGCCGCCGTCGGCACCCCGATCCCAAAAATCAGGTTCCCTATCACGAGCCAATTCTCGAAAAGCGCCCCCTGAAGCTCCTGTTTGGAAAACACCCCCGCCGCCAAAAAAGCTCCCGCCGCGGGAAGCCAGTATCCCCATCCCTTCAGTCCGGGATCCAGCTCCCGCCACAAGCTTCTCCCGGCCCAGATCAGAAGGCTCAGAAGTCCCCAATCCGCCAGGGTCAGCGCGGCCATCAGCGCGGCCTCCCCCCGGCGAAAAGCGCCGGGCACCGCCACCCCTTGTAATAACAATAGGAAGGGTTCTTCCCCCCGGGCGGCAAGCGCCGGTCCCAAAGCTCCTATTACCGTCAGGATCAGCCAGCCAAATACTCCACAGCCCGCTATCGTCTTACGGAAGCTTCCCCCGGCCGCTTCTCCCGCAGGCAGGCACAGTCCATATATTCCCAGTCCGTTCAGACTCAGCACCGCCGCCAGGCCCGCCGGGATCCCGGCCCAATGTGCCCCCTCCGGGGGCCAGAGATTTTTCCAATCCAAAGCGGGCAGGCTCAGCAGCAAGGCAAAGGCCAGTGCCGCCCCCGCCCACAGCAAGAACACCTCTCCCGCCCGAACCAGCGCGACGCCCTTTCCCCGGCCAAGCCATAGGCAGAGCCCCAACCCCACAGCTAGGATGAGCCACCGGGCCTCCTCATTGGGAGTGACGGACATCCAGCGGTCCGCATAGCGGCCGGCCGCCCAGACCAGCAGAACAACACTCCAGCCAAGATATGCCCCCATTAGGATCTTCCCTACCCACGGGCCAAAGGCGCTCCCCAGTCCCCGGGGCAGCCCCTCCACCCCAAGGGGCTCCCAGACCTTGCAGAGCAGCAGCCCGACAGGAAGCGCCGCCACCGGGCACAGCCAGGCCAGCCCTCCCGCCGCGGCGGCCAGGGGTCCAAGCAGGGCCAGCATTCCGGGGATCAGGGCCGCCAGCATCCCGCCCCGTTTCGTCTTTTGTCCTGTTTCTTCAGCCACGTCCTTTTCCTCCCGTCAAGGTTACCTCCACGCAAATTTTCAGCCCCGCCACCGGGGTGTTCTTCCAGGTCTTCCACCGCCAGGGCTCCAAAGCCGCCAGCTCCCGGTCCAGCCCCCAGCAGTCCCAGCCCAAAGCCAGAGCCGCCCGGAGGCATTCCCCGCCCCAGCGGGCCAGCTCCTCTTCGGAGGGTGCCCCCTCCACCGCCCGTGCCGTGAGGCAGCACCGAAGCGCTCCGCCCCGAGCTGCTGTTCTAACGCCGGTAAACTCCACCGATCCTCCGGGCAGTGCAGCCGCCTGTCCTATCCCCAGGCCCATGAGCAAGTCGGCCCCCTGGGCGGCCTTATCCTCCAGATAGCCCTCCACTCCGTCAGGCCCCAGCACCGCCCAGCCCGCAGGGGTCAACATTCCTTCCCCGTCCGGGGCTAAAGCGGGAGCCAGCGTATAGTCCCCTTGGGACAGCCGGGCCAAAAGTTCCCCCACCGTTCTTCCCCGGGGATCCTGTCCCCCGGTCTCCCCGGAGATCCGGGACACCGAAGCGGCCAGCGCCGCCCCCGCCTCTCCCTTTACTATATATAATAGTGTGTCCAGCCGCAGCTCCCTGTCCCGCAGAACGAAATCCAGGGCAGCCGTCAGATCCTGCCCCTCCCCTATGAGCAGCTGTTCGGTCTGCCCCAAATAGACCCGCCGGGCCGAGCTTCCCCGCAGGGCATAACAGGCCTCGGCCAGGCTTTTTCCCTCCCCGGTCAGCGCCTGAGCCGTTTCCTCCTCCGTGGTTCGGACCCCGGTGACTGCCGTTACCCGCTCTCCGTCCAGCGCCAGGGTGGTCACCAGCTTCAGCTCTTCCATTTCCCGGCTTTTCGGCAAAGCCCCGAAAGGGCCGGCCGCCAACAGGACCAACAGGCTCAAAAACAGCCAATGTTTCTTCATTTCTGTTTCCTCCGATTCCTTGTCCGCAGATGGGCTGGCCGCAGCTTATCCCCGGGCAGAGGCTGCCGCAAAAGCTTTTCCCTCCCGGCCCAAGGCCCGGCAAAGGGGGTCAGGTAAGCCACGCCGAAGCTTTCCAAACCCGCCAAATGCCCTGCCAGCAGAGCGGTACCCACCGCGACCCCAAAAAGTCCGGCCAGGCCGCCCAGCACCGCCATGCCAAACCGCCACAGCCGCAGCGCCCCCGCCAGGTCCTGAGAGGGCATGGTGTATCCCGCGATACCGGCTACAGCCACCACCACCAGCACCGCCGGGGAGATGAGCCTGGCCTCCACCGCCGCCGAGCCCACCACCAGGCCACCCAAAATGGATACCGTCTGCCCGATGGAGGGGGGGAGCCGCAGCCCAGCCTCCTGGAGGACCTCAAAAGCAACCAGCAGCAAAAGGGCCTCAAAAAGAGCCGAAAAGGGCACGTCCCGCCGGGCCGCCATGATGGAGAGGGCCAACCGGGCCGGGATCATCTCCGGGTGGAAATTTACCATGGCCACATAGAGCCCGGGCAGGTAGAGGGTCACCAGTAAACAGCCCCACCGCAGGACTGTGAGCGCCGAGGCCAGAAGCCAATTTTCCGAGCGGTCCTGGGGGGCCATGAGGAAATCGCGGATGACCCCGGGAACCAGATAGCCCAGAGGAAACCCCTCCACCAGGATCCCCACCTTCCCCTGACTCAAGCCATAGCAAAATCGGTCAGGCCGCTCGGTGTACAGGACCATCGGAAAGGGAGTGGAGGCGGTATCGGTCAGATACTCCTCCAAATTCCCGGTAGCCAGCAGGGCGTCAATGTCAATGCTCTGAATTTGCTCCTCCACCAACCCCACGGTGTCGGGATCGGCGATTCCCTCCAGCCAAAGGACGTCTACCGGGGTCAAGGACTGCCGTCCCACGATCTGCTCTTTGATCCTCAACTCGGGACATTTCAGGTGCCGCCGGGTCAAAGAGGTGTTGGTCCGCAGGTTTTCCACGAAGGAATCCCGGGGGCCCTTTACCGACACCTCGTTCTCCGGGCCCCCGATACCCCGCTTTTCCTCGGTGCCCACATTAAAGGACAGGGCCCGCTCCTTTCCCGGGAAGATCAGCAGGCAATTGCCGTCAATCAGGTCGGCGGCTGCCTGGTCCAATGTGTCCCGCTCGGTGACCGACAGGCTGTAAAGGGCCCCGGCGCGCATTTTTTCCCATGCCACCGCCTTCCCCAGCGCACCCAGTTCCCGGTCCTGGGCCAGAGGCCGGAGAACGTAATCGCTCACCCGCTCCATCCGCACCATGCCAGCAATGAACAGAAGCTGACACCGCATGGCCTCGTTGCCTCCTACGGTGACGCTGCGGCAGTTGAAGTCTACGCAGTCGGCGAAAACCTCCCCCAGCCGCTCCGGGGTCAGAGGTCCCTCCAGCCGGGGCTCCTTCCGGGGGTGGGGCGGGTCGGCAGGCGGCTTTTTTTGAAAAATACCCATGCTCCCCCTCCTTCCTGTTTTGATTCCTTATCTTTTCCCGGAGGAGGGGTTTTATTCCAGAAATGGCAGAAAGCCCGCTCCTTGAGCGGGCTTTCTGCCTGAAAGAAAAGAGTATAAGAGGAGAAAAACACGGTTTAGTCCAGATCCTCGCCGTTGGAAGCGATGACCTTTTTGTACCAATAAAAGCTGTCCTTTCGGCAGCGGTCAAAGGTGCCGTGACCCTCATCGTCTTTATCTACATAGACAAAACCGTAACGCTTCTTCATTTCGCCGCCGGCCGAAACCAGATCAATGCACCCCCATGCGGTATAGCCAATGAGGTCCACCCCATTTTCCACCGCCAGCTTCATTTCTCGAATATGTCCCCGAAGATAGTCGATTCGATATTCGTCATGTATTTCCCCATTCTCAATCCTGTCCACAGCCCCAAGACCGTTTTCCACGATCATCATAGGAAGCTTGTACTGGGCGTACATTCTTTCCAAAAAGTATCTCAGCCCCAGCGGGTCATTTGCCCATCCCCACTCGGAATATTCCAGATACTGGTTCCGCACGCCGGTGGTGCAGTTCCCTCCCACAATATCCGTCGCATTGTGGGTGGTCACCGCCGAACTCATGTAATAGGAAAACGTGTACAGATCCACCGTTCCGGCTTTCATGGCGACCACATCCGCCTCACGGATATCCAATTCCACCTTATGTTCCCGCCACAGTCTTTCGGTAAAGCTGGGGTATTCTCCCTTGCACAGAACGTCGCTGCTATACAGTAGCCCTTTCTCCCACATACAGTGGTTCAGCATAATGTCCTTCGGATCACAGGTCGCAGGGTAGAAGGGGACGCCGCAGATCATGCAGCCCACACGGTTGTTGGGATCGATCTCATGGGCCTTTGCCACCGTGTGGGCACTGGCCACAAACTTGTAGTGCAGCTCCTGATACGCGGCCCGGTACATTTCGTCTGTGGGGTTCTTGCCGAACATATCCAGAAAGAGCAGCACATTGTTGATCTCGTTGAAAGGCAGCCAATATTTTACCAATCCCTTGAACTCCCACAGACAGGTCTCAGCATATCGGTCGTAAAGCTCAATGAGCTTGCGATTCTGCCAGCCACCGTAAGTTTCTTCCAGATAGAGGGGGGTATCGTCGTGCCACAAGGTGACAAGGGGTTCAATGCCATTTTTACGCAGTTCCTCAAACACTGCGCGATAAAAAGCGATGCCTTGACGGTTCGGTTCCGCCTCGTCACCCCGGGGGAACAGCCTGGACCAGGATATGGACATCCGAAAGACCCGAAAGCCCATTTCCTTCAGCAGCGCTATGTCTTCCTTATAATGATGGTAAAAATCAACCCCATCGTGGTCTGGATAATAGCGGTCGTCAAAGACCTCATAGCGCGCCCCCTCAGGAAGCTGGGTGCCGGATCCCAAGGGCATAAGGCACCGCTTGCCGCTGCGGTCGACATAGGTGAGCATACGCTGGTGGGTCTCCTTGTCAACAATCATGTAATCCCGTTTGCCGGGACCTCTTCCGCCTACATTCCATGCGCCTTCGCACTGGTGGGCCGAGGTGGCGCCGCCCCACAAAAAGTCGGTGGAAAAACTCATAATTACTCCTTTCAGAAAAGGCGGTATACCTGAAGTATGCCGCCTTTTCTTATCAATCCTCAAATTATCATCGGTTATTTTTCCTCAGGGTCCTTAAATCCGGTCACATAGACGGCCACAAATCCGATGATTATCGATTCCACCAAAGTGACACAGGCCCAGACCAGGTTCATCACTCCGCCGGGCAGGTAGGCAGGCAGGGAAAGGACACCGTTTGCCAGAGCGTAGCAGGCCACCCGGGTAATACCGGGCAGGATCGCAGCGATACCGGATGCGACCATGACCGTAAAGAAGGTTCTTTTCAAACGATAATGGACCGAGAAAATGATCGGCTCTGTAATACCCATCAAAGCGGTGATGCCGCATTCGGTAGCGACAGAGCGCAGCTCCTTGTTCTTCGTCTTAAGCGCGATCGCAAAGCCGGCGCCGGCCTGCACCGCATTGCCCGCCAATGCGGCAGGAAGGATCAGGGCCTCGTAGCCGTTGTTGATATAGCTCATCAGCATGATGGGGAAGTTCGCACTGCCGAGGCCGGTGCCCAGGAAGAAGGGATTCAGGAAGGCCATGATCGGGACGGCGGCCCAGCCGCAGGTATCCACGATCCAGTACACCACGGCGTTGAACAGCTCGGTCAGCTTCGCGCCGATGGGCCCCAGCACCGTGATGGTCAGGAACACGGTCACGATCAGCACCAGGCCGGATCCGACCATAGTGCGAATGACCTTGGGCGTATATTTCATAATATACTTTTCAACGTACTTCTGCAGGATCACCGCGAAGAAGGTGGGAATGATCTGCTTGGAGTACGAGACCGCCATCACGGGAGCGGCGAAGAAGGTCACTTTCGTGCCGGCTTCCGCTGCGGTGGTAAACATATTGATGAAGTCGGGGAACAACAGGAAGCAGGCGGTCACAATGGCAAACACCTGATTCACTTTCAGCCGCCCCGCCAGCGAGTAGGCGATCAGGACCGGGAAGAAATAGTAGACACAGTTGGAAATGTTATTCAGCAAAATGTAAGTGGTCGACTGGTCTGACAAAATGCCGAACTGCTTCAGAAGCGCCAGGAGGATCGCAATGAAGCCGGCGCCCATAATTGCCGGGATCAGCGGTGAGAATGCCGCGCTAAAGAGGTCCAGCGCGGTGGAGAAAATGCTTTTCTTCTCCCCCTGCTCCCCCGCTCTTTCAGCGATCTCCTCCCCGGCTGCGGGTTCACCGTCCTGCTTGAAATGCTTGACGGTGATCTCGCTGTAGACCTTACCCACGTCAGGGCCGATAATAACCTGTAATTGCTCTCCCGACCATTGTGCGCCCAGTACACCGGGAACCTTTTTGACCTCCTCCAGGTCTACTCTGCTATGGTCTTTGATCTCAAAACGCAGTCGGGTCACACAGTGGGTCAAAAAGCTGATATTTTCGGCAGTCCCTACCAAAGCCACGATCTGCTCCGCCATTTCGGCATAATTCTTCTTTGCCATTCGGAACACTCCTTCTCATTTTCTTTTTTATTTTAACACGCCGGGCCCAGCGTGTAAAATACAAATTAAAATGACCTTTCTCCGCCGCAGGGCATAAGATCTCTGCCGAGGTGAAAGGTCAAGCCTTCACAGATAAGCGGGATAACAATTTTTGGGGATATTCGTTTTTGGGGTTTTCCTTTCACTCTTCCCGCCCCTTGGCGCACACACGATTGACGTGCATGATGAGGTAGAGCTTTTCCTCTTCGGTAAGCTGGGCTTTCCAGGTCTCCTTCAGATATTCGGCGATCCTGTCCACGCAGCGGGAAGCCGTTTCGTATTCGTCCCGGACGGATTCGTACATCTGGATGTTTTCGCTGTCGATGCTCTTGTCCTCAAAGATCCGCCGCAGGAGATATTGCACATGGGTGGCGAAACGGGCATAGTTAAAGCTGTCCCGGCGTACTGTCAGAGCCATCTCATTCTCAATGATTTGAGTGGTGCGTTCCAAAATCTCCTCATAGCGCGCCTCGATGTTGACCGCGCTCTCCTCGGCGTGAGTAGACCGGGCATTGATAAAGTGCATGGCCACGGCCTGGGCCTCCCCATAGGGGAGCTTTGTTCCAAACTCTTTTTCCATGGCAGATACAAAGCTCCGCCCCATTTCCATCTCCTGAGGCCAGCTGGTTTCCATCTCGTAAACTGAGGGCATGGGAATATAGATATTCTTTTTGGCCCGCTCCAGAGCAAAAGCCAGGTGGTCGGCCAGAACGAAGGTCAGGTTGGCAGTGGTCTTATAAGGGAGCTTGTCCCGAAGGAGGGTCATCTGCCGGGCGGTAAAGTTCAGAATGTTCTCGGGCACATCGTTTAGAATGGATAGATAGTGGCTGCTCACGTTGTAAAAGGTCCGTTCGATCTTGTTCAGGGGCACCTCGGAAGGCGGCTTGAGAAACCCCACCCCCTTGCCGAAGACAATGACCTCTTTCCCGTTTCCGTCCAGGCAGAGGGACACATTATTGTTGATGTTTTTGACCACCACCATAGATCCCCTCACCTCCCCCAGACATCAAAAAACCGGCGGCGCGCACAAAAGCCAAGGCATACTGCCTCCACCTTTGCGGACAAGCCTCCGGAGAGTAACAAACCGCTTCTTTCAATTCTGTATTTATCATAGAGCAAAAATGTATCTCTGTCAATTGTGAAATGTGAATAAATTTGCAAGGCTATTTTTGTGGAAAACAACTAAAGCCAAAGAACGCAAAACGGGCTGAGCGTGTCCCTGCGCTCAGCCCGTTTTGCAAAAAGGAAACAATGAAATGAAAAAGCTTGCTGTCCCTGCAAAAGTTATACTACCGGGGAAATGTAAACGAACCAAACAAAATTTGTTACAAGGCTATTAAATCGTAAAATTTCAGGCTGAATGCAAAGACACGGCAGACTATGCCTGCCGTGTCTCTGCTGTTATAGGAGAGGGAAAAACGCTTATTTTGTCTTGCTGAGGGCGTCCTCCACCGCGGCCTTGATAGCCTTACTGGTCATGGTCGCTCCCGCAATGTTGTCCACCTCCGTGGACTGCGCCGCCACAATGGCCTCCGGGACGGCGTCAATGGCCTTGGTGCCGATGCCATCGGTCTCCATGTGGCGGACCACCTCAACCTTAGCGATCTGATCGCCATCCATGGTGACTTTCACGGCCACCTCGCCGCCCATGCCACCGGCGCCCACGCCCAGGTACTCATTTTCACCCAGGGGGATGTCGCTGTAATCGGCGCCGCCGATGTCACTCTCCACCCCGATGGTGTAAGTCTTTTCCCCGATCGTCTCGGAAAGAACAGTGGAGGTGTAGCTCTTGGGCTCGGCAGCGTTCCGTCCGGCCAGCTGGCCAAAGATCACACATTCGGCCATATTGCCGCCGCCCTGGTACATAAAGCTCGTTACGCCGCCGAACTCCCCGGCGGAGTAGAGATGGGGAATGGGATCACCGTCAGCGCCCACCACCTCGGCATTCCCGTTGCGCCGAGCGCCGCCCTGGGTATTCAGAATGGCGGGAAGCAGCTCCAGCGCGTAATAGGGCCCGCTCTTGGCGAAGGCACGCATATGCTCTCCGCTGCGGCCAAAAGCCAGATCCTCCCCAGCGGCGGCAAAGCCGTTGAAGTCGGCCACGGTCTTGGCGAGAATATCGGCGTTCATTCCCGTGGCCTCGGCCATGGTGGCCAGGCTATCGGCCTCAATGATCTGGTCATGGACCTCCGCGGGGATCATCGCCAGAAGGGCCTCCCGCTGAGCTCCATCGAAAAACAGGAAGGAACGGGTAGGCCGCTTGGGGTTGTCCCAGGTGCCGCCCTGGTAGATGTGGCCGTGGCGGCTGACCTCGTCCTCCCGAAGGTACCGGCTGCCATCGGCGGCCAGAAGCATCACACTGCCGCTGGCAAAAGCACAGTTGGGGTCGCCCAGGGCACTGGAGTCCATTTTGATGGCCCGCTCGCCCTCGTCCACCACATAGGACATGCTGCCGTAAAATCCGATGCCGTCTCCTTCATAGACGTCCATGTGCCATAGGTCGGCGCCCACCTCCATGGCCATGCGGACACCATCGCCGGTATTGTAAAGCGTGCCGACAGGCGCCGATTTGGCGATCCCCAGGTAGCTCTCGATCATTTCGGGGTTGTTCTCAAATCCGCCGCAGGCCATAACCACGCCGTTTTTGGCCCGGATGTTCAGGGTTTTTCCGCCCCGTTCAGTCTGTACGCCGATAATGGTCTTGTTGCCCGGGTCCTGGATCAGGTGGACCGCCGGAGACTCGAACCACACATCGATCTTGTCGGCGCGGTCGGTCACATTCTGCCGCAGGAATTTCCAAAAATGGCTGGGGCCGCCGGTCGCCGTGATGGTGCACAGGTCGATTTTGTCGCTGCCGGGCAGCTCCGGGTACTCGGGAGACATCTTGGCCAGGATGGGTACAAAACCCCAGGCGATCCAGGCCTCCGGGTCAGCTCCAAAGTCGTTGACCAAGGTGTCCTTCATATCCGCAATTCCCTTGGCGTAGGTCTCAAGCACTTCCCCATCATAACTTCTGTTGCCCTGAAGTGCGGTATAATAGGCCATGGTGGCTTCATGATCCCCGTTTCCATAGGCGATATACTGTCCGCAGTAGCGGGTATTTCCGCCCTCGTGGCCTTCGGGAGCCTTTTCCAGCAGCAGCACATTAGCGCCCGCATCAGCCGCCGAGACCGCCGCCGCGGCCCCTGCCCCGCCGAAGCCAACGACCACCACATCGTACTCTCCATCCCAGGCTACCGTATTCTCAAAGGTCACCTCTCCCAGGACCTTAGCCGTGGGCTGCGCATCCGGCGTGGGCTTTTCCCCCGAAGGCTGCGTACAGCCCGAGAGCAGATAGAATCCCATGGCAAGCGCAAGAGAAATTGCAAGCATTTTCTTTTTCATTCCGACTCCTCCTTTTCATAAGTAGATTCATTGAATCTATTCAGTGAATCTGTACGACAAAAGAATAACACATTGGCTGGCCACTGTCAAGCGTCATTTTCCCTTTTCAAAAAGCTCAGGCAGTGAAACTTTGACAAAAAGGCAAAAATAAGATATGATGAGAACAAGAACAAATACAGCTTTCGCGGGAGGCTGTAGCTGGAGGGTGACCATGGCGGAAGAAAAAACATTGACCAAACGGCAGCAGCAAGCTCTGGCAACCCGGCGGCGCATTCAGGATAAAGCGATGGAGCTGATCCGGGAGCGGGGATATGAAAATATCACCATCTCTGATATTTGCGGCGCGGCAGGGGTCTCAAACGGAAACTTCTACCACTACTTCTCCTCCAAGGACGATGTTCTTCTTTTCTGCTTTGAAAGTTTTGATAAGGACCTTGAGGAAGAGTTTTCCCAGCGCTCCTTTGACAGTTGGCTGGATGCGCTCCGGGCCGTGATCTACCGGCAGACCAACGGCGCCGACATTGTAGGCGCTGCGCTGGAAGCCCGGATCTTTCAGGCCCAACTCAATACCCACGGCGGTTATGTGGTGGTGGAGGACCGTTTTTTCCCGCAGTATGTGAAAGAACTCCTCTCCCGCGCCGCGGAGGCCGGTGAGATCCACCCCTCCCACAATGTGGAGGAGGCCGCCCAGATCATCCTCCAGACCTCCCGGGGCATTCTTTTTGACTGGTCCTTGCGCAAGGGCTCCTTTGATGTGTGTGTCCAGGCACAGAAAACCCTTGACCTGTTTTTGTCCGCCTTAAAGCATCCAAAAGAATAAAAATTCAGAAAACAAAAAACCAGCGGTCACCCGCTGGTTTTTTGCAAAGGATAGAGGATAGAATGAAAAAGAAGACACTTGCTCTTGCGAGTATTAGAATACCCGAAGGTTGTTACGAGAAAAACCTTAAGTTGTTACAAAAGCATTAAATCTTTTCATTTTCCCGCCTCTGGGCGAAAAATTCTCCCAGGAGGGCGGCGCACGCTTCCTCCAGCAGCCCCCGGTAGAGCCGGGGCTTGTGGCCGAAATTCTCTTCAAAGAGATTGAGCACCGAGCCGCAGGCCCCGGTCTTCTCCTCCCTGGCCCCGTAGCGGACCTCGGGGATCCGAGCGTTTAGGATAGCTCCGGCGCACATGGCGCAGGGCTCCAGGGTTACATAGAGCGTGGTTTTGTGGAGCCGCCAAGAGCCCACGGTCCGGCAGGCCATACGGATGGCCTCCACCTCTGCGTGAGCCGAGGCATCGTGGTGTTCCTCCCGTCGGTTGCGGCCCTCCCCGAGGATAACGCCCTGCTCATCCACAATAACACACCCAACGGGCACGTCCCCATTCTCCAGAGCCTCCCGGGCCAGCTCCAGGGCCCGGGCCATGTAAAATTCGTGGTCCATAGTCTCCCTCCGCTGGCAAGACAGCGGGGACGGTTCTTGCTATCCGCTTCCTCAGGGCAGAAGAACCGTCCTCCTGTCTTGCTTTTTAGTTGTCCGTCAGTTTCGCATACTCCTCCACCAGAGCCCGGGACAGCTTCAGTGGATCCTCCCCCTTCTTGAGCCGCAGGGTGAGGGCCGCCTTCTCCCCAGCAGAGAAGAGCACCCTGCCCTTCCACCGCTCGGAGGCGCAGAGGGAGGAAACGCTTTGGAGCTCAAAGCTCTTGAGGGAAAATACCAGGTTACTTCCCTTCTGCTCGATCTGGGTGATGCCGCACTCAGCGGCCCGGGACCGCATGAGGGCCACGGCGATGAGGTTGTTCACCTGCCGGGGCGGGTCTCCGTAGCGGTCGATGAGCTCATCGGTAACGTCGTCGGCGTCGGCCTCGGTGCGGATCATGGCGATCTTTCGGTAGAGGTCCATCCGCTGCTCGGCCGAGGGCACATATCGGTCGGGGATGGAGGCCGCCACCGTCAGGTCGGCCGAGCACTCCCCGGGCAACTGGGCCACCTCCCCCCGCTCGGTAAGGACCGCCTCCTCCAACAGCTTCAGATACATATCATAGCCCACGCTCACCAGGAAGCCGGACTGCTCAGGCCCCAGCACATTTCCCGCCCCCCGGATCTCCAGGTCCCGCATGGCAATCTTGAAGCCCGAGCCAAATTCGGCAAACTCCCGGATGGCGGAAAGCCGCTTGGAGGCCACCTCGGAAAGCACCTTGCCCCGGCGGTAGGTCAGGTAGGCGAAGGCCCGCCGGGAGGACCTCCCCACCCTGCCCCGGATCTGGTGGAGCTGGGCAAGGCCCATTTTATCGGCGTCCTCAATGATGAGGGTGTTCACGTTGGCGATGTCAATGCCGGTCTCAATGATGGTGGTACACACCAGCACCTGGACCTCCCCCTGGCTCACCCGGTCCATCACTTCCCCCAGCTCGTCCTGGGTCATCTTGCCGTGGGCGATCGCCACCTCTATATCCTCTCCCAGCATCTCCCGGATGCGGGCGGCGGTGCGGGCAATGGTCTCCACCCGGTTGTGGAGATAATAGACCTGGCCGCCCCGCTCGATCTCCCGGCGCATGGCGTCGGAGAGCACCGACCAGTCATGCTCCATCACATAGGTCTGCACCGGCTGGCGGTCCATGGGCGGCTCCTCTAAGGTGGACATATCCCGAATGCCGGAAAGGGCCATGTTGAGGGTCCGGGGGATGGGGGTGGCCGAAAGGGTGAGCACATCCACCTGCCGGGTCAGCTCCTTCAGCTTCTCCTTGTGGGTGACCCCAAACCGCTGCTCCTCGTCCACCACCAGGAGCCCTAAATTTTTGAAGGTCACGTCCTTCTGGAGAAGCCGGTGGGTGCCGATAAGCAGGTCTACGCTCCCCTCCTCCAGCTTCCGAAGGGTCTCTTTCATCTGGGCTCCCGTGCGGAACCGGGAGATCACGGCCACCTCCACAGGATACTTGGCAAACCGCTGCTTGGCGGTAAGGTAATGCTGCCGGGCCAGAACGGTGGTGGGCGCCAAAATGGCGGCCTGCTTGCCGTCCAGCACACATTTCATAATGGCCCGGAAGGCCACCTCGGTCTTGCCGTAGCCCACATCCCCGCAGAGCAGGCGGTCCATGGGCTTGTTTGCCTCCATATCCCGCTTGATCTCAGCAATGCAGCGCAGCTGGTCCTCGGTCTCGGTGTACTCAAACTCCTCCTCAAACTCCTTCTGCCAGGGAGAGTCGGGGGAGAAGGCAAAGCCGGGCTGCCGCTGCCGCTGGGCGTAGAGCTGAATGAGCCCCTTAGCCAGGTCCTGGACCGCCTTTTTGGCCCGGGACTTCTGCCGCTCCCAGTCCCCGCCCCCTAACTTAGAGAGCTTTTTGGTCTCGTTCGCGTCCTCGCCGCCCCCGATGTACTTGCTCACCTGATCCAGCTGGGTAGCGGGCACATACAGGACGTCGGCCCCGGCGTAAGCGATCTTCACATAGTCCTTCTCTATCCCGTCCACCGGCATCTTCACCATGCCCTGGTAGCGGCCAATGCCGTAAACCTGATGGACCACCAGATCCCCGGGTGTCAGGTCGGCGTAGGACTTCAGCTTCTCCCGGTTAGTGGGCCCCTTGGCCCGCCGCTTTTTTACCGGGGCAGCCTGTCCCTCCGTGAGAACGGCCACCTTGGCCCCGGGAAACTCCATGCCGGCGGACAATCCTCCGCAACAGAGCACCGCCTGCCCCGGCTTGGGCAGGGCGCGAAGCTGAAAATCCACGGCGGTGCGTACCTTCTGCTCCCGCAGGAGGGCTTGGAGGTTGAGACACCGCTGCTCGGTGCCGGAGAGCACCACCACGGAAAATCCGGCGGAAATATAGTGGGACAGGTCGCTCACCGCGGTTTCCAGGCTGACGCCAAAGGAGGGCAGCAGCTTGGCGGTGACGGTGAGCAGAGCCTTGGGCTTCTGAGGATACTGGGAGGAGGTAAAGGCATCCAGATAGGCCACCGGCCAGTTTTCCAGCCCGGCGGCAAGCTCCTCGGGCGTCAGGCACAGCCGCCCCAGCTCAGGGAGCATCACTCCGCTCTCGCTGAGGGCGGTCACATCCTCCCCCACCTGCCAGAGGTAATTCTTGCACCGCTCCAGAAAGCGGGGAGACTCACTGAGGAGCACGGCGGCGTCAGGAGGCAGATAGTCCAAAGCGGAAGCCATCTTGGGATAGATAAGCCCCAGATACCGATCCACCGCCGGAAAGGACAAGCCGTTTTCCAACAGCTCCTTGTCTTGATGGAGGGTGACCAGCAATTGGTCGGGAGCCCCCTTCTTCACTGCGGCGGCCAGCCGCTGGTCCAGAGCCTTAGCCAGCCCGGACACGCCGCCGGGGGCTGCCTGGGGCAGCACCTCGGCAGCGGGAAGGATCACCCCCTGGGCGACCCTCTCGGTCCGCCGTTGGCTTCCCGGCTCGAAGAGCCCCATGGAGTCTACTTCGTCGTCAAAAAACTCCAAGCGCAGGGGCAGGGCCCCGGCAGGGGAAAATACATCCAAAATACCGCCCCGAAGGGCAAACTGTCCCACGCCTTCCACCTGGTCACAACGGGTATAACCGGCGGCGGCAAGCTGTTCAGTGAGCTGGTTCAGATCATACCGTTCCCCCTCCCGGAGGATAAAGCTGAGCTGATCCAGCCCTTCCGCAGGAATGGTGCGCTGAAGCAGGGCCTCGGCGGGGGCCACCAGAAAGGGGACCTTTCCCTTCCGAAGCGCCCAGAGTACCCGCAGCCGTTTATGCTCCCACTCCCGGGAGGCCACGGCAGCGTTGTGGAAGGTAAACTCCCGGGCAGGCAGCAGAAAGACCTCCTCCCCGGTAAGAGAGCGCAGATCGGCCTGGAGCTTTTCTCCCTCGGCCTCGTCGGCGCAGAGCAGCACCACCGGGCGGCCGGTCCGTTCCCGAAGTCCGGCGGCAAAATAAGCCCGGTGGACCGGGGACAGGCCGGAAACAGCGACCGGCGACCGCCCTGAATCCAGAGCCGCCGCCAGTTGTTCAAATTCCGGTATTTGGTTGAGGAAGTCAAGCAGCAGTTTCATGGAAACCTCCAGAAAACAAATCTGTCTCTCTTGTTTCGGCCTCCTGGCCCGGGCATTATTTTCCCGGGAGCCATCCTTGTAAAAAGAATTGGCCCCCGGGAAAAATCATGTATCTCACAGGAGGGAGAGCCGCTCAGCTCCCGCTCTCTGTGGGCTTGGGGGTCTGGGCCGGGTGTAGCGCCTCGTTGAGGGCTGTGAGCTTCTCATAAAAATCCTTCACATCGATGGTCTCGTACGCCGGCTCCGCCGTGACCTCCGCCTCGTCCAGCCACTTCTGGGTCAGCTTGTTCATCATGTAGCTCTCGTTTACCTGCTCGGCGGCGCTCTCCCGCACCGGGGCGTCATCCACCGGGATGCGCATGATGATGTGATAGCCGTAGTCGGTGGGGACGATGTCTCCCACCTGTCCCTCTTTCAGTGCCAGGGCCCCCTCCTCAAACTCAGGGACCATCTGGCCGGAAGCCACCAGGGTATAGCCCTGGGGCGCGTACAAGGCCCCGGTCTCTGGATTCCGGCCGTCCTCGCTGAATTCATTCATCAGCTCGTCAAAGACCTCCTCCGAGTCGTTCTCCTCCAGAAGCCGCTCCCGCAAATTAAGGGCCAGCTCATAGGCCTTCTGCTTTTCCTCATCGGAATATTCCTCATAGCTCCCGTCCTCCAGCTGCCTGCGGGTGGCAATGAGAATGTGCTTGGCGCCATAGTAGCCCCCGGCCTCCAAAAACTCCTCCACAAAGGCGTCCAGGTCAGCCTGGGTGGGGGTCAGCTCCCCCAGCTCGGTAAGCTTGGCCATCAAGGCCTGATTGTAATAGTAGACCTTGTTGATCTCCTCAAAGCCTTTGCGGCTGACGCACATAGCGTCCAGATAGGCCGAAAAGTTCTCCTCTCCGCCCTGGCTCTCAATGGCCTGGGTCAGCTCGGCGGCCATGGTGGTCTCCATCTCTTCGGTGAGCTCCGCTCCATATTCAGCCGCCTTGGATTCAATAATGCGGTAGAGCTTGGCAGCCTCCAGGGCATCGGCCTTAATGCCCGCGCCCACCTCGGCCCAGCCCTCTTCATCCTGCGGAAGGCCCATATAATATTCCTGCATCATCACCGAGTTGGAAAGCCAGAACAAGTACTCCTCCGCGGTGATCGGGTCCCCATTCACCAGCACCACCGCCTGGTCCCTTGTAAGCCCGGTGGTCTGATAGCTCAAGTCGTCCTTCTGCGCCGGATCCCCCTTGCCTCCCTGTTCTCCGCCACAGGCGGTGAGCAAAGCCAGAGCCAGGACCAGCGCCGCGATCTTCCTCTTTTTCATGGTCGTCCTCCTTTTGTCAAGTATGGTCATTCTACCACGTTTTCCCTGTCAAAACAAGGGTAAATTGGACAGGCGGAAAAGGAGAGGAAGGGGAGGCCATTGGCTCTCCCCTTCCCCACTTTTGTTCCTCAGCCTTTCCCATAGCTCTCCGCAGCCTGCCCCTCCGTCCCCTCTGGCAGCCAGGTGTAGCCCAGCTCCTCCAGGGCCCTTATGGTGGCGGTAGCGGTGGGCTGGAGCATGACCTGAATGTCCTGCTGCTCGCGGATCCGCTCTCCAGTCTCCTCGTCGGTCCGAATGCCATAGAGATCCAGTTCGATCCGCCGGTCCATGGTGGAAGGTCCCGCCTCCACGTAAAACAAATATCGGTGATACCGCCCGGCGTTGATGTCCTCCTGAATGGCCGCCCACAGGATCTGGGCCTCCTCATACTCCAGGTCTCTTGCCACGTCGTAGGTCCTGTAGTCCCGGATACAGCCCCCCATAGCGGTGAGGGTTTCGGGCGCCTCCGCCCAATCCCCGGAGAGATAGCCGCTCCACAGGACCTCCGGCTCCTCCAGCAGGGCCAGCAGCCGGGCTGCAAAGGAATCGGGGTCCTCCAGGTCGGACCGGCTGATGGGGATGACGTCATAGCTCCGCTCCAGCTCGCTTCCATCCTTCATGATATAGCTCAGCCGCAGGGACACGACGCTGTCGTCATCGCTGTAGTCCCAGTCCCCCCGGTCAGCCCGCTCCAGCTTGTCCAGATCCTGGATCAGGCTTTGGTGGATCCCGACCGCCTGGGCGATCAATTCCGGGTCCCGAAGGGTCACCGACAGCCAGCCGGCCCCATCCGAGGGCTGGCTGTGGACATTGCTCAGATAGACCTGCTTTACCTTCTCGGGGTCAGGCACCCGGGACTGAAAGCCTCCCACATCCATGCGGATACCGCACAAAAGCAGGAGCATACACATACCCAGGGCCAGGCTGCCCTTCCACCCCGAGCGAAGCACCCGAAGGGTCTTGCGGAGGAACATCTGCCCCGCAAAGCCACCGATCACGGCGCAGAGGGTCACCAGAATAATATAGCCCACTACGCCGCCGCGCACAAAATACAGGTGAAGCATGGTCCCCAGGGCAAAGCCGGTACACACCCCCACACCGTAGCGAAAGATGGGCTTCACCCAGCCCACAGTCACCAGGTCCTCGGCCCGCTCCATTTGCCGGGCGCGGTAGACCCAGAAAGCAATGAGGAGAAGGGCGGCGCCCGCCAAAATGGCGTAGGCCGAGCCCGCCAGTGCCCCGCTCATCAGGCTGTCTCTCATGCTTCCGTCGGGAAGCTCCACCGTGTTCCACTCGGTGACCTGTCCGGCAATGTGGGCGATCGGGGTAAGCCACTCCACCAGATACTGGGAAACAAAGGAGAGCCGCCCGCCTGCGTATCCGACAAAAAGAATCTGCATAGCCATTCCAAAGAGGAAATACATTCCGGCCACCAGGCCGTTGAGAATGAGGTAAAAGACAGGAAGGGCCAGAATATGCCCGGTAAACATGGCACAGCAAAGGGCAAAGTCAAAGAAGAACAGCCCGGTGCTCACGCTGACCAGCAGCCACAGCAGCAGGTCCTCCAGGCCAACGGCCCCCTTGCCTGCCTCGGCCAGCAGGGCGATGAGAAACACCACCAGACTGGGCCCGGCCACAAAGAAAAGCCCGGAGACCCAGTTGGTGAGGAAAAGCCCCTCCCGCTTGATGGGCAGGGCGTGGAGCATCCCCACGCTCCGGCGGTTCATCAGGTAGGAAAAAAAGGCCATGGCCAGGAAGCAGCCGTACACCGCACCCATGAGCACTACCGCCCCCATAGCGTCCCGGACCATTTCCTGGTATTGCTCCACCATGTACTCCCGGTTCATAGCCTCCAGGACCTCCCCCATGGTGTTCCACAGCCCGCTGCCTACGGAAACTGTGGCCCCCTCCGCCCGGTGCATCACGCTCTCCAGGTTGATGAGGGGCATTCCCAGGCTGAAAAAGAGGGCCGCGGTGTAAAGGGCCCACAGGGGCCAGAACCGGGTCAGGTTCTTTTTGAGCAGAGTGCGGTTGAACCAGCCCTTTTGCTCAAAGGATGACATCCCGGACCTCATAGTCCTCACCTCCCAGTTCGTAGATAAAGATCTCCTCCAACGTAAGAGGCAGGGCCTCCAGCAGAATGGGACAATAGACCGAGAGCCGGTTGGTGATCTCGTGGGCCCTGCCCCGGACGATAAGGGTAGTGATCCTCCCCACCTGGCTGACGTTCAGCACCTCCATGTCCTCGGGGAGCTTAGGCATCTCCCGCTCCTGGAAGACCACCTGCATCTTCACCACGTTCTCCTGAAGGTCGGAAAGGCTCCGCTCCACCAAGACCCGGCCTCTGGACAGAATGCCCACGTGGTCACACACGTCCTCCAGCTCCTTCAGATTGTGGGAGGAGACCAAAACGGTGGCGTTCTCCTGCTTCACGTCGGAGAGCAGCAGATTCCACACCTGCCGCCGCATCACCGGGTCCAGACCGTCCACCGGCTCATCCAGCACCAGCACCTCCGGCCGGCAGCTCATGGCCAGCCAGAACGCCGACTGCTTCTGCATGCCCTTACTCAGCCGCCGGATAGGCTGGCGTTCGTCCACTGTACGAAAAACCTCCCGCAGCGCCTCATACCGTTTCTCATCAAACCGAGGATAGAACCCCTTGTAAAACCGGGCCATGTCCCTTGTGGAGGCCGAGCCGAAATAGTAAAGCTCGTCGGGGATGGGAAAGATCTTCCCCTTTGCCGCCGGATTCTCGTAGATCCGCTCCCCGTCCAGCAGGATGATCCCGCTGTCCTGAAGATAGACTCCCGTAATATGACGCAAAATCGTGGACTTTCCCGCCCCGTTGGGTCCCACCAGTCCATAGACCGCCCCTGTGGGCACCGTCATGGTGAGCTGGTCCAGGGCCTTAAAGCCGTCAAATGTCTTGGTGACCTGTTCCACCTGGATCATGGGCGTCCCCTCCTTTCCTCGGGCTCAAAGGCCCTTCATGGTTTTGTACTGTAAGGATAACAGGCCCCCCCCCAAAATACAAGGGGCCAAGTCTTACGAATTTCTTACGATTTCCTTTGTTTTCTCTTTTTTCCCGTGACAAATCAAAAATTATGGTTTATAATCGGAGACAGAAAAAACTTCGTTGTCCGAAAGGAGTCCTTTTCTATGAAGCTCATTGATTCTCCCAACCGGGTGGCTTACCTGGACTGCGTGCGGGATCTGATCCAGACCTCCCAGGTCCAGTCCATGCGCCAGCTCCCCCACCATCCCGGGGTGAGCTGCTACGAGCACTCGGTTTTCGTGTCCTACGTGGCCTTCCGCCTGGCCCGCCGCTGGGGGCTGGACTACCGCTCCTGCGCCCGGTGCGGACTGCTCCACGACCTGTACCTTTACCGCTGGAACGACCAATCGGCCCACCCCGGCCTTCAGTGCTTCGACCACCCGGTGTTTGCCCTGCGCAACGCCGAGGCTCTTACCCCCCTCACCCCCAAAGAGCGTAATGTGATCCTGGCCCACATGTGGCCCTTAGCCCTTCACCTCCCCCGCTCCCGGGAGGCATGGACCGTGAGCCTGGCCGACAAGCTCTGCGCCACCATCGAGACTGTCCAGCTCTGGAAGCGGATGAAGCTCCGCTCCGCCCTCACCGCCTGAATCTGTGTTTTTAAGGAAAACGCCTGCCGGTGTCGGCAGGCGTTTTAGTTATATTTTTTGCAGATATTACCGATTGTATTTCTCCATCGCCCGGTCCAGTCCTTTTTCCAGAATGACCCCGATGGCCTCAGCTGCCTTTTTCTCTGCCTCATCCAGAGCCTTACGGTCCTCTCCCATAGGTCTTCCTAACACCCAGTCCGCCATGTCGTAATCGGGGTGGGGCTTGTTGCCCACCCCCACCCGGATCCGGGGAAACTGGTCGGAGTGGAGATGGAGAATGATGTTTTTCAGGCCGTTGTGCCCCCCCGCCGAGCCGGAGGCTCGGATCCGCAGCTTGCCGGGAGGCAGGGCCACCTCGTCCGAGATCACTAAAATACGCTCGGGGGGCACCTTATAAAAGGAGACCGCCTGCTCCACCGCCTCCCCGGAGAGGTTCATATAGGTGGTGGGCTTCATGAGCAGTACCTTCTGGTCCCCAATGTCCGCCGCAGCGATAAGGGCCTTAAACTTGAGCCGCTGGATCCTGACCCCCAGGCTTTGGGCCAGCAGGTCCACCACCTCAAACCCGGCGTTGTGCCGGGTCCTCTCATATTCCTCCCCCAGGTTCCCCAGGCCCACAACGAGCCAGGACACCCCCGGGGCCTTATTTCTGCCGAAAAGCATAGGATCCCTCCTGCACAGAAAAGGGGGCGGGGAATTGTCCCGCCCCTGGGCAATCTCTGATTGCCGGGACGTCGTTCCCCCTTTGGGGGAACGACGTCTCTATATGCCTGGGGCCATCACTCGGCTTTGCCGAGCAACCGGCCCGGGTCGTTTCGCGCCTTCGGCCCGAAGCGACCTATCTCCTCGCTCCTTAATTGAACAGCTTGGACACCGAGATCTCCTGATAGATCCGCTCGATGGCCTCGGCAAACAGGTCGGCCACGGTGAGATACTTGATCTTGGGGAAGTTCTCCCGTTGGGCGGGAATGGAATCCAGCAGCAGTAGCTCCTTGATGGGGCTCTGCTCAATACGATCGTAGGCGGGACCGGAGAGAACGCCGTGGCTGGCGCAGGCGTACACGTCGGTAGCGCCGCCGATATCCACCAGAGCCTGTGCGGCGTGGCAGAGGGAACCGGCAGTATCCACCATATCGTCCAGCAGGATGACCTGCTTGCCCTTCACGTCACCGATGATGTTCATGACCTCGGAGGAGTTGGCCTTCTGCCGCCGCTTGTCCACAATGGCCAGGGGCAGACCCAGCTTCTGGGCAAAGGTCCGGGCCCGGGACACACTGCCCACATCGGGAGAAACCACCACGGTGGAGTCCTCCTGCCCCACAAAACGGTCGTGATAGTAATGGGCAAAGATGGGACTGCCCAGCAGGTTGTCCACAGGAATATCAAAGAAACCCTGGATCTGGGAGGCGTGAAGGTCCATGGTAAGCACCCGGTCGGCCCCGGCGGTGGTGATCATATTAGCCACCAGCTTGGCCGAGATGGGATCCCGGGGCTTGGCCTTTCGGTCCTGCCGGGCATAGCCAAAGTAGGGCATGACCGCGGTGATCCGGCCGGCCGACGCCCGGCGAAGGGCGTCGATCATAATAAGAAGCTCCATCAGATTGTCGTTCACCGGCCCACAGGTGGACTGCACCACAAACACATCGGATCCCCGAACGGTCTCGTACAGGGAGCAGAATGCCTCTCCATCGGAGAAGCGGCCCACCTCGGCGCTTCCCAGCTCGGTATTCAGCCTTTTGCAGATGGCCTGGGCCAACACGGGATTTGCGTTTCCGGAGAAAATCTTGATGTCCTTTCCATGCGAGATCATGTTCTCCACATCCTCTCTTCTTTTGTGTATTTTCTGTTTCCTCTATTCTATTTCCATCCCCCACACAGGGGCCAAATGGACAAGTTGGGTGGGATCAGTTCCCCCGGCGGCGTTTTGCCCAGTTCTTTTTCACGCTCTGCCGCTCCCGGGCGATGGCCAGGGAGTCGGGGGGCACATCCTCCGTGATGGTACTGCCCGCGGCGGTATACGCTCCCTCCCCGATGGTCACCGGGGCCACCAGGTTGGTGTTGCAGCCGATAAACGCCCCATCCCCGATGGTAGTGCGGAACTTTTGGGCTCCGTCGTAGTTTACAGTCACCGTGCCGCAGCCAAAGTTGATATGAGCCCCCGCGTCGGTGTCCCCCACATAGGTCAGGTGGCTGATCTTGGTGCCCTCGCCAATGGTGGAATTTTTCAGTTCCACAAAATCCCCCACCTTGGCCTTTTTCATCAGCAGGCAGTGAGGTCGTATGTAAGCGAAAGGCCCAATGACCACCTCATCCTCCACCACGCTCTCGTTGAGCTGGGAGGAGTTCACGGTCACGGAATCTCCGATGGCACAGTCCCGGATCAGGGTGTTTGGCCCCAGGCTGCAGTCCCTTCCCACAGTGGTCCTCCCCCGGAGGATGGTACCCGGGAGCAGGGTGCTCCCCTCCCCTACAGTGACGGCGGGACCCACATAGGTGTTGGCCGGATCCATCACCCGCACGCCCGCGGCCAGCAGCCGCTCCACGCTCAGTCCCCTGGCCAGAGGTTCCACCGTAAAAGCCCGGTAGGAAAGGTCGTTTTTCAGGGGCACATACCTCCCCCGCCAGGGGGCGGTATCCCCCAGCGCGGACACAGCCTCCCCAAAGCCCTTCCCGTCCCGAAGGGCGGAAAGCAGTCCCGCCCCCTTCAGGGCAAACACGCTTTTGGCCGGCTCCTTCCCAGGCAGGGAAAAGCTCGTTCCCTCAGGGGCCAGAAGGACGGGCCGGGTGACCACGGTCACGTCCCCCGGGTTCTCCTCCAAAAAGGCATGGAGCCGGGCGGTGGCGTCGGCATTCCCGTCGGCCACCACAGCGGTCCCCTCCGGGAAGCACTGGGCTGCCGCCTGAACGTCCTCCGGCTCACAGACCACAAAAAAACGCTCCACACCGGCGGAACGTAAGGTCTCCGACAGCCACAGGGCTGCCGGGTCAAATAAAATATCGTTGAGAAGAGGGGATGCGCCCCGCTCATCCCGGGACAGAAATACAATAGCGCCAAGAGCGTCCACTGTCATCACTCCCATGGGCCCACAGGCCAAATTTCAATTACTATTATTATAGCAAAAGAAGGCGGGAAATGCAAAGGAAATCCAGAATTTTGTATAATTTTTTCTTTCCCCTCCTTACGGAACCTGTTTCTTCCCGCCGCTTCTGTCTTTTTCCCTTAAATTTTTGCCCGTTCCAATTTTATTGCTGTATAAGTTATCAGTTTTCATTGATTCC
Organism: uncultured Oscillospiraceae bacterium; assembly: GCA_910585735.1. Classification (GTDB taxonomy): domain Bacteria; phylum Bacillota; class Clostridia; order Oscillospirales; family Oscillospiraceae; genus Vermiculatibacterium. The sequence continues at coordinate 70,977 of CAJUEU010000003.1, read as the reverse complement.
TTTCCATCATAATTGTGGCAAGCTATAGCTATCATGTCCGCCCTTTGGCGGACTCTAAGGAGGCTATCGCTATGTCAAGACAAAAAGACGACCGGCTCCGTGATCTGGCGGAGCAACGCAAAATCGGCCAGCGGATCCGGCTGGCCCGTAAGTCCAAGCGTCTGACTCTGGAACAGGTGGCCGAAGCCGCTGAGACTTCGGTTCAATTTCTCACGCAGCTTGAGAAAGGAGAACAGAGTATGACCATGGTAAAGCTTGGCCGTCTGGCCACCGCCCTTGGGGTATCCTGCGATTATCTGATTTTTGGCCGGTCTCCCGCGCAGGAGACCGCCGCTCTGGCGGCCGACTACCTTTCCTCCATGAAGCCCATTGACCGGGAGCTTCTCTCCGGCATGATCATCGGCCTTCGGCAGCTGCTGGACGCCATCGCTCCCGAGCCGTGAGCCTCCTGCCGCCCCAACGGATCCTTTTGGTGGAGCCCTCCCCCCAGCAGCGGATGCTTGCGTCCGCCCTTTTGACGGGCGCGGGACTGGAGGTCCTCCCCGCGGCCAATGGACCTGAGGCCCTTTCTCTGGCTCTTTCCGCCTCTCCCGGCCTGATCCTCACCGAGCTGGTCCTCCCCGGCTTCAGCGGTCTGGAGCTCATCCGCCGCTGTCGGCTTCGGCGAAAGCCTATCCCTGTCTGGGCGATCACCCTGGCCTCCGGGCAGGCGGCGGCTCGGGCCGCCTTTGCCGCGGGAGCCGACTTTGTCTTTCTCAAGCCGGTGGACTGGTCCGAGCTTCTCCGCCGCATTACTCGTTCCGGCGGAGAGGAGTCTTTCGCGCCTCTCTGCGCCCTGCTGGAAACGCTGGGTCTTCCCCGAAGCCGCGCCGGTTTTCTCCTTACCGCCCGGTGCGCCCAGCTTCTCTCCTCCGGCGGCTGCTCCCTTCTTAAGCAGGCCTATCTCCAGCTCTCCGCCGAGGAAAAGCTCCCGCCTACCACCGTGGCCCGAAGTGTCGAGCGGTGTGTCCGGCTGCTGCGCGCCTCCCCCGCTCTCCCGCCTCAAATTTCCCGGGAAGCGCCGGGAAAAGACTTTCTGATTTCTTTGGTCCAAGCCGCCACGTTTCCCTTGTAATCGGACAAGTCCGCCCTGTATCATGGTGCTGTCAGAATTTTCCAAAGAAAGGTCTGAGCGCCCATGATGACGGACTGGCACACCCTTACCCAAGAGGAGACCATCTCCCGGGTCAAAGCTGACCCCCGCCGGGGCCTTTCGGCCCCGGATGCCCGGGCCCGCCTGGAGACATATGGCCCGAATACCCTTAAAGGCAAACCGCCCCGGCCCCTTCTTCTTCGGCTGTGGGACCAGCTAAAGGACCCCATGATCCTGGTACTTTTGGGGGCGGCCGCCCTCTCCCTCTGGTCCAGTGGAGGGGAGGACTGGCTGGACAGCGCCATTATCCTTCTCATCGTCGTGGTGAACGCCATCATTTCCATCTCTCAGGAAAACAGCGCCCAGAAGGCTTTGGAGGCCCTCCAGGGCATGTCGGCTCCCATGGCCAGGGTGCTCCGGGAGGGAAATGAGCAAAAGCTCCCCGCTGCCCAGGTGGTCCCCGGGGATGTCATCCGCCTGGAGGCCGGGGACCTTGTTCCCGCCGACGCCCGGCTTCTGGAGGCTTTTTCTCTCAAAGCGGATGAGTCGGCCATGACGGGGGAATCGGTGCCGGTGGACAAAAACGTCGGCGGCGCCCTCCCTCGGGAGACCCCCCTGGCCGACCGGGCTACTATGGTCATCGGCTCCACCATCATCACCGCCGGCCGGGCCGTGGGAGTGGTGGTGTCCACCGGCATGGACAGCGAGGTGGGCCGGGTGGCCAACCTGCTTCTGGACCAGGAGGACCGGGAGACCCCCCTCCAGCACAAGATGGGTGAGATCTCCAAAACCCTCTCCTTCATCTGCCTGTGCGTCTGCGCCGTTATGTTCGGGGTGGGACTTTTGGAAGGGCGGGACCTTCTCTCCATGTTCATGACCGCCGTCTCCCTGGCGGTGGCGGCCATCCCTGAAGGGCTCCCCGCCATCGTTACCATCGTCCTAGCCCTTGGGGTCCAGCGGCTGGCCAAGGAGGGGGCCATTGTGAAAAAGCTCCCCGCCGTAGAGACCCTGGGCTGCGCCGGGGTGATCTGCTCGGATAAGACAGGCACCCTCACCCAAAACAGAATGACGGTCCGCCAGACCTGGACCCCGCCGGGGACCGACCGCAGGCAGCTCCTCACCGCCGCGGCCCTCTGCTGTGACGCGGCCCTGGGGGAATGCGGTCCCATAGGGGATCCCACCGAGATCGCCCTGGTGGAAGCCGCCTCCCAGGAGGGACTTTGGAAGGCCGACCTGGACAAGGCCTTTCCCCGGGTGGCCGAACTTCCCTTTGATTCCGAGAGAAAGCTCATGTCCACCGTCCATCCCCGGGAGGGGGGTGGCTTTCGGGTCTATGTCAAAGGCGCCCCCGACATACTGCTGGCCCGCTCGGGCCTCTCCCATGCCCAGCTCTCCGCCGCCCGGGACACCATCAACAGCATGTCCCGCCAAGCCCTGCGGGTGCTTGGAGTCGCTTACCGGGACCTGGAGACCCTCCCCTCTCCCCTCACCTCCCAGGCCTTGGAGACAAGCCTCACCTTTTTAGGCCTTATGGGCATGATGGACCCGCCCCGGGCCGAGGTCAAGGCCGCCGTGGCCCAGTGCCGCACCGCCGGGGTCAAGCCGGTGATGATCACCGGGGACCACCGGCTCACCGCCGTGGCCATCGCAAAGGAGCTGGGCATATACCGGGACGGAGACCTGGCGGTAACGGGAGCTGAGCTGGACTTCATGCCTCAGGAGCTTCTGGAGCAGGACATTGAGAAATTCTCCGTCTTTGCCCGGGTCTCCCCGGAGCATAAGACCCGCATCGTGGAGGCCTGGCGGAAAAAGGGTCGGGTGGTGGCCATGACCGGGGATGGGGTCAACGACGCCCCCGCCCTCCGGGCCGCCCACATTGGCTGTGCCATGGGGAAAACGGGCACCGATGTAGCCAAAGGAGCGGCCGATATGGTCCTCACCGACGACAATTTTGCCACCATCGTCTCGGCGGTGGCTCAGGGACGGGGGATCTATGCCAACATCCGCAAGGCCATCCACTACCTTCTTTCCTGCAACATTGGGGAGCTCTTTACCATTTTCGTGGCCACCGTCCTCAATTTCCGTCAAATGCCCCTTATGCCGGTCCAGCTCCTCTGGCTCAATCTGGTCACCGACTCCCTTCCCGCTCTGGCCCTGGGAGTGGAGCCGGTAGAAGATGGGGTCATGGACCAGAAGCCCCGTCCGGCAGGGGAAAGCCTGTTTACCCGGCAGTTCTCCCTGCGTCTCCTCTGGCAGGGTCTCATGGTGGGTGCTCTTACCCTGACGGCCTACGCCTTGGGCGAATACGTGCTTTCCGGCCCCGGCGAGGCCGCCTCGGCCGCCAACACCATGGCCTTCGCCACCCTCACCCTCTGCCAGCTCTTCCACGCCTTTGACGTCCGCAGCGAAGGCCACTCTCTCTTCCACATCGGAGTCTTTTCCAACCCCGCCATGAACAAGGCTTTTTTGGTGGGCCTTATCATGCAGCTTTCGGTACTTACCCTTCCTCCCCTCCAGAAGATCTTCCAGACCGTGCCCCTCAGCCCTCTGGAATGGGGAGTGGTCCTTCTTCTGGCCGTCGCCCCGGTGGTGATCTGTGAGGTTGGAAAGGCCTTCCATCGCAGATAACCCTTGCCTTTTCAACGTTTCTCCCGATGTTGTTCATTATCTTTTCAACATTTTCCTTGTATTTGTTTTATATCCCCAGTTCCTATTGCATTTTTGGAGCCTTTTCACTATAATTGGCCTACTCATTATTGATTTCATGCTGTTGGGGAGGTCCTTATGGATAAATTTCTTTTGGCTGGCTCCGGCGAAAAGGCCCAGTACCTGGTCCACGAGTTTAACGATAATACCATCCGCTTTCTTCTCTACTACCCCGGTCACCCCGCCCCGGAGCTTCTCCGGGACGCCGTTCGGACCCTGGTAGAGCGTGTGGACATTCTTCACGCCTCCTTTTTCTCGGACAGCCTTGGCGCTCACTGGCATATAAACAACGATCTTGAGGACAGCCACTTTTTTCAATACGTGGAGACAGCTGGAGACCCTGGCCCCACCGCCCAAAGCCTTGCCCTTCTCCCCATCGCTCCCGACAGTAAGGCCCAGCTCCTTTGCTCTCTGGTCCAGGGGCCGGATTGCTGTGCGGTCGTTGTTACCATCAGTCATCTCTGCGTAGATGGAGGCGACGGGAAATATCTGCTGGAGAAGCTGGCCCAAGCTTACCGGCTTCTTCAGGATACCGGGACCGCCGCAGGCCTGGAAGTGAAAAACGGTAGTCGGGCCGCCGAACAGGTCTACCGGCATTTTAGCCCCAAGGAACTTTTCTCTCTTCTCAAAAATCCCTTTTCCTCAGCCAGCTCCTCTTTCCCCTTTCCCGTGTCCCGGCCCGGCCTGCGCAGCCTGACTCATGTTTTGATCCCCGCTTCCGTCATGACCCAGGCCCGGCAGAACGCCAAGGCGGCCGGCGCCACCGCCAACGACCTGCTCCTGGCCTCCTGCTACCACGCCTACGCTTCCCTTCCCGGCGCCGACCTGTCCCATCCCATTGGGATCACCTCCATGATGGACCTGCGCCGCCACTGTCCCGGCGGAGAATCTGAGGGTCTGTGCAACCTCTCGGGCTCCCTTCCCACCTGCCTGGAGCTGACCCGGGAGATTCCCTTTTCGGATATTCTCTCCCAGGTGGCCGCCCAGACCCGGACCGCCAAGGAGGACCCTCTCGCCGGCCTTTACGGAATGCCCCTTCTCCACGGCGCCGCCCGGACCCTCCCCATGGGGCTTCTTCTCCAGGTCGCCGGAAAGCTGTACGGCTCCATGTCTCTGGGGCTGACCAATCTGGGCAACATCCCCTGCGCGCCCCTGGCCCTGGGAGACCTGGTCCCCACCGGCGGACTTTTTGGTGGTCCCCTGAAGAAAAAGCCCGGGATGCAGATTTCGGCCGCCAGCTTTGATGGTGCCTGCTCCCTGGTCGTGGTGGGCCAGTACACCCGGGAGGACGCTGCCCTCCTCCAGTCCATGCTGGACGCCATGGCAGGAGCTCTGGCCGTCTACGCCTCCCCGCTCTAAATCTCCCTCTCATCAAAACAGTTGGTATTCTTTTCCGCAAAGAATACCAACTGTTTTTTATTTTCCCACTTGTTCCCCCTGTCGAAGCGTGCTATAATTTCGAATATAGAAAATGGGTCCCTATTCCCTTCACCCCCCGCACAAGGAGGTCCCTATGCTTTTTCGTCTGAAACAAATCACCGCCACCCTGCTGATGGCTTCCCTTTTGGCCGTGGCCGCACCCTCCGCTTTGGCCTTTTCGGACGCCGAAGCCCACTGGGCTAAGGAGGTCATTGAAAAGGCCGACCAGTATGGCCTGATGCACGGCTACTCCGACGGCACCTTCGGAGTGGGCCGGGACATGAGCCGTGCTGAGTTCGTCACCGTCCTGTGCCGGATGATGGGCTGGGAGGAGGCCGACCCTGCCGTAGTGGACATCCCCGACATCCAGAGCCACTGGGCCAAGGGCTTTATCACCGCCGCCGCGGAGCACGGCGTGGCCGACCCCGCCGCCCACTTCCGCCCCGGGGATCCCATCTCCCGGGAGGAGATGGCCGTCATGCTGGTAAAGGCCCTGGATTTGGACCCGCTGGCTCAAAGTCTGGAAAATTCCGACCCTCCCTTCCCCGACGTCACCGAACACATCGGCTACATCACGGTAGCCCGGGACATTGGCATGACCAACGGCACCCCCGGCCCCGAGGGGACCACCGTGTTCCTTCCCCACGACTCCGCCCCCCGGGAGCAGGCCGCCGCCATGCTGGTCCGGGTCTACGAGCGTTATACCTCCAGGCTCGACTGGCTCCACGCCTTCTACGCCTTCTCCTCTTACAGCCAGATCGACTGTGTGGAGGACTTGGACGCCCTCAGCGTAGGCTGGGCCCGTCTGTGCGTCGACCCGGAGAACGGCCCCTGGATCAACTCCACCTCGGCGGGAGGCAACGACTGGGTGATCCCCAAGGACCCCACCCCTGCCCTGGAACGGTTTGCCCAGGCTGAGCTCCCTTACAACCTGAATGTTTACGCCGACACCAATAAAACCGTGACCCTGGCCGACGGAACCGCCACCAGCGTACTGGAACTCCTTCTCTCCTCCGAAGAGACCGCCTACGCCGCCATTGACGCCCTGGTGGCCGTCTCAGGGGATTACGCCGGCCTCACCATTGACTTTGAGGGCCTGCGGACCGAGACCTATAAAGACGCCTTTGTTCGGTTTTTAGCCGACCTCCGCGCCGCTCTCCCCCCGGACAAGCCCCTCTGGGTCTGCGTTCCTCCCGACGACTGGTACAAGGGCTACGACTACCGGGAGATCGGGGAGCACTGTGACAAGGTGATCCTCATGGCCCATGATTACCAGTGGACCTCCATCCCGGAGTACTATCTGGGCACCGACCGCACCCACAGCCCGGTAACTCCCATTGACCGTGTTTATACCGCCCTCCAGCACATTACCGACCCGGATACCGGGGTCCAGGACAAGAGCAAGCTCGCCCTCCAGATCTCCTTTGGTACCGCGGGCTTCCACGTGGATGAAAACGGTCTCCTTGTCGAGCGCACCATCTACCACCCCGGCCCCACCACCATCGCCCAGCGTCTGAACCAGGAGGACACGGTCTACACCTGGGATGCGGAAAGCCGCAATGCGTATATCGAATATACCACCGAGGATGGCGAACACTATAAGCTGTGGTTTGAAAACGCTCAAAGCGTGGACGCCAAGCTCTCCCTGGCCAAGCTCTTCGGCGTCACCGGCGTGTCGGTCTGGCGGCTGGGCACCATCCCCATCTATCCTGATCTGGAACACTATGATGTCTGGACGGTCTTTACCGGCCGGTAAGTATTTATTTGGGAGGCGACCCCTATGGAGAACGATTCTATCCAACCCGTTCAGCCCCAGTCCCAGAAGCCACAGCCGCCCAAGTCCTCTCCCACCCGAAGCTCCTCCCTCCGTGAGCAGCTCAAGACCTTTCTCGTGATGACCACGGGTTCGGTTCTCGTGGCGGTGGGCGTCTACTTCTTTAAGTTCCCCAACCATTTTTCCACCGGCGGCGTCGCGGGCCTTTCGGTGCTGCTGGGCAACCTCATCTCCTCTGAGGTCATCACCTCCAGCACCATGAACACCATTCTCAATGTGATCTTTCTGGTCATGGGCTTTCTGGTCCTGGATAAGGGCTTTGGCTTCCGCACCATCTACTGCACCGTGCTCTATACCGGCCTGGTCCAGGTATTTGAGTGGGTCTGTCCCCTGTCCGCCCCCCTCACCAATCAAAAAATGCTGGAGCTTTTTTTTGGCATCCTCCTCCCGGCCATTGGAGCCGCTCTCCTCTTTCACGTTGACGCCTCCACCGGCGGCACCGACATCGTGGCCATGATCCTGCGGAAGTATTCCGGCCTGGATGTCGGCAACGCCCTCCTTTTTTCCAACGTGCTTATTGCCGCCGCCGCCCTTTTGGTTTTCGACATTGAGACCGGCCTCTTCTCCCTGCTGGGCCTGACCCTGAACTCGGTCATCATTGACTGGGTCATGGGTTCTCTTAACCGCAAGAAGGCCTTTATGGTTGTGACCCGAAGCCCTGAGAATGTCTGCCGGTTTATTATTGAGGGCATGAACCGCAGCGCCACCATCTGGGAGGCCAAGGGGGCCTACACCCACCACGACGAGTACGTGGTCCTCACCGTCCTGTCCATCCACCAGGCGGTGCTGCTCCGCTCCCACCTGCGGAAAACCGACCCCCACGCTTTTATTCTGGTCACCAGCTCCAGCGAGATCTTTGGCAAAGGCTTTTTGCAGGCTTGAGGCACTTATTTGCAATAGCCTCATCAGTCTCGCATTCACTCGACAGCTTCCCCATAAATGGGGAAGCCTAATAGAGGAATGGTCATAAGCCTTCCCCGTTTACGGGTCGGTGCGTGCCACTGGCACGCGTCCACCGATTTGACCGAGTCGAAGACGAGACAGGTGGCACGGCGAAGCCGTGACGGATGAGGCCATGGAAAAGCTCTTCATTCTCTATCAAGGAGGCTCACCCCTATGCAGCTTTTAGAAGACCGTATCCGCAAGGATGGCAAGATCCGGGAGCACGGCTCCGTACTTAAAGTGGATAGCTTTCTCAACCACCAGATCGACGTAGACCTTTGCAACGAGATGGGCAAGGAATTTTTCCGCCTTTTTGGCGGTGAAGGGATCACCAAGATCCTTACCATCGAGGCTTCAGGCATTGGCATTGCCTGTATCGTGGCCCAGTGCTTCGGCGTTCCCGTCCTTTTTGCCAAGAAGAGCAAGACCAAAAACATTGACGGCAGCGTCTACACCTCCCAGGTCCATTCCTTTACCCACGGCACCGACTACGAGGTCATGGTGGCCAAGGAATTCCTCTCCCCCAACGACCGGGTGCTTCTCGTTGACGATTTTCTGGCCAACGGCGCCGCCCTCCAGGGCCTCATGGACATTGTCCACCAGTCGGGGGCCGACCTGGTGGGCGCGGGGATCTGCATTGAGAAGGCTTTCCAGCCCGGGGGCGACCTCCTGCGCCAGTCCGGCCTCCGGGTGGAGTCCCTGGCCCGCATCGCCGCCATGAGCGAGAACGGCATCACATTTTGCTGAGTCGCTTGCGCTTGGCGCAAACGACTGGGAACGATCGTTTTGCGAAGCAAAATGATGTTCCCCTCTCCCAAATAGATGATAAAGCAGAAGAACACGTCTTCCCCAATCCCTTTTACTCCCGCGGAAATATTTCCCTCTCGACACCCTTCCCCTTCTTTTTCTGGAAAAATTTGGTAAACTCTGGATATCCAAGGTCTTTTCGGACTATCCAGACCAAACTTCCGGGAAAGAAGGGGTTTTTATGCCATTTCTTCGCAAAAAAGGGCTCTTCGAAAGCAGCCGTGTCCTGTTTCTCCCCGCCGAGGCCATCTCTCCCAACCCCAATCAGCCCCGCCGGGACTTTGACCCCGCCGCCCTGGAGGAGTTGTCCCACAGCATCGCGGTCCATGGCATCCTCCAGCCTTTGTCGGTCCGCCGCGAGCAGGAGGGCTACCAGCTCATCGCGGGAGAGCGCCGGCTTCGGGCCGCCAAGCTGGCCGGACTGAAGGAGGTCCCTTGCCTTCTTCTCTCAGCCGATCCCCAGGAATCCTCCCTTCTGGCCCTCATTGAAAATGTCCAGCGGAGAGATCTGGACTTCTGGGAGGAGGCTTTGGCCCTCCAGGCTCTTTTGGACGCCTCCGGGCTTTCCCAGGAGGCCCTGGCCAAGCAGATCGGCAAATCTCAGTCCGCTGTCGCCAACAAGCTGCGTCTCCTGAAGCTTTCCCCGGAAGCTCTTAAGCTTCTGCGGGAGAAGGGCTTTACCGAGCGTCACGCCCGGGCCTTACTCTCCCTTTCTTCCCCGGAGCTTCAGATCCAGGCCGCCCGGCACCTGGCCGCCCACCGTCTTACTGTCTCCCAGACCGAGGCCTACGTAGATTCCCTTCTGGCTCCGCCCCCTTCCAAAAGCAAGCCTATCTTTATATTAAAGGATGTACGGCTCTTTTTAAATACTGTGACCCGGGGCCTCTCCATGATGAAGTCTGCCGGAGTCAACGCCGCCTTTGACCGCCGGGATACCCCCGAGGAGATCTGTCTTACCATCCGTATTCCCCGGTAGGCCGCCTTCCTATTTTCTTCTGAGTAGCCCGTCATCCAATTACAGAAATTGGATGACGGGCTTTTTCCAATGTTTCACGTGAAACATCAGCGTAAAGAAAACCTGCTGGGGGCAGGTTTTTAGCGCAGGCCCTGGCGAACTTATTCGCCGGGGGCCCTCTAAAGGAGAGGAATTTTCTAAAGTTTCACGTGAAACATTGAAAAAATCTCCCTTCCCTATTGAAAACCCGTCAAATTCTGGGTATAATAGGATTTATCCAAAATTCACAGAGAAAGAAGGATGGTCCGTGGCAAAAAGAATCGCCATTGTGAACCAAAAGGGCGGCGTGGGCAAAACTACCACCTGTGTAAACCTGGCCTCCGCCCTTCAGCGGCAAGGCAAGCGGGTGCTGGTCTGTGACTTTGATCCCCAGGCCAACGCCACCTCCGGCCTTGGGGTGGACAAGACCACCGCAAACCCCAGCATTTATGAAGTCTTAGTAGAGGGCGTGGACTGCGCCAAGGCCATTGTCTCCACCCCTTACTGTGACGTGATCCCCGTTAACAAGTCCTTGGCCGGTGCCGGCATTGAGATGATCGGCATGGCCGACCGGGAACACCTGCTTCAAAAAGCTCTGGAAAGTGTCTCCCCGCGGTACGATTACATTCTCATTGATTGCCCTCCCTCTCTGGAGCTTCTTACCCTCAACGGACTCTGTGCCGCCCATTCGGTGCTGGTCCCCGTCCAATGTGAGTATTACGCTCTGGAGGGTCTGAGCGACCTATTGGGCACGGTGCGCATTGTGAAGCGGTCCCTTAACCCGGAGATTGAGCTCGAAGGGGTCCTGCTCACCATGTACGACAGCCGTACCAATCTCAGCATGCAGGTGGCCGAAGAAGTGAAGCGCCACTTCCCCGGCCAGGTCTATGCCACCGTTATCCCCCGCACCGTCCGGCTCTCCGAGGCCCCCAGCCACGGCAAGCCCATCGACGCGTACGACGCCTATTCCCGGGGCACCGAAGCCTATAAGTCCCTGGCCGAAGAGGTCATTGGGAAGAACAAATAAACTACATCAGAAAGGATTGATCTCCTATGGCAGCAAAAGGCGGATTGGGCAAGGGCCTGGGCGCCCTCCTGGGCGAGAACGCCGTCCTTCAGGAGCAAAAGGAGGGACAAGGCTCCTTCTTTCTCCCTATTTCTCAGGTACAGCCCGCCATGAACCAGCCCAGAAAGCGGTTTGAGGACGAAGCCCTTCAGGACCTCAGCGACTCGATTCGGATCCACGGTATCATTCAGCCCCTCACGGTCCGTCGTCTCAGCTCCGGCTACTATCAGATCATCGCCGGCGAACGGCGGTGGCGGGCGGCCAAGCTGGCCGGGCTAAAGGAGGTCCCCGCCGTGGTCGTGGAGGCCGACGACCGTAAGGCCGCTGAGCTGGCCATGATCGAAAACCTTCAGCGGGAGGACCTGAACCCCATCGAAGAGGCCAACGGTTACCGGGTCCTCATGGCCGACTTCGGCATGAACCAGGAGGAGGTGGCCACCCGGGTGGGCAAGTCCCGGTCAGCCGTCGCCAATGCCTCCCGGCTTCTGGCCCTCCCTGACGCCGTTCAGGCACTTCTGGAAGAGGGCAAGCTCTCCGCCGGTCACGCCCGGACCCTCCTCTCCCTCCCCGAGGCGGGGCAGCAGCGGAACCTGGCGCAGCGGGTCGTGGAGGAAGGCCTTTCGGTCCGCCAAACCGAGGACGCCGTCAAGCGGATCATCCGTTATATGGATGAGCAAGCCGCCGCCCGGCCCAAGGAGTCCTTCGGCGAGGATCCCAACAAGATCTACCGGGAAGCCGCCGCCAAAGACCTCTCCGGCCGGCTGGCCCGAAAGGTCACCATCCATCACGGGGTGCGCAAGGGCCGTCTGGAGCTGGAGTATTACGGGGATGAAGACTTGGCCGCCCTGCTGGATCTGCTGGAGGACCTCCAGGTCAAGGAGGCCAAGAAATGAGCAGAAACCCCAGCCGTCCCAGACCCTCCGGGGAGCTTCAGCACCAGGCTGAGCATACCCAGCCTGCCCGGCGGGGCTCCTCGGTTTTGATTTACCTGATGGTCATGTTTGTGGCCGCGTTTCTTCTCCTCTGTTTGGCCTATTTTCAACAGCAGCGTTCCAGCGCCGAGGCCACAGACGACGCCATGAAGCAATCAGCCTCCGCCCTGCAATCTATCGAAAATCTTTTGACCGAGAGCAAGCGGCTCCAGCAGGAGGTAAGCGAACTGGAAAGCCAGGTGAACTCCCTTACCCAGGAAAAGACCGCGTTGGAGCAATCGGCCCAGACTTGGGCCGATCAGGCCGACGCAGCGGAACGGCAGTTGGCTGCCATGGACTATTTTTGGAGGATCCAGCGGCTCTACTCCCGGGGCTCCCGGCGGGACGCCCTGGAGCTGGTCAAGGAGTTTGAGTCCAGCGGCCTTTCTCAGGAGCTCCCTCGTACCAACCCTTCGGACCTGGAGGGCGCCTCCCCCGCCGACCAATACCAATCCCTGCTGGATGCGCTGAACTACCGCCCGGAACCGTAAAATCTCGAAAGAAATTTTTCAATGTTTCACGTGAAACATTACGATTTTTATTTCCCGGGGGCCATCTTTTCGTGAAAAGAATAGGCCCCCGGGACCCCCAAGAAAAGCCATTGCCAATTTTGTTTCCGGCTTATGTGCAGTATTAGAATAGCTCCTTCAGCCCCGCTACCGCTACCATTCAGCAAACCCCGTCAGAGAGTTCCGCCTGATCGGAAGCGCCTAGGTACAGAGCCCTTAGCACGTTAGCGGCGGGGCCGCTTAAAGGGCCACAAACAAATCACTCAAAGGAGAGAGTATCATGCTTGACATCCGTTTTATTCGGGAGAATCCCGAGGCCGTAAAGGAAAACATCAAAAAGAAGTTCCAGGACGAGAAGCTCCCCCTGGTGGACCAGGTCATTGACCTGGACGCCAAGCGCCGGGCCGCCATCACCCAGGTGGAGGAGCTCAAAGCCCAGCGCAACAAGCTGAGCAAAGCCAACGGTCCCCTTTTCGGCCAGCTCAAGAAGGCCGAGGGGGAGGAAAAGGACAAACTCCAGGCCCAGATCGACGCCAACATGGCCGCCGTCAAGGCCGACGAGGAAAAGCTTGCTCAGCTGGACAAGGATGTGGAAGCTCTGGAGGAGCAGATCCGAAAGATCATGCTCACCATTCCCAACATCATCGACCCCTCGGTTCCCATCGGCAAGGATGACAGCGAGAACATAGAGGTTGAGCGGTTTGGAGAGGCTGTCGTGCCTGATTTTGAGATCCCCTACCACACCGATATTATGGAGTCCTTTGACGGTGTCGATCTGGACGCCGCCGGCCGGGTATCGGGCTCCGGCTTCTATTATCTGCTGGGGGACATCGCCCGGCTCCACGAGGCGGTGCTGGCCTACGGCCGGGATTTTATGATCGAAAAGGGCTTCACCTACTGCATTCCTCCCTTCATGATCCACGGCAACGTGGTAGAGGGCGTCATGTCCCAGACCGACATGGATTCCATGATGTATAAGATCGAGGGAGAAGACCTTTACCTGATCGGCACCAGTGAGCATTCCATGATCGGCCGGTTTATTGACCAGATCCTCCCGGAGGAGAAGCTGCCCCAGACCCTCACCTCCTACTCCCCCTGCTTCCGCAAGGAGAAGGGTTCCCACGGCATTGAGGAGCGGGGCGTTTACCGCATCCACCAGTTCGAGAAGCAGGAAATGATCGTGGTCTGTAAGCCCGAGGATTCCATGGATTGGTATGAGAAAATGTGGCGGTATTCGGTGGAGCTCTTCCGCAATTTTGACATTCCCGTCCGGCAGCTGGAGTGCTGCTCGGGTGACCTGGCCGACCTGAAGGTAAAGTCCTGCGACATTGAGGCCTGGAGTCCCCGGCAGAAGAAGTATTTTGAGGTCTGCTCCTGCTCCAACCTGGGAGACGCCCAGGCCAGAAGGCTCAAGATCCGTTACAAGGACGCTGAGGGCAAGGTCCAGCTGGCCCACACCCTGAACAACACCTGCGTAGCCCCGCCCCGAATGCTCATTGCCCTGCTGGAGAACAATCTACAGGCGGATGGCTCCGTAAAGATTCCTGAGGTCCTTTGGCCCTACATGGGCGGGAAAAAGGTTCTGGAGCCCAAGAAGTGAGGAGGCAGAATATGAAAAAGTTTTGGAAGCGTGCCCTACGGCTGGCCACTTTGGCCACCGTGATCCCGGTGAGCGTCACCCACGACGAAGAAAACGGAAAGACCACCTACCAGTCTCTGCTGGCCTCTTTGGAGCTTGGCCCCGGCCAGGAGGTAGGCATAAACCTGGGCGAAGGAGTGCTTACCGGCGCCATTCGTGGCAGGATGGCCGCTCAGAAGGAGGAAGCCATGTTTGACGACCAGGCGTTGATGGCCTCCTCCCCCGTTGTCCAGGCTCCTACAAAGACAACTCAGGAGGCCCCAGCCTCGGCAGCGCCCCAGGATAGTTCCCCTGCCGGAGACGAAACAACGCATTCTGCGTTGTATTAAGCGTATCTCAAACACATAAGAGCGGAGGTCATACACATGAAAGAGAAAAAGGGATTTTTCGGGGAGTTTAAAGAGTTCATTGCCCGTGGAAACGTAATGGATATGGCGGTGGGCGTCATCATCGGCGGCGCCTTCGGGAAGATCAGCACCTCTCTGGTCAATGACGTCATCATGCCCGGAATAAGCATGCTTACCGGCGGGGTAGATTTCAGCGGCTGGAAGCTGGTGCTGAAGGAGGCCGTCATTGAAAACGGCGAGGAGATCGCCGCGGCGGTGTCCATCAATTACGGCAATTTCCTGGCCACCATTCTGGATTTCCTGATTATTGCCTTTGCCGTGTTTTGCCTGATCAAGGGCATCAACACGCTCCACCGAAAGAAAGAGGAACCCGCCCCGGAGCCCGCTCCCGAGCCGGAGCCCTCCGCGGAGGAGAAGCTGCTCACCGAGATTCGGGATCTGCTGAAGAAGGTGTAAAGGAGAATCCCCTTCGCCAAGACAATTTTTTGTGTAGAGATGGATGGCCTGTCCTTCCCCCTGTCCATGGGGTATGGCTGAGAACGCCATACCCTGCGGAAATATGAGGGACAGCCGGGCCTTATGAAGGACAGAACCGGGCGCACTACCAGCCTCTATATAAAACAGGGCAGTCCCCCTCAAAGGAACCCCGCCCACGCGGCACGGTTGAAACGTCGTTTTGTCGCGCCGGAAGCGGCCTGCCTTTCCAGAAGACAAAGGCCGGACGCGCTGTTCAGGCTTGGAAAAAGCAGGACCGCAAGGGCGGGAGAGTCCCCTATCCTCTGCTTTTCCACCGGCTGTGACGCAATTTGTAGTCCTCTGGCGGGGAACGGGGACATTTGTAGCCGACAACTCAGATCCTTCTTAAAAGTTTTCCACATTTTGCTGAAGAAAGGGGGCGACCCCATGGCTGAAAAAGAAAACGATGGCCGGGCTTCGAATGAGCAGGACCAGGCCTCTCACCCCCAGGAGATCCCGGTGTACAAAACCCAGGACCGGGAGTTCCGGGAGCGGCATACCTCCTCGGAGGCCGAAGAATTCCGGGTACCCACAGAATACGCCACCCCCATGAAGAGGCTTTGGGCCTGGGTGGGGGTGGTGTATGCGGTAGGATACGCCTTGCTGATGACTTACGCCTTTGCCAACGGAGAGTTTCCCCAGGGCATTGGTCAGCTCCTTACCGCCCCCGCGTTGGCCGGGCTGGGAGGCTCGGTGATCCTGCGTTACCGGGAGGGTAAAGGCCGGGGTGGGCTTCCCATCTGCGTCGCCCTCTCCGGAGTCTCCTTTGCTCTGGCCCTCTGGAACCTGGCCCTGGGCTTGCCCGCCCTGCTGCGTCAGCTGTGAGGTATCAAGCATGAAACAGCTTTTACTGGACGGCCTGACTAACATGGGGCTCTCCCCCTCCGGGGAGCAGCTGCGGCAGCTGGAGGAATACGCCCGGCTGCTGCTGGAGCAAAATCAAGTCATGAACCTTACCGCCATTACCGAGCCGGAGCAGGTGGCAAGGCTGCACTTTTTGGACTGCGCGGCTATTTTGAAATGGACTGGCGGCGCGTCTGGAACAGCGCGCCCCACTGCATTGGATGTGGAGCAAAGGACTGCCGGGGAATCAACCATAGCGCGGAGTGAAAACGAGGCGGGCGGCCAAGCCGCACAAGGTATTTTTCCGCAGCCGGAGACGTTAGGCACCGAAGGGTCCCGCCCTTTGCGCGGCACGGCGGCCTCCACCTGGCTTTTTGACAGGTCGGTCATTGACGTGGGCACCGGGGCCGGGTTCCCCGGCGTGGTGCTGAAAATTCTGGAGCCTTCTCTGAAGCTCACTTTAGCAGACTCCCTGGGCAAACGGGTCTCTTGGTTGAAAACTATCTGTGAAGCGCTTTCCCTTGACGGCGTTCAATGTCTCCACGTCCGGGCTGAGGAGCTGGCCTTACAAGAGGGCTTCCGGGATTCCTTCGACCTGGCGGTCTCCCGCGCGGTGGCCTTCTATCCCCTGCTGTGCGAGCTGTGCCTTCCCTACGTGAAGCCGGGCGGGGTCTTTCTCGCCATGAAAAGCGTGGAGAGCGAAGAGGAGGTGGCAGCCGGGGCAAGCGCCGTGAAACGGCTGGGGGGCAAGGATTTGGGCCATTTGGACTACCCCATTCCCGGCACAGAGATCACCCACCGGCTGGTGGGGGTAAAAAAAACCTCCCCCACCCCCAAAGGTCTGCCCCGAAGCTGGGGCAAGATCAAAAAGGCCCCTCTTTAAAGAAATTTCAAAAAAGTCCACAAATTTTCCCGGTAAAAAATGGGAAACACCGTTGAAACAAGCCACATTTCATGGTATAATCATTCCATAATGGCGGCAGATAGCTTATCTGTCCTCTGCTTGCCAAAAAAGGAAGGAGAGGGAGGTTCCGAAATGGCCACTGTGATCGCTGTCACCTCCGGCAAGGGCGGGACAGGAAAGACCTCTCTTGTGGGGGCTGTGGGCTCCTGTCTGGCCGCTTTGGATCACCCGACCCTATGCATCGACATGGACGTGGGACTGCGAAACCTGGACCTGGCGCTGGGGCTCAGCGACCGGGCTCTGATGGACTTTACCGACGTGATGGAGGGCCGGTGCTCTCTGGAGCGGGCTGTGGTAGAGCACCCTCAGATCCGGGGGCTTTACCTTCTCACCGCCCCCTTCTCCCTGTCCGAGCAGTTCAGCGAATCCAAGCTGGAGGCCCTGCTGACCCAGGCCCGGGAAAAATTTCGGTACATTTTGCTGGACTCCCCCGCAGGCTTGGGAGAGGGCTTTCGTCTGGCGGCGTTGAGCTGTGACCGGGCCATCGTGGTCTCCACCGCCGACGCCTCGGCCCTCCGGGATGCCCAGCGTACCGTTACCGAGCTGGGACGGTTCAAGGTGGAGGACATTCACCTGGTGGTGAACCGGGTCCAGCGAAAGCTGCTCCATCAGTTGGGGGCCACTATTGACGACGCCATGAACACCGCCGGACTTCCCCTGCTAGGGGTGGTCCCCGAGGATCCCCAGGTCTCCCTGGCCGCCAATCAGGGCTATCCCCTGATTTTACGTTCCAGCAAGGGGGCCGCCATTGGCTACCGAAACATCGCCCTCAGGATCGAGGGGCGGCGGGTGCCTGTTATGAGAATTAAGTGAGAACGGCCCAAGGGGCCATAAAAGGATAAAGTAAAGGACAGTTCTCCAGGAAAGGAAGGTCGAGCACAATGAATATCGCGCTGATGAGCCACGATCGAAAGAAGGAGCTGATGGTCCAGTTTTGTATTGCCTACTCGGGCATCCTGGGCAAGCATCAGCTCTGCGCTACCAACACCACAGGACGGCTGGTCTCTGAGGCCACCGGGCTGCCGGTGACCCTGTGCCTTTCCCACCAGCACGGCGGTGCCCAGCAGATCGGCGCCCGGATCTCCTACAACGAGATCGACATGGTGCTCTTTTTCAACGACCCCCAGTCCCATGACCTGGATTCCGACGTGGACCATGTTATGCGGCTGTGCGACCAGTACAGCATCCCTGTAGCCACCAACATGGCCACTGCCGAAATGCTGATCCTGGGTCTGGCCCGGGGCGACCTGGACTGGCGCGAGGTGGTCCGGCCGGGCATCGCGCCCTTTGCCCTGTAAGCCGCAGCGTAAGGAAAACCTGCCGGGGGCAGGTTTTTGGCGTAGGCCCCAGGGCAACGGCTATGCCGTTGTCACGCCATTCGGCTCTGCCGAGTGGCGTTTCCCCCGGGCAAATAAGTTGCCCGGGGACTCTTTTGTTCGGGGCCATTTTTTGCGGCGTGGCCCCAGAAAGGAAATGAACGATACTATGGAACGCGTAAAAGCAAGGACCCTGTCCGGCTTTATGGAGCTGCTGCCCAGGCAGCAAGCCCAGTTCGAGCGGGTGAAGGGCATTATTGAGGACACCTACCGCCGGTACGGCTTCACAGCTTTGGACACCCCGGTGATCGAGGCCAGCGAGGTCCTGCTGGCCAAGGCCGGGGGCGAGACCGAGAAGCAGATCTACCGCTTTGAGAAGGGGGACAGCGACCTGTCCCTCCGTTTTGACCTGACGGTGCCCCTGGCCAAGTATGTGGCCCTCCACTACAATGAGCTCTCCTTTCCCTTCCGCCGGTACCAGATCGGCAAGGTCTACCGGGGGGAGCGGGCCCAGCGGGGCCGGTTCCGGGAGTTCTACCAGGCCGACATCGACATCATCGGAGACGGGAGCCTGGACATTATCAACGAGGCCGAGATCCCGGCCATTATCTACCACACCTTCACCGCTCTGGGACTGAACCGTTTTCAGATCCGGGTGAACAACCGAAAGCTCCTCAACGGCTTTTACGCCATGCTGGGCTGGGAGCACCGGGCCGGGGACATTATGCGGACGGTGGACAAGCTCCCCAAGATCGGGGCTGAGAAGGTGGGGCTCATGCTCCACGATGACTTAGGATTGGACCAGGACGCCGTGGGCGATATTGTGGCGTTTATGGCCATCAGCGGCTCCAATCAGGAGGTGCTCTCCGCCCTGGAGGGGTACCGGGGCCGGAACGAGGTCTTTGACCAGGGCCTTGACGAGCTGAATACTGTGGTGAAGTATCTCTCCGACTTTGGGGTCCCCCAGGAGAATTTCGCCGTGGACCTCACCATCGCCCGGGGTCTGGACTACTACACCGGCACGGTGTACGAGACCTTTATGCTGGACCATCCCGAGGTGGGCGCCATCTGCTCAGGGGGCCGGTACGATAACCTCGGGTCATATTATACCGAAAAACAACTCCCCGGCGTAGGAATTGCCATTGGATTGACCCGGCTGTTCTACGTTCTGCAGGAGCAAGGGATGCTGAACGGGGACCTGCCCACCGCCCCCTGCGATGTGCTGGTCCTCCCCATGACCGAGGACCTCTCCCCCGCCATCAGCTTTGCCACCGCCTGCCGGAGCGCCGGGGTGCGGGCCCAGCTCTACACCGAACCCAAAAAATTCAAGGCAAAGATGAACTACGCCGACAAGATCGGGGTCCCCTATGTGGCCTTCCTGGGGGAGGACGAGGCGGCAAACGGCGTAGTCTCCCTGAAGGACATGGTCTCAGGCAATCAGGAGAAGGTGGCCCTTGTGGACGCCCCCCATTGGCTTTTGGAGCGGGTGGCGGAGAAGAACCGGGGCCAGGTGGTAACAGGCTGACCCTGCCCCTTTTTTCCGTGGGCCGCCTGTTTTGGACGAAGGTCTCCCCTTCTCTTTTACTTTGATTTTTCTTCGATTTTATGGAACATTTTAGACCGCCTGTCGTCAAAGAAGTACCTATAAAAAGGAGGTCATTCCCTTGAAAAAATTTGCCGCGTTTCTTCTGGCCGCCGTGCTGGCCGTCACCCCCCTCTCGGTTCATGCCGAAGGCGAGCCCGGACAGGAAGAGGTCCTTTTTCCCGCCGTGCAGGAGTATCCCGACTTTCGGGACGTGAAGGAGGGTGAGTGGTACTACGAGCCCATCGTGATCTGCTCCACCTCCAATATCATGGTGGGGGTAGAGCCCACCGTATTCTCCCCCTTCGGCCTTCTTACCGAGGAGCAGGCCGCCACCTTGGCCGCGCGGCTCCGGGCCGCCCTGGCCGGCGAGACCATTTCTGAGGCCAAGCCCGGGGAGCTATGGTATGCGCCCATGCTGAGCTATCTGGAGGACCTGGAGCTGGGGATCACCCCGGGGATCTGGGCCACCCGGGGCCGGTTTTTGGAGATGCTGGGGGCCGTGCTGGACGACAGTCAGCTTCCTCCCATTCAGGAGATCAGCTTTCTCCCCGACACCAACGATGAAAACGTCCTGCGGTTTTTCCGGGCAGGGATCCTCACCGGCATGGACCCTTATGGCACCTTTTCTCCCAGCCGTACTTTGAGCCGGGCAGAGGCCGCCGCTATGGTGGCCCGGATCATCCGGCCCGAAATGCGGGTCCTGTCCCAGCTGGCCGATTACACCCCCTTCCTGGCCGCCCGGACCACTCCCTCCACCGCTTTCTTTACCAATGGAGTCACTGCGGAGAAGTACCTGAAAGAGGTCAACGAGCTTATCGCCTTTTTGGAGTACGTATGCGAGTACAACAACATTGAATTCAACTGGTTCAATACTTACGGCGCCGACGGGGAGCAAACCTTTCTGGACTATGTGACCGACAACGCCCTTTCCAACCTGGGCGTGACCCGAAGCATGGGGACCCAGGCCTACGGCACCTTCAACCTCCAGGTCTACTACTCCCGCCTCATCGACCTGCGGGACGGGGAGCCCCTGCTGGCCGACGCGGCGGCCCCCGCTATGGCCAGATAAGATAACAAAAAGCAATTTCTTGTACATATATTACATTTAGGAGTTGGTTTTCATGGATCAGCGCAAGACCGCTTACCGCACCCACAACTGCGGAGAGCTGCGGATGGCCGATGTGGCCAAGACCGTGACCCTCTCGGGCTTTCTGGACAATTTCCGGGAGGTGGGCGGCGAGCTGGGCTTTGCCGTTCTCCGGGATTTTTACGGCACCACCCAGGTGGTGTGCGAGACCGAGGAGATGGTCAAAAGCTTCAAGGCCCTGAACAAGGAGTCCACCGTGCAGGTCACGGGCGTAGTGCGGGAGCGGGACAGCAAGAATCCCAACATGCCCACCGGGGACATTGAGGTGGTACCTCAGAGCCTGACCGTGCTGGGTAAGTGCCGCCACAATGAGCTTCCCTTCCCGGTGAACCGCTCCCGGGAGGCGGACGAGACTGCCCGGCTGAAATACCGCTATCTGGATCTCAGAAATCCCGAGGTGAAAGCCAACATCATTCTCCGTTCCCAGGTGGTAGCCGCTCTGCGCGCTTCCATGATCGACCACGGCTTTATGGAGATCACCACCCCCATCCTCACCGCCTCCTCCCCCGAGGGGGCCCGGGACTACCTGGTCCCCGCCCGGAAGCACCCCGGCAAGTTCTACGCCCTGCCCCAGGCCCCCCAGCAGTTCAAGCAGCTGCTCATGGCCTCCGGCTTTGACAAGTACTTCCAGATCGCCCCCTGCTTCCGGGACGAGGACGCCCGGGGAGACCGCTCCCCCGGCGAGTTCTACCAGCTGGACATGGAGATGGCCTTTGCAAGCCAGGAGGACGTGTTCGCCGTGCTGGAGGACGTACTGCCCCCCATCTTTGCCAAGTACGGCAAGTACAATACCGCCTCCCCCGCCCCCTTTAAGCGCATTCCCTACCGGGAGGCTATGGAGACCTATGGCTCGGACAAGCCCGACCTGCGCATCGACCTCACCGTACAGGACGCCACGGCTCTTCTCGCTGACTGCGGCTTTGAGCCCTTTGCCGGAAACACCGTGAAGGCGGTGGTGGTCTCTGGCTTCGAGGGGACCCGAAAGCAGATCGACAAGCTCTGCGCCGATGTGGAGGTCCAGGCGGGGAACAAGGCCTACTGGTTCCGCTACGACGAGAACAAGGAGCTGGTGGGCGGCATCGCCAAGTTCGTCCAGGAGAAGAAGGACGCCGTGGTGGAGGCCCTGGGCCTCACCCCCGGGTGCTTCGTGGGCCTCTCCGCCGGGAAGCTGGGCGCGGCGCAGAAGACCGCCGGTGTGCTCCTTAAAATGCTGGGTGCCTTCTGCCCCAACCACTTCCAAAAAGAGCAATATACCTTCTGCTGGATCGTGGACTTCCCCATGTACGAGATCGGGGAGGAGTCGGGCGAGCTGGAGTTCTGCCACAACCCCTTCTCCATGCCCTCGGGGGGGCTGGAGGTTCTGGACAAGGCCGCCAAGGGGGAGCTGGACCCCCTCTCCATTACCGCCGACCAGTACGACCTGGTGTGCAACGGGGTAGAGCTGTCCTCCGGCGCCGTGCGGAACCACGACCCGGAGATCATGGTGGAGGCCTTTAAGCTGGTGGGCCTGGGCGAGGAAGACGTAAAGGCCAAATTCCCCGCTATGTACAACGCCTTTACTTACGGTGCGCCTCCCCACGCCGGCATCGCCCCCGGGGTGGACCGTATGGTCATGCTCCTGGCGGGAGAGGACTCCATCCGGGAGATCATTCCCTTCCCCATGAACAAGAACGCCCAGGACCTGATGATGGATGCGCCCAGCTTTGTCACCGACAAGCAGCTCGCTGAGCTGAGCATTGCCGTCACCGCCCGGGAAGAGGACTGATCCGTGGCCTCCTCCCGCCCAAAAAATCACACCATACAGTCATTGGGCCAGACAGACCTGAACGTGCTCAGCTCCCAGCGTTCGGGGCTGTTTGGTCTGTCCATTCTCTGGATCATGCTCTTCCACTCTACCCTTACCCTGCCCGGGGAGCCTCTGCGGCTTGTGAAAACCATGGGCTACGCCGGAGTGGATGTGTTTCTGCTGCTCTCCGGTCTGGGCCTGTATTATTCCATGGAGAGGGACAGCGTCCCTCTCCGCTTTTATCAAAAGCGGGCCCTCCGGGTGCTGCTGCCCTATCTTTTGGCCGCCCTGGTCTACGAGGGCTCCCGGTGTCTTTTAGGGCTTCAGGGCTTGGGAGCCTCCCTGCGGAACCTTACCTTTGTGAGCCTTTTCCGGGATGGAGACCTGAGCAACTGGTTTGTGGCCTTTATTCTGCTGTGTTACCTGGCCTACCCCTTCTTATACCGGGTGGTCAAGTCCAAGTACCGCTGGCTTTGGGCCCTTCTGCTGGTGGCGGGGAGCTTGGCCCTGTCCCGGCTTATGTTTCTCACAGCCCGGCCGCTGTTTTTCCGCATCTATGGGCTTCTGTTTCGAATCCCCGTATTTTTGGTTGGGTGCTTCCTGGCTCCTCTGGTGAAAGAGGGCCGGCCACTGAAAGCTTTCCCCACCCTTGTGGTCTGCGGGCTTGGGACAGGGCTTTCCCTGGCCGTTTGGACCATAACAGAACCTTGGTACCTGCGGCTTTTGCCCCTCCTTCCCCTCAGCCTGTTTCTCTCCCTGGGGGTAGCGACGCTCCTGGCCTGGATTCCCAAAGATGGATGGATTCAGCGGCTGTTGGGAGCTCTGGGCGGCATCACCCTGGAGATCTATCTCATCCACGAGCGGCTGCTGGGCTTTTTAGGCCGGGCGGTATTTCCCAACCACCAGGGCTCTGTGGAGCTCAACGGCCTGGCGGTGCTGCTGGCCGTGGCTCTGGCCTGGGGGCTGAAAAAGCTGTGTGACGGGATACGTGGGAAAGCAAAGAAAGGAAGATCATCCTATGATGGAAAATAAGGACTACCTCTATCTTCACTTTCCCCTGCCAGCCGATGTGGCCCGGCGGGTGGCCGCGGGGGAACTGGACCGGGCCAGGGACCTCATCCGGGGCTATCTGGACCGGGGCTGTACCCCTGAGTTGGCCGCCCGGCTTCGGTGCGAGGAAGACCGGCTCGCCCGGCTGGAGAGCAACTACCCCTACACCAGGGCCCAGGCCCTTTCCCTGCTTCGGGAGGAGTGGGCTGACTGCACTGCGGCGCAGTTTGACGCCCTGGTGGACAGCGGGCGCATCGACTGGCGGTATGTGAACGGCGAGGAGCGGTACATCGGCAGCTTTGTGGGCGCTCTGCGGAATTATCCCGCTGAGGCCCCCGGCCTGAAGCACAAAATCGAGGACCACACCCGGAGAAACGAAATGCTCTCCCGGATGAAAGCCGAGGGCTCCCTCACCGCCGTCATCACCATCAAGCACACCATTCGCTCCAAGGCTCCGGCGGGCGGCAAAAAGGTCCAGGCCTGGCTTCCCTTCCCGGCAGACTGCCCCCAGCAGGCGGAGATAGAAATTCTCTCTGCCACGCCGGGGTATGTCCTCGCCCCCGCGGATTCCCCTGCCCGGACCATCTACTGGGAGTGCTGTGACCGGGACAGCTTTGAGGTGGTCTACCACTACACCCACCGGGCAAGCTATGTGGACGCCCTTTCCCTCCCCTGCGATTTGGTCCAGCCCGACTTTGACACCGGGGAGGAGCTGCCCCACATCGCCTTTACTCCCTATCTCCGTGCCTTATGTCAGGAAATCACCAAGGACTGCAAAACCGCTTTGGAGAAGGCTCACGCCATTTACCAGTATGTCACCGAACGCATCGACTACCGCTTTCAGCCCTCCTACGCTCTGCTGGACGCCAGCATCGCCGAGCACTGCGCCCTCTCGGGCCGGGGAGACTGCGGGGTGATGGCCCTGCTGTTCATCACCCTGTGCCGGATCGCGGGCATCCCCGCCCAATGGCAGAGCGGCCTGTCGGTCCAGCCGGACAGTGCGGGGTGCCACGACTGGTGCAGGTTCTACATCGCGCCCCACGGCTGGCTCTACGCCGACCCCTCCTTTGGCTCCGGGGCCCGGCGGCAGGGGGAGGAGGACCGCCGCAGGCACTACTTCGGCAACCTGGACCCTCAGCGGATGGTGGCCAACTCGGTCTTTCAGGCTCCCCTTACGCCCCCCGACCCCTGCTACCGACACGACCCCTACGACAACCAGCTTGGAGAGATGACAGTGGACGGCGTGGGGCTGCCGGGCGGCGGGATGGAGCGGAGCGTGGAAACGGTGGGGTTTGAGTTTCTGTAAATCCGAAAACGAAAAACAGGGGGTATTTCTTCGGCCAAGAAATACCCCCTGTTTTTATATTTTCCTTATTTTCGGTCCCCATAGCCCTCGGGGTGGCCCTGATGCCAGGTCCAGGCGTCGGCGATGATCTCCTCCAGTCCCCGCTTAGGGGTCCAGCCCAGCACCTCCCGGGCCTTTTTATTGGAGGCGATGAGGGTGGGGGGATCTCCGGGGCGGCGGGGCTTCATGGCGGCGGGAATGGGCTTACCCGTGACCCTCCGGGCGGTCTCCACGATCTCTTTCACGCTGTAGCCGTCCCCGCTGCCCAAGTTAAAGGGGCCGCTCTCCCCTCCCCTGTCCAGGTACTCCAAGGCAAGCAGGTGGGCCTCCGCCAGGTCCCGAACGTGGATATAATCCCGGACACAGGTGCCGTCCGGGGTGGGGTAGTCGTCCCCGTAAAGCTCCAGGGATTTTTTGCCCAGAGCGGCAGAAAGCACGTTGGGGATTAGGTGGGTCTCGGGGAAGTGGTCCTCCCCGATGGAAACCTCGGGGTCGGCACCGGCGGCGTTGAAATACCGCAGGGCGGCGTATTTGATCCCATAAGCCTTATCGCACCACTTAAGAAGCCCCTCAATGGTCAGCTTGGAGGCCCCGTAGGGGTTGATGGGCTCGGTTCGGTCGATCTCCTCAATGGGCTGCCTCTCGGGCTCCCCGTAAGTGGCGGCGGTGGAGGAGAAAACGATCTTGTTCACCCCGTGGTCCTTCATGGCCGTGAGGATCCCCACAGCCCCGGAGACATTGTTTCCATAGTATTTCAGCGGGTCAGCCACGCTCTCCCCTACCAAGGAGAAGGCGGCAAAGTTGATGACCCCATCAATGGGATAGGAGGAGAAAAGCTTCTCCATGGCCTCCTTGTCCCGCAAGTCACAAATCTCCAGTTTGGCCCCCTTAACAGCGTCCCGGTGGCCGGTGCAGAGATTGTCAGCCACCACCACATCATAACCCTTTTCCACCAGCAAAGCCACCATGTGGCTGCCGATATAGCCGGCTCCGCCGGCTACCAAAATGGTCTTCATGGACATGGAAAATCCTCCTTTTTGTAATAGCTCTATTATAATCTTCCCAAATGCCGATTGCAAGCCTATCTGGGAACTCTTCCCTCCCCCGCCATAGCGTCCAGAAATTGCAGCAGGCTTCCCTTTTGCCGGGGAGTCAGCTCCCGCACCCGCCGCTCCAGGCGGGCCTCCGGGGTCTCCTCCTCCCCGGGCAGGTCAAAAAAGTCCCGGAGAGACACCCCCAGGGCATCGCACACCAGGGAGAGGCTTTCCACCGAGATCCCCTTTTCCTCCAGCTCCACCGCCCGCAAAAAGCTTTGGGACAAACCGCAGGCGTTGGCCAGCCGGTTGGTGGTCCAGCCTTTTTTCTCCCGCAGGTCTATGATCCGCTTTCCTATCTCCATAAAAATACTCTCCCTCCCTTTTCTATAACCATAGCAAAATTTTTCTTTCGTATTTACATCTTTAGATATTTATGCTATATTTATAGATATTATTCGAGGGAGAAAGGCGGAGAGCGGCTATGTGCAGGTCCCAGGAGGAGCTTCCCCTGGCCCAGGTGGAGGACCGGGATGTCCTGGTCCGGCAGTACCGGGCTTTTGACAGCCGTATCCTCCACCGATGGCGCCAGGTCATTGTGGGCCCCCACCGGGAGGCCATGGAGGCTGTTCTTCGGGAGCGGGGGGAAAACTGAACCCATAAAAGACAGGAACGCCTCCACAAGCAAAGCGCTTGTGGAGGCGTTCCTGTTGCAGAGAGGCGGGCCGCAAATTTTCAGGCGGGAGGTCCGGCGGTGGAAACTGCTGGAGGCCCAGCTTTTGGCCCATAGAGGGGCCTGTGAAAAATCAAATTTTGCCCAGGATGTCCTGAAGGGCGTTGTACTGTATGGCGTAGGCCTCGGCCCCATTCTTGGGACGACCGGGCTGAGCCATCTCCTCCTTCAGCTTCTGGAAGAAGGGGTTGTTCTCCATCGGGGGCTTGGGCTTATCCCCTTCGACCTTGGGCTTGGCGCCAAAGAAGTTGAACATGGCCAAATGAGGCTCCAGAGTAAGGAATCCGGTATAGCCCTCCTCCCGGATGGCCCGGCGGAGAAGTTGGGGAATCTTGCCGTCTCCTGTGCCCGCCGGTACGTTCAAAACAGCGTTGGGCACCGCATCCTTCACATGGATGTAAGCGATGTGAGCCTGCAGCTGATCCCAGCATTTCTCGGGGTCCTCCCCGCACTGGACAAAATTGGCGAAATCAAAGGCTGCCTTGAAGTGGGGACCACCTAGGGTGTCCATCACATACTTACAACGATCCCCAGTGTCGCCGAAGATCCCCTTCTCATTCTCGTGAATGAGGATCACATTGTTCTTCTCGGCGATCTGAATCAAGACCTTCAGCTTCTCCAGCACCTGCTCGCCGCAGGTATTGGGATCCTCCCCTTTGGGTGGATAGAAGCTGAAGACCCGGATGTACCGGCATTCCAGCACCTTGCAGAGCTGGCAGAGATTCTCCAGCTGGGCCACCTGGGTCTCAAAAGCCTCCTGATCGTCCAGAGGGATCTTCCCGATGGCCGAGCCCAAGCTGGAACCCCCCACCCTGGCCTTTTTCATCCGGGGCAGCAGAGTCTCCTCCATCTCCTGGGGGGTGTAATCCGCAATCCCCTTGCCCTCGGCAGAGCGGATGCAGATATACTTCATCCCCAAATCGGTGACTACCTGAAGCTGCTCGTCAAAGCTCTGGCTGATCTCGTCGGCGAAGCCGGAGATCGTGACCTTATCCATAGACATGGCTGAATTCTCCTTTTACAATGGCTTATTTCTGCTCTATAGCGGCCATATCCCGGGCCTTGATCCGGGCAATCTCGTCCTGGATCTCGGCCATCTTCTCCTTGGTCAGGGGATAAAACTCCATGGCGATGATGTTAATGGCCAGGCCGATGGAGGGCAGGCCGTAAGCAATGAACAGAGCCACGGCAAACAAGGTGGGAGTAAGTTGGGTGGTCAGGTCGGGATAGGCATCGGCAAAGCCGATGAAGCTGAAGATCAGGCCGGTGAACATGGGGGAGATGGAGCTGATGCCCTTGTCCACCAGGCTGAAGAGGGTACCCATCAGGCCGGGAACGAACTTGCCGCTGCGGTAGACCTCGTAGTCGGTACAGTCGGAAATCATGGGCAGAACGATGTCGCCGGTCATGGTGCCGAAGCCGCCCTTGGCGATGATCAGAACCATGTAGAGAATTGTGAACAGGGAGAAGCCGTTGAAGCCCTCATAGCCGGGCAGGTTCATAGTGGTAGGATCGCCGAAGACCCACAGCATGATCATACAGAGGTTCAGAACAATACCGCCCAGAGAGCCCACCACATAGGTCTTCCGCAGGCCCAGCTTCTGAGCCACCACGCCGTAGCCCAGTAAGGCGAAGATGATGGTAAAGCCATTGGTGTAGATACCCATACCGCCGGAGAGAGCATTGTTTCCTACCACCAGTCCCCACAGAACGATGTTGATGGAAGTGTGGTTGGCCTGAGTGGCAAATTTGTCGGAGCAGGCGGCCAGGATCAGCCAGCGGATCGCCTTGTTTCCCTTCAGGACCTCAGCATAGTCCTTGAAGCTGATTTTGGCAGCCTTGGTAGCGGTGTTGACGCCGTAGAACTCGGGCTGGTCCTTGGGCGCGATGGCAATGACGGCGATAATGGTGCACACCACGGAGGTGCAGAAGGCCACCAGCCACATGTCATGGAACAGCCCGGTGCTGTAGTAGGAGCCGTACTTGGGGATCAGAATATTGGTCCGATGCCAAGTGACCACGGTCATGACAACGATGGGAATGATCACGTTGAACATGGAGAACAGAGGGCGCTGCTTGGGGTCGTTGGTCATAACGGCCTGACCAGCCCGGGTGATGGCATTCTGGAAGGTGAAGAAGATGTAGTAGACCACACAAATCACCGTGTAGAACGCGATCCGAGCGAAGCCCTCGGGCAGCTGGTGGGTCACATGGAACAGGAGAAACGAGGTAATGTGCATACCGATGTTGCCGATCACCATAAAGGGACGCATCTTGCCGAACTTACCATTGGTCCGGTCAATAATGAAGCCGATCATAGGGTCAGTGACGGCGTCCCACACACGCATGACAGCGGCAAAGCTGGACGCAGCCATAACCGCCAGGCCCACGAAGCCGTTCAGGTAGAAGCTGGCCATGGCCATGATCATGAAGTACATGTTGGTGGCCAGGTTGTTGCAGGCAAAGCCGGCCATTCTGAGGGGAGAGCAGTGATGCAGTCCGTCAGCTGACCAGTACTTTGCGTACTTGGGGTTTCTTCCTTCCATGTTCATAAAACATACCTCCGTTTTTTGTTGGGTCGATCTTCTTCCTTCTCCTTTTTTGGATTTGACAGCGCTTGCTTCGCCGTTTATAATAGGATAAAAATATTTTAGTCACAATTCTATCATATTTTATCCTAAAATATCATTTTTTCGCAGTCCTTTCATTTTCGACAAGCCGCACAATTTTTGCTTGCACTTTTTGTGCAAAATGACAAGGAGGCCCCTATGAGATTTGAAGGCAGCATCGACCATGCCCAGCAAGCCGCCGAAGGGTATCTGGTCATTTTCCGCGGTGCACAGATGACTTTGGACGCTATCTCCTGCGGAGATAGCGCAAGAGTTCAGGAACTCTTGGCCGGCTATCCAGGTGGCCGCTCCGAGGGCGGCAGCTCTGGCAGCAGGCTGAAAGACACCCTCCATTTCCGGCAGATGCAGGCCTGTATGGTCCTGGGACTGCTTCTCCACCACGGGTATCTGCTCCAGCTTCCGGCCAGCGCCCTTTTCGACATTCTGGAGAACCGAACACTGGATATCGACAAGGCCAAGACCATGGATGATATTCATGATGCCGTCCTCTCCGCCGCCTTGGGACTATGCGAACTGGTCCAAAATCGGAGCGTCCTCCACAGCAATTCCCTACTCCGCCGGGCCAACGAATATATTGAATCCCACCTGACCACCCCTTTCTCCGAGAAGGATGTGGCCGATGCCGCCGGGGTCTCTGTGGGATATTTGAACACCTTATCCAAAGGAGAAGTTGGATGTACCCTTCATCGGTACATTCTGGAGAAACGGCTCGGTCTGGCCCAGAGCCTGCTGTCCTCCAGCGAGCTGTCCATCACCGCCATTGCCGCCGAGTTGTGCTTCTCCTCCAGCCGCCATTTCGGCCAGAGCTTTAAGCAGTATACCGGGCTTACCCCTCTCCAGTTCCGGCGAAAAAGCCGGAGCGCTACCGTGCTTTCTGACGTCAACTTGCCCTGATTCGTTGCTTTCAAAAAAAGCAGCCGCCGGAGTAGTTCTCCGGCGGCTGCTTTTTTTCTTTTACGCTTATCTCTAATGCGGTTTCAGTACATTTTTCCGCATGGAACCCTGTGGACGAAGCATATAGTACATCAGAATCGCGAGGAGGGGATCCCTTTGAATATCAAGATGTTTTTGCTGAAGAAAAAGACTTTGACCGTACTGGCTTGTCTGCTGGCGGCGGGAGGTATGCTGTGGGCGGTGAACTCTCCTCTGGTGGTAGGGGCCTCGGCCACCACCAGAGAATTGCCCATCTACTGCGTCCAGCGGGACCAAAAAATGGTGTCCATTTCCTTTGACGCAGCCTGGGGCAATGAGGACACCCAGCAGCTTATCGACATTTTGAGCAAGTACAATGTAAAGGCCACCTTCTTTGTGGTGGGGGAGTGGGTGGACAAATACCCTGAGTCGGTGAAGGCCCTCTCGGACGCGGGGCATGAGGTGATGAACCATTCCAACCACCACGACCATCTCTCCCAGCTTTCCCGGGAGGAGATCGGCGCAGATCTGAACGCCTGCAACGACAAGATCGAGGCGGTCACCGGGGTGCGTCCCACCCTCATTCGCCCCCCCTACGGGGAGTATGACGACAACGTGATCACCGCCATCCGGGCCATCGGCATGGAGCCCATTCAATGGGATGTGGACTCCCTGGACTGGAAGGACCTCAGCGCCGCCGAGATCACCAAACGGGTGACCTCCAGGGTGCAGGCGGGCTCCATCGTGCTGTTTCACAACGCCGCCAAGCACACCCCCGAGGCCCTGCCCGCCATTCTGGAGACTCTGCTCCAGGAGGGCTACACCTTTGTTCCCATCTCGGAGCTCATTCTCCCCGGAGAGTACAACACGGATTACACCATCGACCATGCCGGCAAGCAGTGCCCCAAGTCGTAAGGCACAAAGGAGGCCGTCCCGCGGGACGGCCTCCTTTACACAACTGCCACTACACAAGAATTGCCGGCATCCGCAATTTGACTTTTAAACATTCGCCACACATTTTTTCACAGCTATGAGTTGCGACCTGGCAGGTATAGCTCATTCCTTTTTCCAGCCGCTTAGACACCGCCTCACTATAATATCTGGGTAAGTATCCAAGCATTACCCCCTCCCTGGTCATGACTTGAACCGCATGAGGGTCGTGCTGGTTATCTGGTTCACGTCGAAGGATCAAAGTAGTTCCAGAAGGCAACTGCGAAACAGCACCGCAATTTTCTCCCCCGCAATCCATGTAATATCGCATCCCCGCAACATGGAATGTGCGGTCCACAACCTCCTGGTCGTCAAAAATCGGGTCAATAAACTCTAATGTGTCAGTAGGAAGTTTTGCTCCACTCTTTTTCAAAAGCTCAAATTCATCATATTCCGTTAATCCGCAATCGGCCAAAATGCGCTGAATGTCTTTTCTTTTTACATCGGGAAGCCGGCAAGAAAATGTTGGGAATACTGTATCCTCTACATACCTTGCTTCAAATGAGGGAAATGCCACCATCGGCATAAAGCCGCACTTCTTGGCCTGTTCCAACTCCTCCCCATAGGTAAATTCATAATGCCCATTGCGGGTAAGAGTACCAATTACAAATTTGCTGCGGCTTTTAGGATCCTGCCACACAACATAAATATAATCCAATCCATTTTTCTTAGCCATAATTGGTTATTCCTTCCTTTAGCAGCTGAGATAAAATGCGTTTCTTCTCACCTAAATAATATAAAGCGAGCGTTTTGCGGCCCCCTGAAAAAATATCATTCGGCAATTCGTTCAAAAGACTTTCTATTTTCTCTTGGGTAAGCCGCTCTAAAAAATTACGGGCTGTAGGCACCGCGCTGCGTGGATACTGATCCAGAATATGACGGATAACTTCTTTGTGCGTGGGAGCTTTTTTGACCGCCCCATCTATCCGTATTTTGGACCGCGACCCAGTATCCGTTAAGCGCCTCATAGGGCCGCTATCTTTAGAAAACAGCCGCTCCAGTTGATCCTCTTCAATGTAGCTGCACAGCGATGACCCATTATCATAAAGCGGGCATTGACGATACTGTCCGGCTTCGTCCTTTAACAGCGCCCAGTTGCTTTGATGACGGTCTGTGTTGCCAATCAAAAAGTCGAACAGGAGGACTTCGATCCAAAATTGTATGGGAAGATATTCCTTTGTTGCCTCCAGGATTTGGTCTAAACAGTAATAGGTTTTGGAGGCCTTGTCGACCATTTCTTTTGCGTCGTATTGTGGATACAATTCCTTGATAAACGCAACGCCTTCATTCAGCTCCAAATGTTCCTTCTTATTGTCAGTAATTAGGACACTTAAACTGCCCTTTCGGCCATAATAGCTTCCCAGTTCGACCTCGGCGCAAGGAACACCCAAAATCTTTCCCAATTGTGAGGCCAGCCACTCTGATACATGCTCTGTGGACGTTGTCTCCGGCTTCCCCGGATAATTTCGGGTTTTGGGAAATTTAAAGAGGCCTGTTCTTTCCCCATCTGGCGAACGAAGCCATATCTTTTCACTGGCTCCACTTCCCGCAGATAGTTCTTCCGGCTTTTGCCACTGGCTAAAATCAAAAAACTCTGCCACAGTTTTGGCCTCCTCTCATACCAAGTATAAAGCAAACCCATGTCCCATAAACATCCCTTTACTCTTCCGTGTAAAGCTTCGTCTTCTTCAAGAGGGCACGAATTTTTTGCTCTTGATCTTCAGAAATTAGCTTCTCCTCCACAATGACACTGCATATTTCCGCCAGTTCGGCGTAGCTTCTAAATTGATCGGGAGAGATAATAACGGCTTTCGCTTGATTGTTTTTTAATATAATTATTTCATGCTCATCGGTAACTCTGTTCAGCACTTTAGATGCTTGTCCCTGATTCAACGCACTAATAGAGACCAGGTGATCCATTGGATCACTTCGCCGCATTATCCATCACCTCCCCCTATTGATGTTTTTCTATTATAGCACATCATTTTTCAAATGTCATTAAAATTTTAATTTGATATATAATTATATTATAGATATAATTATATATTAAAATTTTAATTAAAATATGTCCATTACTGTTCCTCCAACCACCACAGGACTCCTTCCCTGCGGCGCCGAACAGAGGACTGGCAAAAGACTGGCGGCCCATCCTCAAAGGAAAATAAAAGAGCCGGACATTGCGCCGCCCAGAGAGGAGGCGTAATGTCCGGCTCTTTTATTCTGAGGCGCGCCGGGCTGTTCCTTCGGCCAGCATAGCCAGAAACTGCGCGGCGCCCGGCTTCTCCGTCAGAGGCCGTCCCACCAAAAATTCCAGCCCCTGCCTGTTGTTTTTCCAAAGCATACCCCGCACCGTGCGGATGCTTCGCTCCACCGCCGTCCAGTTTGTCTGGTACCGTTTGGCCACATCCGGGTAGATCCATTTGGTCACAAACATCAGCCGCTCAGGCTGGTCCATACACAGCTCCACCGCGCATGCCGTGTAAAAAAAGCCCACGTACCGTTCAGTGAGCCCCAGCCGGCGCAAAAGCTCCTGTACCTCCCGCATCCACGCTCCTCCTCCCCTTCCGGCCAAGGCCGGAGAATTGCTTGTCCCCCCGGCAAAAGCAAAAAATTCGCCTTCTTCCGCCAGAAGGTTCCCTGTCTCGACCTATTATGGCAAAAAAAGAGTCCTGCCGCCAACTCATATATGAGAAATTAGTTCCCTTTGCTTTACGGCGAAAACAGGGAGCGGGCTTTCCCCCGCTCCCTGTTTCTGCTTGCGACTTAATTTCGATTCAAACGCTGGTAGACC
This sequence comes from uncultured Oscillospiraceae bacterium, assembly GCA_910585735.1. Classification (GTDB taxonomy): domain Bacteria; phylum Bacillota; class Clostridia; order Oscillospirales; family Oscillospiraceae; genus Vermiculatibacterium. The sequence continues at coordinate 36,969 of CAJUEU010000003.1, read as the reverse complement.
CGCATATCCTCGTAGAGCTTATGGGCCAACGCCTCGTGGTAAGTACCTGGCAAGGTCCGCCATTTCCAGTTGCTCCCCAGAGTAGAAGGCGTATTCATCCGGGCCTCGCTCCCCAGCCCCAGCAGGTCCTGGAACTGCATCACCGCCAGGTCGGCGGGAGAGGCCCAGGCCGAGCGCATCATGCCCCAGTGGTAGCCCTCCCCCTCGGTAAGGCGGAGGTAAGCCTTGGCAAAATCTACGTCCTGGGGTGGAGCGGATGCCATCCACCCCTGAATCGTGTCGTTGTCGTGGGTGCCGGTATAGACCACACAGTGGGTGGGGTAGGTGTGAGGCAGATAATCGTTTCCTCCATCCCGGCGGTCAAAAGCAAACTCCAGGATCTTCATCCCTGGATAGCCCGATTCCCGCAGCAGCGCATGGACCTCGGGGGTGAGGAAGCCCAGGTCCTCGGCAATGATGTCCTTCTCCCCCAACACCTCGTTCACCCTTCGGAAAAAGCGGATCCCAGGCCCGGGCCGCCAGCGGCCGTTCCGGGCAGTGTCCTCCCCATAGGGGATGGCGTAATAGGACTCAAAGCCCCGAAAGTGGTCGATGCGCAGGGTGTCGTAAAGCCGGAACTGGAACTGGATCCGCCGAAGCCACCAGGCGTAACCGTCCTCCTCCATTTTCTCCCAATCAAAGAGAGGGTTGCCCCAGAGCTGACCGTCGGCCGAGAAGCCATCGGGGGGACAGCCGGCCACTTCGGTGGGCCGACCCTGGTCGTCCATTTGAAATTGGTCCTGGTTGGCCCACACGTCGGCGCTGTCCCCGGACACGTAGATGGGCAGGTCTCCAAGGACCGAGATACCCCGCTCGTTCACATAGGTCTTCCAGTTCTCCCACTGGTGAAAAAAGAGGTACTGGACCCCCTTCCAGAAGCCGATCCTTTCCCCATGCTTCTCCCGGGCCTTGTCCAGCGCCTCGGGCTGGCGGAGGCGGAGCCCCTCGGGCCAGGCCTGCCAGGAGGTCCCCTTATGGGCGTCCTTCAGGGCCATGAAGAGGGCATAATCCTCCAACCAAAAGGCCTGATCGGTACAAAATTGGTGGAAATCGGGCCGGTCCTGCTCCAAAAGCCGCTTACAGGCTTTCCGCAGCACCTTATAGCGGTTTTGGTAGAGAAGACCGTAGTCTACCGCCGCCGGATCCTCCCCCCAGTTCAAATTCCGATATTCCCTGGGCTCCAACAGTCCCTCCTGGGCCAAGGTATCCAGGTCGATGAAATAAGGGTTCCCCGCAAAGGAGGAGAAGGACTGATAGGGGGAGTCCCCGTAACTGGTGGGCCCTACGGGGAGGAGCTGCCAGCAGCGCTGGCCCCCTGCCGCCAAAAAGTCCGCGAACTCCCGGGCCGCCGCCCCCAGCGTGCCGATCCCATAAGGGGAGGGCAGTGCGGAAATGGGCATCAGGATCCCTGCTTTTCTCATGCCGACGTCACCTGCTTCTTTCTCAAAGAATGCCAACGCTCTCTATAACAGTATGGTTCTTTCCTGGTCCCTTTCACTCCAACCGCCCCCGGCGGATCCTTTCCCCCGAGCTCATGTAATCCCGGAGGGCCCGGGCCATTTCCTCGGGGCTCTCCCGGCACCCGTCCCGGAGCCAGATAAGCATAGCGTTGAAGCCCGCTCCCGCCAGAAAATAAAGGTTGTACCTCTCTATAGAACGGATGGACATGTCGCCCCCGGCGTTCTCGTTGGTCATGTTGATGACCCGCAGGAGCAGGGTGGCATAGCCCCGGTCCACCAGGGTGAGGATGTCCTCCCGGTGCTCCTTCATGGCCTTAAAAAAGCGGGTACCATATTCCAGGTCCCATATGTTCAGGTCCCCGCCGTTTCGCTCATCCCAGGCCACCTCCCAGTGCATAATGCCCCCCAGGTAGAAGTCCACTACGTCCCATTTGCTCCCAAACTTTCGGTAAAAGGCCATACGGGAGACCCCTGCCGCCTTTGCGAGCTCGGTAACCGAGATCTCATCCCGGGCCTTCTTCCGCAAAAGCTCCAGATAGGCGTAGGCAATTTTGTGCCGAATCAGTTCCTCTTCCCGCTTTTCCGCGTTCATGTCTCCCTCCCTGCGTTACAAAAGCCACAAACCTGTAACAGCCGCACGTCTTGCTTTTTCCTTCCTGCCTGCTTATGATTTATCATATAATACGAGTAAAATCGTGTCAAGTTTCAGGTCTCAAAATTGTCCCAAAATTTTTAGGAAAGGATGCATGAACTATGAGCAAGAATTTATCCCGCCGTGACTTTATCAAGGGCGCGGCCGCCGGCATTGCCGGTGTTGCTACCATGGGCGTGCTGAGCGCCTGCGGCGACAACGGCAGCAAGCCCACCCCCGAGGCAAACGGGATCTACACTCCCGGTACATACAAGGCCAAGGCCACCGGCATGGCCGAGATCGAGGTCTCCATGACCTTCGACGCCAACAGCATTACCGATGTGGTCCTGGACCTGTCCGGCGAGACCGACAGCATTGGCCAGGCCGCCGGCGACAAGCTGAAGCAGGCCATCCTGGACGCCCAGAGCGCCGAGATCGACGCCGTAGGCGGCGCCACCATTACCAGTGACGCCGTAAAGCAGGCGGCGGCTGCCTGTATCGCCCAAGCCAAGGGGGAGAGCGTTCAGATCCCTGTGGCCGACCCCAACGCCGACAGCGGCGAAGCCCGGGTGAAGGGCTACTCCGGCCCCGGCGACTGGCTGGGCGAAGCCCCTTCCCTCACCCCCGACGAGACCCAGGATGTGGAGATGGTCATCGTGGGCCTGGGTCACGCCGGCACCCAGGCCGTCCTTACCGCCATGCAGGCAGGGGCTAAGAACGTGGTGGTGCTGGAGAAGCAGGGGGCTGACATTTTTGATTGGTACGGTGAGGACATCGGCGCCTATAACACTAAGCTGGCCAAGGAGCACGGTATCAAGGAGTACGACTTGGGCGAGATCGTCAACGAGTACGTTCTCCGGGCTGGTGGCCGCTGCAACCCCGCCATCATCCGCTCTTTCGTCCACAATTCCGGCCCCATGGTGGACAACATGCTGGATGTGGCCAAGGAGGTCCTGGCCGACAAGGAGCGTTACGCCTCCCTGGACGGCATTAAGGGTACCGTTCTGGAAAACAACGTGAAAACCCTGGAGGAGATCATGCTGGTCTACGACAACACTCCCAACGGCCAGCTTTTCATCCAGACCCAGATGGACCCCGCTAAGCTGGCCCAGGGCCTGGACGTCTACCAGTGCGAGAACCTGACCAACTACCCCATCGTCACCGGCACCAAGACCTGGGCCACCACGGTGACCTTCGCCGGTAAGTACAACGACGAGCCCATCCAGGGCGTGGCCGCCAATTCCACCATCCGCTACGTCCAGAGCGCTTGCGTGGCCAAGGCCGTGGATATGGGCGCCACCGTTCACTTTGACGCCAGCGCCCAGGTGCTGGTCCAGAACGACAAGGGCGAGGTCACCGGCGTCATCGCCAAAGTGGGCGACAAGGTCATCCAGTACAACACCAGCAAGGGCGTCATCCTGGCCGGCGGCGGTTACGCGGCCAACAAGGATATGTGCTGGGCCCTCCTGAACGAGTACATGGAAGAAAACGAGCGGGGCGGCGGCGAGAAGGACAGTTTCTTCTCCTTCATGGGCGGCCGTGACGGCTCTGCCATCAAGCTGGGCTGCTGGGCCGGCGGCTATATCGATCCCGCTCCCCGGGGCACCATGCTCCTGGGCGGCGGCGTGTCCAGCCCCTGGGGCGCTAACAGCTGCCTGTGGCTCAACGCCAAGGGCAAGCGGTACTGCAACGAGGGCAACATGTCCTCGGCCAACCGGGCCACCTACCTTCAGGAGTCCGGCATTGCCGTCATGCTGGTGGATGCCAACTGGGCCCTCAGCGCCACCGGCTCCGGCATGGAGCACGGCGGCCCTGACTTCGGCCGTCCCCAGTTCTGGGCCGACATGGCCGCAGGCATGGAGAGCGAGCCCGATGAGAACGGGCAGATCACCATCAAGACCGGCACCATTATGGAGCGTGGCTACACCAAGATGTACAAGGCCAACTCCCTGGAGGAGCTGCTGACCCTCTGCGGCTACGACGAGGCCACCAAGAAGGTGGCCCTGGAGAGCATCGCCCACTACAACGAGCTGTGCCATGCCGGCGCAGACACTGACTACGGCAAGGGCAAGATCGCTATGATCCCCATTGAGAAGGCCCCCTTCTACGCCAGTGTGGGCTCTGTGGGCGCTTCGGCTCCCACCCCCGCCATGGTCACCATGTCCGGCCTTATCACCAACGAGGAGTATCAGGTCATGGGCATGGAGGTCGTTGAGGTAGAGGCCGCCGCGGGCGGTCCCGGCGGTCCCGGCGGCCCTGGCGGTGGCAAGCGTAAGAGCGTTTCCTTCCACCCCATCAAGGGCCTTTACGCCGTAGGTAACGCCATGGGCGGCCGGTACGGCCTGGGCTACAGCTGCCCCTCGGCCGGCAACTCCATCGGCATGGCCTGCACCAACGGCTTCGCGGCCGGCCAGATCGTAGCCGAGCAGTAAGAAGTCACGTTTCCCCTGGGATTGACAATTTTTCGGGGATATGAGAAAATCGAAGGGGCTCCGCTCATGGGAGCGGAGCCCCTTTTCTACCCAAAGGAGGACACACCATGGAACTCATTGACCGTGTGGAGCGGGAACGGCTGGCCAAGGAGGCCATTTACGCCGAGATGAAGGAAAATCCCATTGACCTGGACGCCCTCTATGACGCTATGGTCAAAACCATCCACTACGACTATGTGGGCTTTGAGCACAAGCGGAAATACTACATGCCCAACGAGAGCCGGACCTATGTGTTCTCCAACTACCGCTACGGCACCCTGACCATCGAGATGCTGGCTCGGAGCCTTCACCAGATGGTGGGGGATATGCACGACCGGCATTTGCGGTTCCACTGTGAGGATTGGATCGACTATCGGAACCTGGGGCTTCCTTATCGGGTCCGGGCGGCCAGAGACTGTCTTTACGTCACTTCCGCAAAGCCGGAGACCGGGCTTGTCCCCGGGGACAAAATTCTGGAGGTCCAGAGCATGAGCCCTGAACGGGTCCGGGACTATATGCGCCGGGCCGCCTTTTACAGCGGCCTCCCCGAGCGGGAGCTGTGGGGGGGCTATTTGCGCATGGCCCGGTCCCTCACGGTGGAGCACGCCGATGGGAGCCGGGAACGGGTGGAAACGCCCCCCTGTCCGCCCTTTGAGGAGGACTACCCCATTGAATTTCGGATGCTGGCGGGAAATGCCGCCTACCTGAGGCTGGAGCGGATGGATCGGGAGGCTATGGACACCCTCCTGACCAAGCACGGCGGAGACATTGCCAAAAGCCGCAAGCTGATTCTGGACCTCCGCCGGAATGTGGGCGGGGACGAGAACGCCTTGGACGGCCTGCTCCCCTACCTGGTGGTCCGAGAGCGAACCATAGAGGAGCTTCGGGGGGACGAGGGCTGCTGGTGCCTTTTCACGGAGAACAACTGCAACCGGCGGTACGACGTTCTCTCCGCCTTCCGCGCCACCTGTACCGACCCGGAGGAGATCGCCCTCGTTGACCAGGAAATTTCCCTCTACCGGGACAACTTCGGCAAGGGGCTGGTGTTCCTGCCCCCCGAAGCAGTGGAGGGAACGGTTTTCCCCGCCCCAGCGGCCCCGGAGAAGGTGGTGGTCCTCACCGACACCTTCTGCGAGGACGAGGGAGAGCAATTTGTGGCCCTGTGTAAACGCTGCGGCGGCAAGGTGACCGTGATCGGCCGGCCCACCATGGGCACTTTGGATTATTTTGATCCCATCACCGTAGCCCTTCACGACAAAATGACCCTCTCTTACCCCATCCGCATGACCCCTGCCGCCTACGAGGGCCGGGGCACCAGCGAGAAGGGGCTGAGCGTGGACGAATACATCCCCTGGACCTCGAAGGAGATCTTCCAGGACATCCTTTTGGACCGGGCCATGGCCCTTTGATCCGCAAAATGCTCCCGGGGCACCAAACCCGGGAGTATTTTTATGCCCTGTCTCCCCATGAAGAATCTTGACAATCCACTCCCCTTCGTTTACAATAAGGCCAGACCGTGAGGACAAAACAGAATAGCAGGGGCGCTGGACGCAAGTCCGGCTGTGATGCGGGGCGTAATGCCGCCCCCGGTCCCTTGGCCCATTGGGCCTACACCTGATCCGGGTAATGCCGGCGTAGGGAGCGATCGAGTGACTTTTGTCTCTTTTCGTACCGCGACGCGCCATTCCGGTTTGCGCCTGCGGTACTTTATTGTAAAGAGAGGCAAAAAAGATGCGAAACGAAAAAGTACGGTTGCTCTGTGAGGCGGCGCTCTGTGTGGCCATGTCGGTGGTCCTGAGCTACGTCAAGCTGGATGTGGGGCCCAGCGGCGGCTCTATCAACGCCACCATGATCCCCCTGATCCTTTTCGCCATTCGCTGGGGATGGGGCTGGGGCGTGACCGCTGGCCTTGTGTTCGGTACCCTCAAGTATTTTCTGGGTGAGGGCTTTGTCATCAGCTGGATCTCTATTATCTTCGACTACTCGGTGGCTTACGCCTTCGTAGGCTTTGCCGGGGTATTGAAGCGGAAGGCCGACCCGGCCTGGCTGGCCGCTCTCATCGGCTGCGCCGCCCGGTTTGTGATCCATTATCTCAGCGGCATCACCGTGTACGCCGAGTGGATGCCGGAGGAATTTTTAGGGATGACCATGACCTCCCCGTTTTTCTACTCCGCGCTCTATAATCTGTTCTATATGCTTCCCAGTACCGTGATTTCTGTTGTGGGTGCTTTTGCGCTGAGCAAGGTAACGCCCATTCGCCGCTGGCTGGAGGGCGCCGACCTGAAATAAGCAATGTAAGGAATGATGGCTGTGGGAAAATTTGACGGAGTGCTGCTGGTGTCCGACTACGACGGCACCTTTGCCGTGGGCAACAACATTCCCCAGGACAACCTGGATATGCTGGCCTATTTTGAGGCCCAGGGGGGCCGCTTCACCGTGGCCACCGGCCGGACCCACTGCACCTTCCGCATCGTTCGCTCCCGCATCCCCTTCAACGCCCCGGTGCTGCTGGCCAATGGGGCGCTGGTCTACGATTTTGACCGTGAGGAGATCCTGGCCCAGTCTCCCCTCCCTCCCACTACCCGGGAGGATATGGTTGAGCTCTCCCGCGTCTTCCCCCGAATGGCCCTGGAGGTCTACTCCGGGGAGAACGACCTCTATGCCTGGAACCCCAACTTCTATGTGCGCCGTCACATGGAGTATACCGGGGCCAGGGGCCACATCTGCCCCATTGCGGAGATCCCCCTTCCCTGGGATAAGGCCATTATGGAGCATAACCACAAGACCCTCCTCACCTTCCAGGCCGAGATCCTCAAGCGGTGGGGAGACCGTTATGAAGTGATCTTCTCCGACGACCACATGCTGGAGCTCAACGCCAAGGGCTGCACCAAGGGTTCCGCTGTTCTGAAGGTGGCCGAGGCTCTGGGCATTCGCCGAAGCGGTATTTACTGCGTGGGGGACAACGAGAACGACATCTCCATGCTCAAGATTTCCGCCATCCCCTTTGCCCCCAAAAATGCCATCCCGGCGGTGAAGGAGACGCCCGGGGTGGTGGTCCTGCCCCACTGTAAGAAGGGGGCTATCGGGGCCCTCATCCGGCACCTGGACGCCATTTACTGAGGAGAGACCAGCCATGAATATCACCCTCATCGGTATGCCCGGCTCGGGCAAATCCACGGTGGGCAGGCTCCTGTCTAAACAGCTTGGGTATGCCTTTCTGGATGTGGACCCTCTCATTGTCAGCAGGTATAAAGCGCCCAACCTCCAAAAGGTTCTGGACGACCTGGGCACCGAGGCCTTTCTGGACGCCGAGGCGGAGGTCATTTCAGGTATTTCCTGCGAGAACACCATCCTGGCCCCCGGGGGCTCGGCGGTCCTTCGGGAGAAGGGGGCCCTTCACCTCAAGGCCCTGGGCCCGGTGGTCTACCTGAAGCCCTCGGTGGAGGCCCTTACCAAACGGCTGGGCAACCTGGCCACCCGGGGGGTCACTTTGGAGCCCGGCCAGACCCTCGGGGACCTCTGCGCCTACCGCTCCCCCTTCTATGAGAAATACGCCGATGCTACCATCGCCGGAGACCAGCCCCGGGCTGAGGATACTTTGCGCCTGGTCCTTTCCGCATTGAAGGAGCTGGGCAAACATCGATAACCCAAGAACGGAGGCTGTCTTTTAGACAGCCTCCGTTCCTTTTCCAAAATACGTCTCTCCAAGGCAAAAAAAGAAAAGGTTTTGTCTGTTTGTGCCCTTTCCCGCCTGGGGCTTGTAATCCGCGGCAAAAACTGGTATAATACCGTTACCATAGATAGTTTCACGGCCTTTGCCGTGTATGGCCCTCTCCAGCGGAAGGAGAGGCCCGGCGCTCCGCGCCGCTATAAGTTCCGCTTTCCCCCACCCGGACCTGCCAAAGAAGGCAGGCCCGTAATTTGCCGTGGCCGGGACATTTGAAAAAAGGAACGACAGCTATGACCTTTCAAGACCTGGGACTTTGCCCTTCCATTCTCTCCGCCCTCAAGGACCTGAACTATGAAAAGCCCTCTCCCATTCAGGAGAAGGCCATCCCCCCCGCCCTCACAGGCCGGGACGTGCTGGGCTGCGCCCAGACCGGCACAGGCAAGACCTGCGCCTTCGCCACTCCCATTCTTCAACAGCTCAGTGCCCGCAAGGCTGAGCCCTTGCGGGGAGTGCGGCCCATCCGGGCCCTTATCCTCACCCCCACCCGGGAACTGGCCCTCCAGATCCAGGAGAGTTTTGAGGCCTATGGAAAAAATCTGCCCCTGCGCTCCGCCGTCATCTTTGGCGGCGTGGGACAGCAGCCTCAAGTGGATAAATTAAAAGCCGGCGTGGATATTTTGGTCGCCACTCCGGGCCGGCTGGAGGATCTCCACAACCAGGGATATATCCATGTGGAAAAGCTGGAGATCTTTGTGTTGGATGAAGCTGACCGCATGCTGGACATGGGCTTTATCCACGACGTCAAAAAGATCCTCACCTGGATCCCCCAGCGGAAGCAGACCCTCTTTTTCTCGGCCACCATGCCCCCTGAGGTCCAGCATCTGGTGGACGCTCTGCTGGTGGACCCGGTAAAGGTGGCGGTAAACCCGGTGTCCTCCCCGGTAGAGGTCATCGACCAACGGCTCTTCTACGTGGACCGAACCAACAAGGGCAAGCTCCTTTCCATGCTGGTAAAGCATCCTGACGTGAAAAACGCCCTGGTATTCACCCGCACCAAGCACGGAGCCAACAAGGTGGCCGCCGACCTGGAGAAAGCCGGCATCCACGCCGCCGCCATCCACGGCAACAAGAGCCAGACCGCCCGTCAGCAGGCCCTTGCCGATTTCAAATCGGGACGGGTAAAAGTTCTGGTGGCTACCGATATTGCCGCCCGGGGTCTGGACATTGAGGAGTTGAGCCACGTCTTCAACTACAATCTGCCCGACGTGCCTGAGACCTACGTCCACCGCATTGGCCGGACCGGCCGGGCGGGACGTGGGGGTACCGCCGTTTCCTTCTGTGAGTTTGGGGAAAAGGAGCTCTTGGCCCCCATTGAGAAGCTGCTGAAAAAGCCCATCCCCGTGGTGGAGGGCCACCCCTACCCCATGGAGGTCTTTGAAGCTCCTAAACGGGATAAGCACGGCAAGATCGTTAACGCTGATGACCAGGAGGCCAGACAGGCAGCAAGAGAGAGGAAAAAGGCCCGGGAGGAAGTAAAACGGACCTCCCCCCAAAGCCTTCCTCCCCATGGGGGGAAGGTGGCGCCGGTCTCACCGGCATCGGATGAGGGGTCCCATCGAAAGAACCCCCAACCTTCCGCCTCCATCAAGAAGCTGGCGGGTTACCGGGCCAGCAAAACCCTGGACCAGGCTCTCTCAGCTATGTCCCCCAAGTCCCAAGGCCCCGCCCCAAAAACCTCTGTGAAGTGGGGCGAGACATCCCGCCAGCCCAAATCCAAGTCTCAGTCCGCTTCCCGGGACTCCGCTTTCGAGGCCTGGCTGGCCGAAGAGCGTGCCATTCAGGCCCGGCAGTACGGCCAGGACCCCCTGGCCGGGGAGGAGATCATGGATGCCACCGCCCGGTTCCTGGCCCCGAAAGGCGAGCATAGCCGCATAGGGGAGCTTGGACTGGAGCGAGGACGAGCGAAGGGTCGTCTGCGGCCCGGAGACCAGTCCGAGTCGGAAGGAAAGCGACCCGGCCATGCGGCGGTCAATGCAAGCCAGACACAGCTCTCTCCCCGGGTCCACCCTCCCGCTGCACCCCGGCAGGAGAAGCCTCGGCGGGACAAGGCCTCTCAAAAGGGCGGCCAGGAGCGGAATTCCCTTCCCCGGAAGGATCGGACCGCTTCCTCCTCCAAGCCTCTTCCCAAGCAGGGATCTCCCGCTCCCAAACAGTCCCGGCAGGACAAGCGCCGCCCCGACCGGCCCCGTCGGGGCCCGGTGGAGGCTCCCCACTCGGGGGCCCAGAAGGACTCCACTGAGCAGCGCAGCCTCATGAAGCCCTACTATTTTAATCCCAACGAGGACTGAACCCATGAAAGCATTGGGGACAGAACGTCTGATCCTCCGCTCTTTCCGCAAGGGGAATGAGGCGTGCTTCTTCCTGGAAAAGCCCTGAAACATGTAAAATCCCGCCTGTCATAAAGACAGGCGGGATTTTTCTCGTTGAGGGGCTATCATAACCGACCTTTCTTTTCTTTCTCAGTGTTTACTCCATGGTCTCTTTAAACTTCCTACTCTCCATCACCGCCAGCTCGTCGCAGCGGTTGTTGAACTTGTTATCCGCATGGCCCTTGACCCAGTGGAGGATGACCGTGTGGTAATCGCACAGCTTCAGCAACTCCTCCCACAAATCGGGGTTGAGGGCAGGCTTCTTGTCCGACTTGACCCACCCCTTGGCCTTCCAGCTCCTGGCCCAGCCCTTCTCCAGGGCGTCGATCACATATTTGGAATCCGACCACAGCTCCACCACACAGGGCTCCTTCAGCGCTTTCAGCGCGGAAATCACCCCGGTGAGCTCCATACGGTTGTTGGTGGTCTGTTCCTCCCCACCCGAGAGCTCCTTTTGAAACTTACCGTATTGGAGGATGGCTCCCCAGCCTCCCGGCCCTGGATTCCCTGAGCAGGCCCCGTCGGTGTAGATGGTAACTGTTTTCATTGGGTTCTCCTATTTCCTTCGGTCACGCCGAAGCTGCCTGGTCTCATGGTGTTCATGGCGCTTCCTCCCCTACAGCCCCGCGGCGGATTTCTTCATCACCTTTTCCCACGCCGTGTTGAACTCCTCCTGAGTAAGGAGTCCGGCCTCTTTCAAGGCCTTGAGCTGCTCCAGCTTCCGATTGTCGCTGAGCTCGGTGGACTTGATGTGGTCGTGACCCAGGTGGGTACCACCCCGGGCCTTGGTCCGGGCCTCGTTCCTCTTTTGGATCCGTTGGGTGTGGGCTTTGGACTTGAGCTTTGCCGTTTTCATCTGGGCAGAAAAGGCCACAATCAGAATCACGGCAATGATCACAAACTGTATCACACCAAATGATGTCCTCATATCTACCGTCCCTCCTTACAGCTCCTTCAGGATCTCTTTCCGCTTCTCCTCATACTCCTCAGCGGTGATAAGCCGCTGGTCATACAGGCTCTGGAGCTTTTTCAGCCGCTCCTGTTCGGACTCCTCCTCCGTTTCCTCGTCTGTGATCACATAACTGCCAAAAAAGCTGGTGTTATCCCGCTTGCCAAAGAGGTAAAGACCGTTCACCACCGTAATGGCCACCGCGATCCCCGTCCAGGCAAGTCCGAACAGGCCCACAGGCAGAAAACCAGAGCCAAAGGTGGCGGGAAGCACCAGAGTAAAGCCGATGATGATAAATATGATCCCCACGGCAACGCTCATGCCGGCGCTTGCCTTACTGGGGCGATAGCGGATGTGTTTTTTCATGGCGGCGCCTCCTTTCAGATGGCGGAAGGTCTCTGACAGCAACAGAAAACGGACAGGGGCCGGCAGATGGCCGGCCCCCGCGAATTATTCCTCAGCAGGGGCGCTCTCCTCGGGGAAAGATTCTCCCTCTGTCTGGGGCTCCTCATGGTCGGTCAGGGCCAGGGCAATGACCTGGTCTCCCTCCTCCTTGAAGCGCATGACAATAACTCCCTGGGTGGCCCGGCCTGCCATGCGGATGGCCTCCACCGGGGTGCGGATGAGAATGCCCGCCTGGGTGACCAGCAGCAGATCCTCGCTGCCATCCACCACCTTGATGCCCACCACAGGGCCGGTCTTATCGGTGACCATGTAGTTCTTCACGCCCACGCCGCCCCGGCCGGTGACCCGGTACTCGCTGACGTCGGTGCGCTTTCCGTAGCCCTTTTCCGTGATGGAGAGGACGGTCTTGCCCTCGGTGGCCCGGGCGGCCCCCACCACATAGTCTCCACCCCGCAGGCGGATGCCTCGGACGCCCATGGAGGTCCGGCCGGTGGGCCGCACCTCGGTCTCGTCAAAGCAGACCGCCATGCCGTCGTGGGTGGCAATGAGGATACGCTTGGCGCCGTCAGTCTCCCGAACGGCCACCAGCTGGTCTCCCTCCTCCAGGGTAAGAGCCCGGATACCATTGTTCCGCAGGTTTTTCAGGGTCTCCACCGGGAGCCGTTTCACGGTGCCCTGGCGGGTCACCATAAAGAGGAACTTCTCGGCGTCCTCGGTCTCCCGGAAGTGGAGCATGGCCTGGACCCGTTCCCCCTGCTCCACCTGGAGGATGTTGATGATGTTGGTGCCCTTGGCTGCCTTGCCGCTCTCAGGGATCTGATACCCCTTCTTACGGTAGACCTTGCCCGTGTCGGTGAAGAAGAGGATGTAATCGTGGGTGGAGGCGGTGAACACATCCACCACATAGTCCTCCTCCCGAGTGGTGATCCCCTTCTTGCCCATGCCTCCCTTGGACTGGGCGGCATACTCGCTCACCGGGGTGCGCTTGATGTAGCCCGCTTGGGTGAGGGTAAAGACGCACTGCTCCTCCTCAATGAGGTCCTCAATGTCGATCTCGTCCTCCACGTCCTGGATCTCGGTCTTGCGGTCGTCTCCGAACTTCTCGGAGATGGCCAGCAGCTCCTCCTTCAGGATGGCGCGCACCAAAGCGTCGTCGGAGAGGATCTGGTTGTAGTAGGCGATCTTCTCCTCCAGCTCCTTGTACTCGGCCTCCAGCTTCTCCCGGTTGAGACCCTGGAGGGCAATGAGCCGCATGTCGCAGATAGCCTGGGCCTGAACGTCGTCCAGGTCAAAGCGGTCCATCAGGTTCTGCTTGGCGTTGTCGTAGGAGGAGCGGATGATCTTGATGACCTCGTCAATGTTGTCCTGGGCGATGAGCAGGCCCTCCAGCAGGTGGGCCCGCTCCTGGGCCTTACGCAGGTCATACTGGGTCCGCCGGACAATGATCTCCTCCTGAAACTTCAGATACTCGTCAATGATGTGCCGGAGGGACAAGATCCTGGGCTGGGACTGGTTATCCACCAGGGCCAGCATATTGATGGCAAAGGAGCTCTGGAGCTGAGTCTGGGCAAAGAGCCGGTTCAGGACCACCTGAGGATTGGCGTCCCGCTTAAGCTCAATGACGATACGCATGCCGTTGCGGTCGGTCTCGTCCCGGATATCCGAAATGCCCTCCAGCCGCTTGTCCTCCACCTGGTCGGCCATGTTTTTGATGAGCATCCGCTTGTTCACCTGGTAGGGGATCTCGGTAACAATGATCCGCATGCGGTCCTTACCGAATTCCTCAAACTCGGTGCGGGCCCGGATGGTCACCTTGCCCCGGCCGGTGGCGTAGGCCGCCCGGATGCCGGAGCGGCCCATAATGATGCCGCTGGTGGGGAAATCGGGCCCCTTTACATATTCCATCAGGTCCGGGAGGGTCGCTTCCGGGTCGTCCAACACCTTGACACAGGCGCCGATGACCTCCTTCAGGTTATGGGGGGGGATGTTGGTGGCCATGCCAACGGCAATGCCGGAAGAGCCGTTCACCAACAGGTTGGGGAACCGGCAGGGCAGCACCCGGGGTTCCTTCCGGGACTCGTCAAAGTTTGGATCCCAGTCTACGGTCTCCTTCTCCAGGTCCCGGAGGATCTCCTCGGAAATACGGCTTAAACGGGCCTCCGTGTATCGGTAAGCCGCCGGGGGGTCGCCGTCCACGCTGCCGAAGTTGCCGTGGCCCTCCACCAGCATATACCGCATGGAGAAGTCCTGGGCCAGACGGACCAGGGCGTCGTAAACCGACTGGTCCCCGTGGGGATGGTACCGGCCCAGCACGTCGCCCACGCAGGTGGCCGACTTCTTAAAGGGCTTATCATGAGTCAGGTTGTCCTCATACATGGCGTAGAGGATACGCCGGTGGACCGGCTTCAGTCCGTCCCGCACGTCGGGAAGGGCCCGGCCCACGATGACCGACATGGCGTATTCGATGTAGCTCTGCTCCATTTCAGGAACCAGGGGGGATTCCTTGATGATCTGATCCGGGTAGCGAAACTCCTCCGGGTCCACATGGTTTCTTTTGTTCTGTGCCATAGATCATGCGCCTCCCTTTTTTTCTTTATGGCGCATAACAAGCGCTATGGTTAGCTTTATAGCACCGATGGAGCAGAAAAAAATCCCAAGAAATTTCATTTTTTCTCCCTCCTTAATAGGTCAGATTAACGGCGTACTTGGCGTTCCGCTCGATAAATTCTTTTCGCGGCTCCACCTTCTCGCCCATGAGGACGGTGAAGGTCTCGTCGGCGGCCACAGCGTCGTCCAAGGTGATCCGCCGGAGGGTCCGCTTCTCCGGGTCCATGGTGGTCTCCCACAGCTCGTGGGGGTCCATCTCACCCAGGCCCTTGAACCGGGAAATGTCCACTTTTGCCGCGGGATTGTCTCCACGAAGCTCGGCGGAGATCTGGTCCCGCTCCTCCTCAGAGAAGGCCAAACGCACCGTCTTGCCCCGGGTCAGCTTAAAGAGGGGGGGTACGGCGGAGTAGACATAGCCCTCCTCCACCAAAGGCCGCATAAAGCGGAAGAAAAAGGTCAAAAGTAAGGTGCGGATGTGAGCGCCGTCCACGTCGGCATCGGCCATAATGATGATCTTGTGGTAACGGAGCTTGGAAAGGTCAAACTCCTCTCCAATGCCCGCCCCCAGGGCGGTAATGACCGGCTGAAGCTTGTCGTTGCCGTAGACCTTGTCCGCCCGGGCCTTCTCCACGTTGAGCATCTTACCCCACAGGGGCAGGATGGCCTGGAACTGGGAGTCCCGGCCCTGGGTGGCCGAGCCTCCTGCCGAATCGCCCTCCACGATGTAGATCTCGGTGACCTCTGGGTCGCTGATGTTGCAGTCCCGCAGCTTGTCGGGCATGGCGGCGCCTCCCAGGGCGGTCTTGCGGCGCACCGACTCCCGGGCCTTCCGGGCGGCCTCCCGGGCCCGGTTGGCGGTGAGGGCCTTGTCCAGGATGGCCCGGCCAATGGCGGGGTTCTCCTCCAGGAAGGTGGTGAGCTTGTCGGTGACAATGGCGTTCACCAGGGTCCTGATCTCGCTGTTGCCCAGCTTGGCCTTGGTCTGGCCCTCAAACTGGGCCTCGGTGAGCTTCACGGAAATGACGCAGCACAAGCCCTCCCGGCAGTCCTCGCCGGAGACCTTGTCCTCGTCCTTCAGAATTTTCATCTTCTTGCCGTAGGCGTTAAGCACGTTGGTAAGCGCCCGCTTAAAGCCGTCCTCGTGCATGCCGCCCTCAGGAGTGTGGACATTGTTTGCGAAAGACAGGATGGTCTCGTTATAGCTGTCGTTATACTGGAAGGCCAGTTCAGCCATGGCGTCGTCCTTCTGGCCGGAGACATAGATGACTCCGTCGTGGAGGGGGGTCTTGTTTCGGTTGAGGTAGGTGACAAACTCCTTGATCCCTCCCTCGTAGCACATGGCGTCCGAGACCGGCTCCTCTCCCCTGGTGTCGGTGATGGTGATGTGGAGCCCGGCGTTGAGGAAGGCCTCCTCCCGCATACGGGTGTGGAGGATGTCGTAATCGTACTCGGTGGTGTCGGTAAACATCTCGGAGTCGGGCTTAAAGACCACCTCGGTACCCGTTTTGTCGGTCTTGCCAATGATGGTCATCTCCTGGGTCATGTTGCCCCGGGAAAACTTGACCTCGTAGATATTGCCGTTCTTGTGGACCCGGACCTCCATCCATTCGGAGAGGGCGTTGACCACGCTGCCGCCAACGCCGTGAAGGCCGCCCGAGACCTTATATCCGCCGCCGCCGAACTTGCCGCCGGCGTGGAGCACGGTGTATACCACCTCCAGGGCGGGACGTCCGGTCTGGGGCTGGATGTCCACGGGGACGCCCCGGCCATCGTCGGTGACCTTGATGACGTTGCCGGGCAGAATGTCCACCGTGATGTGCTTACAGTAACCCGCCAGGGCCTCATCAATGGCGTTGTCCACGATCTCGTAGACCAGGTGGTGCAGGCCTGAGGAGGAGGTGGAGCCGATGTACATGCCCGGGCGTTTGCGGACGGCCTCAAGGCCCTCCAGCACCTGGATCTCGCTGCCACCGTACTCGTGCTCGGTCTGGGTGACGCTGTCCTCCCACTCCTGCTCTTTTTTCAGTTCCTCTTTCATCAGTTCTTCGTCCATGGTAACCTCCGATTTTTTCACTTGACGGAACACGGGAAAGCCTCTTTCCCAAGGGGTTTTCCCTTGTTCCGCCGGGTTTTTATTGCTTTTCGTCAATCATTGGGACTTGTTCTTTCTCACATAATAAAATATCCATCCAAAAATCATTCCCACCAGCAGCGGCACCATAATGAGCAGCCCCATAAAAAGAGCCAGTGCCTCCGGCAAGGTTCCCATCGCCAACAGCTCTGCTGCGTGCCGTTGGTCGGCGGCAATAAAAAGGATGATCCCCACCGTCAAGGCCCCAGGGAGCAAAACCCCCAACAGCTTCACCTTACAGGCGGCATACTCCAAAAACGCTCCTATGAGGGTCAAAGAAATTGCAACCAAATAAATCTCCCACATTTCTTTTCCCCCTCACTCCAACCCGTTGCCCTCCAGGCGCCCCTTCAGAGTAGCCGTGGAGAGCTGGGAGAGATAGACTGTGGACCTTTCCCCCTCCCGGCAGAGCACAAAGGACCGGGGCAGGTCGCTGGCGGCGTTTACCACCCGTCCTTCTTTCTCCGCCTTCTCCAAAAAGGACCGGGTGCGGTGGGACCAGGAGGAGTTGTCCAGGTCAAACACCCCCAGCACGCTCTCAAAGGGCACCAGCACAGATTGTCCAATATGAAGGTACATACAGCCCTCCTTACCCCAGCGCGCCGTTCTTGACCCGGAAGCGTTTGCCGCTCTTGTGGATGCCCTTGTCCTCCTCGCAGCAGGAGATGAACACCTGGCCCCCGGTGATGCGCTCCAGCACAAAGGCCTGGCGCTGGGCGTCCAGCTCGGAGAGCACATCGTCCAGCAGCAGCACCGGCCACTCCCCTGTGTCCTCCCGGAACAACTCCCGGCAGGCCAGCTTAAGGGACAGTGCCGCCGTCCGGGTCTGGCCCTGGGAGGCGAACTGCCGGGCGGATTTTCCGTTGATCTCCACGGTCAGGTCATCTTTGTGGGGCCCGGAAAGGCACTGCCGGGAGGAAAGCTCCGCCTCCCGGTGAGCCTGCTGGTGGCGGAGGAGTTCCTCAAAAATGGCCTTGGGAGGCGCCTCCGGGTCGGAAACCGTAGATACCGTCTCATACCGCAGACCCAGAGACTCCCGGCCGCCGGAAAAGTCGGCCTGGATGGGAGGCGTCAGGTCCACCAGCCGCTTGACAAAGTGGCCCCGGTAGTGGATCAAAATGGCCCCCACCTGGGCCATGCGCAGGTTGAAGTCGTCCAGCGTATCCAGCAGGGAAGGCTTTTCCTCCCAGTCCCGAAGGATCCGGGTTTTGGATTCGTAGAGCTTGCGGTACTCAGACAGGGCCGCGGCGTACTTGGGCCGGAGCTGACAGATGGCGTCGTCCAAAAAACACCGCCGCTCCGCCGCCCCCGCCCGAATGAGACTGAGGTCCTCGGGACAGAACAATACTGTATTAAAGTACTCCCCCAACTCTCCGGCGGTTTTCAGCTTCATTCCATTGGAAAAAAGTTCCCGGCGGGCGCCCCAGTGGAGCCTGGCCTCCAGGGTAAACCTTCGCTCCCGGGAGGCCACCTCTCCCTTCAAAAAGGCGTGGTCCACTCCAAACTGAATAAGCTCCTTGTCGTACCGGGCCCGGTGGGTCCGGGCGGAGGATAAGTAGGTGATGGCCTCCAGCAGGTTGGTCTTGCCCTGGGCGTTCTCCCCCCAGATCACATTGACCCCTGGGGAGAATTCCGCCCGGGCATGAAGGTAGTTACGGAAAAAGTCCAGTTCCAGCGCGGTGAGGGTCATGTCACCACCAGCCTGACGCCGTCAAGCTCAGCCACGTCTCCGGGACGCATTTTTTTGCCCCGCATGGTACAGACTTCTCCGTTTACCTTGACCTCCCCGGCCTGAATGACCTCCTTAGCCATGCCGCCGGTGTCCATCACCCCAGCGAATTTCAAGAGGTCCTGGAGCTTGATATATTCCGTTTTAATCTCTATGGTTTGCTCCTGCATAAAAATCCCTCTTATCTCTTATCCCAGGAAGCGCTCATTCTGACGGGAAGTACCATGAAAAGATAATCTTCCTCCCCCTCAGCCTGGTCCTCGGGCACAATGATGCAGGGGGTAGAGGGGGTACCCATAAGGAATCTGGCCGTTTCTGTGGGAACCGCCTTCAGAGCGTCCAGCATGAACCTGTGGTTAAAGCCGATGTGCAGGTCCTCTCCCTTCCCCGTGATGGGGCACTGGTCGGAGGCGTCCCCTGTGGGCGTTACTGAGGAAAGATACAGAATGTTTTCTCCTACAATACACCGAAGGGGATTCTTTGTGTTTTCCTGCAGGATCAGGGCGACCCGGTTGATGGAAGTGATCACCGACCGCACCGCGGCGGTAAAGGAAATATTGCTTTTCCAGGAAATGGACTGCCGGTAGTTGAGGAACTCCCCCTCCAGCCTTCGGGTCACCATAAGGGTAGAGCCAACCTGGAACAAAATGTGCCGGGAACCGGTGGTAACCGTGACGGTCTCCTCACTGTCTGAACAGATGCCCCGCACCTCGCTGAGGGCGGCGCCGGGGACCACAAAGGAAAAGTCTTTGCCGGGAGCCTCCTCCAGCTTTTCCCGGCGGAGAGCCAAACGCTGTCCGTCTACGCTGACTACAGTGAGTACATTTCCTACCACCTCAAAGAGAGACCCGGTCAGGATGGGGCGGCCGTCATTGTTGGATACGGCAAAAAGAGTGCGGTTGATCATATCCCCCAGGGTCGCCTGGGTCAAAATCAGGGCGTTTTGGGGCTCCACGGTCGGCAGTTCAGGAAATTCCTCCGGGTCGATGCCCTGGATGTTGTAGTGAACGTCTCCGCATTGAATGTGAACGCTGAGGCCGTCGGCAGTGATATTGACCATATCGTCGGGAAGGTTTTTTACAATGTCTCCAATTTTCTTAGCGGAAAGGACTAAAGATCCTTCCTCCTGAACCTCGGCAGGAACTACCGTGCGGATGCCGGTTTCCAGGTTGTAGCCGGTGATACGCACCTCCGTGTCAGCCTCTACCAGCACGCCTTCCAGCGCCGGAATGGAGCTTTTTGGTGTGGTAGCCCGGGAGGCCGTATTAATGGCGGGGAGAAGAAGGGATTTTTCGCAGGAAAATTTCATAAGGGTTCCTCCATTCGGTTTTTTCTCCAAAGGAAAAGGAGAGGAATAAAAAGAAAAGAAGCAGTCGTAGGCGGAGTGGGAAAGTGGAAAAGGGTCGAGAGCCGCTGAGAAAGAAGGACAAGCCCGTTCACAGGGAAATGTGGAAAAAAAGGAGCTATCCACAGGAAAAATCTGGAAGGGAGAGTTATTCACAGAAGGGTTTGCACATTTGCACGAAAAAGGGTGGAAATGTGGAGAGCTATGTCACACTCTGAAGCCTCGTGTCGCTCGTTCCGCTTCCCTCCGACTCGGGGAAAATCGCGGCGGCATGGCCGCCTTACCTATTTGCCCCTCGCTTCGGTCCATCGTCACTCGCACTCGGCTTCTCCGCGCTTCTATTCATATCTCGCGTTGATATTGGCGTTAATGTCCTTCAGGATCTCAGCCATCTCAGGGGATTTCTTATCCATGTTTTCGATACGCTCAATAGAGTGCATGACCGTGGTATGGTCCCGGGAAAAGGCCTCGCCGATCTCCTGAAGGGAAAGAGTGGTCATTCGCCGGATCTCATACATAGCCACCTGCCGGGCCAGTACAATATCCTTGGTCCGGGATTTCCCTTTGATCTCGTGGGAAGGAATATGATAGAACTTGGCGACTTCTTCAATGATCACATCAGGAGTGGGAAGAAAATCAGCCTTATCCTTGAACATGTCCCGTACCGCCCGGGTCACGGTGTCCACGTCCACCTGCTGTCCCATCAGGTCCTGGAAAGCCAGGATCTTGTTTACTGTGCCCTCGATCTGCCGCACGTTGGCTGTGATGTTCTCGGCCACATACCGAAGAACAGGGTCGGGAAGAACGATGCCCCGGGCAATGGCCTTATTTTTGATGATGGCCACTCTTGTCTCATAATCCGGGGGCTGGATGTCCACGGGAAGACCCCATTCAAACCGGGTCTTGAGCCGGTCGTCTAACCGAAGCATCTCCTTGGGAGGCCGGTCGGCGGTAAAGACGATCTGCTTGCCTTCCTCATAGAGGGAGTTGAAGGTGTGGAACATTTCTTCCTGGGAGGATTCCCGGCCGGCGATGAACTGCACGTCGTCCATCAAAAATACGTCGGCCTGCCGGTACTTATCCCGAAACTCCTGATTTTTGCCCTCCCGGATGGCGGCAATGAGCTCGTTGGTAAAGGCGTCCCCCTTGATATAGACGATCCGATAGTTCGGATTCTGGGCGTGAATGGCATGGGCGATGGCGTACAGAAGGTGGGTCTTGCCCAGGCCGGATTCCCCATAGAGAAAGAGGGGATTGTAGCCCTTGGGCTTTCCCGGGGCGTCGGCCACTGCTTTGGCGGCGGCGTAAGCGAATTTGTTGGAGGATCCCACCACAAAGGTGTCGAAGGTGTAGGCCTCAGTCCCGGGCAAAAAGGAATCCTCATCCTGGCCGCTTCGCTGCTCCAGTTCCCCCTCTCCCAGCACGGTCACCTCCATATCGGCGGAAAAAAGCTCCTTCAAAGCTTTTTGAATGTGGGGAATATACCGGGTGGTGATAATATCCTTTTTAAAATCAGAGGGGGTGTAAAGGACCAGCCGGGAGGCGTCCAGCTCAATGGCCTCGGTCTCGTCGAACCAAGTGCTCAGGGTGGTGGCGGTCAGCTCTCCCTCCATCAGGGTCAGTACCCGCTTCCAGATCTCGGCGGCAGAATTGGCGCTCATGAAACTCTCCTCATTTCTATCTTTTTTCACTCCTTATATTATAACAAAAAAGACCGGCCAAGGCAATGAATTACCCCACTTTTTTCAAAAATTTTTCCACAAAAAGAGGTTGGTTTTGTGGATAAAAAATTTGGGAATCACAAGATATAGTAAAAGCCCAGAGCGCGGGAAAAAAGATGGTTGACGCTGAGGGCCTTTTCCGATATAATAGTCCGCAGGTCGCTCTTGCGTGGCAAGCGCGACGGGCTGTCGCCCTCCCCGCTGTGCGGGGCTGCGGGATTGACGGCCTCGCAAAAATGTCCTTGTGAGCAAGCATTTTTGCTTCGTTGTATAATCCCCTTGTTCGCCGTTTGCCAAAAGGAGAAAATTTCATCGACCGCGTCTGTGAAAGCAGACGTTGTGGGGGCGGTTTTTCCGCCGAAATATTTGCAGGAGGTGTAAGGTTATGCAGAAGATGAAGGGTTGTACCTACCAGCCCAAGAAGCGCCAGCGCCAGAAGGTCCATGGCTTCCGTAAGCGAATGGCCACCGCCAACGGCCGCAAGGTGCTTGCCCGCCGCCGCCGCGCCGGCCGTGCCCGTCTGTCCTACTGAGATGGGTCCTGGAATAAAATAAGGGTTTTCAGCAGGGCGGTGGATGATCTACCGCCCTTGCGGTGCATCAAGAGAAAGCGGAATACTGTCCCGCGGAAGGGAAAGGAAGGAAGAAACAGATGAAGCATACCATTTCCATGAAGGAAAAGCATCTGTTTCGCCGCCTGTACGCCAAAGGAAAAACCGCAGTCTTTCCCACTATGGCGGTCTATGCCCGGCCCAACGGCTCTAAACGGAGCCGCCTGGGCTTTACCGTAGGCACCAAGGTAGGAAAAGCGGTCCGCCGGAACAAGGTACGCCGCCGCCTGCGGGAGGCTTACCGCATCCATGAGGAACAAATGCTTCCCGGATGGGACCTGGTGGTGGTGGCCCGGGTAAAGTCTGCCCATGTGCCCTACCGTCAGCTGGAAAAGGACCTTCTCCGGGCATTGGACAAGCTGGGAGTGCGCAAGGGAGGGGACAAGCCGTGAAGCGGGTCGTCCTGTGGTGTATTCGCTTTTATCGAAAGCGTATTTCCCCCAACCGTCCCAACTGCTGCCGGTTTATCCCCACCTGCTCGGCCTATGCCCTGGAGGCGGTGGAAAAATACGGCGTCTGTAAGGGAGGATGGCTTTTTTTCCGCCGGTTTTTGAAATGCCAGCCCTTTCATAAACAGGATCACATCGAGTACGACCCCGTTCCATAAAAATTTTTGGAGGCCATACAATGGATATTTGGTATTACCTGATGGTACCTTTTACCGCTATTCTGAAGCTGTTTTACAGCATTTTCAGCAATTACGGTATTGCCATCATCCTGTTTTCCCTGGCCATCAAGGTCATTCTCTTTCCCTTGTCCCTGAAGGGGAAGAAGAGCATGATCCAGATGAACATGCTCTCGGGAGAGCAGCAGAAGCTCCAAAAGCAGTACGCAAACAACCAGCAGAAGTACCAGGAGGAGGTCCAGAAGCTCTATGAGCGGGAGGGTGTCAGCATGGGAGGAGGCTGTCTGTGGTCCTTCCTGCCGATCCTCATCCTCTTCCCCATCTTCGCTGTGGTCCGCCGGCCCCTGAAGTACTGGCTGGGCCTGGCCGAGCCGGTGATCAACGCCGTCACCGAGGCGGTAAAGAACGCCGGGCTGACTCTGAGTGCCGGCTACCCTGAGATCGACATGGTGTCCCACTTCTACACAGACCCCGGGCTGCTCAGCACTGCCCAGGCCGCCGCCCCTGAAGCTACTATCTACGGCATTAACTTCAACTTTCTGGGCATCGACCTGTCGGCTACCCCCCAGCTCAGATTCTGGGAGGGCGGGATCACCTGGAGCGCCATAGGCCTGCTGCTCATTGTGGTCCTCTGCGCCGTTACCTCCCTTTTGAGCTCGGTGATCATGCAGAAGACCAACCAGATGGGCAACCAGAACCAACAGGCTGCCGCCCAGAACAAAATGATGATGCTCATGAGTCCTTTGATGATGCTTTGGTTCGGCTTTATTATGCCCGGCGCGATGGGTCTTTACATCATTGCCAACAGCGTGTTCTCCACCATTCAGGAGATCATCTGCGGCAGAATGCTGAAGAAGGACTATGAAAAGGCCGCCGAGCGGGCCCGTCTCATGGAGATTGAGGCCAAGGAGGAGGAGAAGCGCCTTCGCCGGGAGAAGGCAGAGCGTAAGGCCCGGGAGGCCGAGGAGGCCAAAAAGAACAAGGGAAAGAAGCAGCCTGCCGCCGCAGAGGACAAAATGACTCCCGAGCAGCGTGACGCCGCCCGGGAGGGTATGCGTCAGTATGCCCGGGGCCGGGCCTACGACCCGGAGCGGTACGGCGGCGTGACCCCCTATACTGATCCCAGCCCCAAGGCCCCTGCCGAAGAGGATCCACAGGAGCCCGGAGAGGACGAGAGCAAGGAATAATTTCGGGAAAGGAGAAACAGATACCATGCAGAAATCAATGGAATTTACGGGGAAAAATGAGGACGCGGCCATTGCCGCCGCGTTGGAGAAGCTGGGTCTTTCCCGGGAGGAGGTTTCGGTGGAGGTGCTGGAGCTGGCAAAGTCCGGCTTTTTGGGGATCGGCGGCACCCCCGCCAAGGTGAGGGTGACCTTTGAGGCTCCTGACGAGCCCGAGGAGGTCCCTGCCCCTACGGTCGAGAAGATGCCCGAGCCAGCTCCCATGAGGGAGCCCGTCCCCCACGAGGAGGAGACTCCTGCGCCTGTGGCGTCCAGGGGAACCCCCGCTCCCGCCGGAGATGAGAAGGCGGAAAAGATCGTGGAGTTCCTTGCCGGGCTGCTGGAGCGGATGGAGGTGGCTGCCCAGCCTCAGGTCAGCGTGGACGAGGAGGGCAACTATCTGGTGGAGCTGGTGGGCCAGGGCCTGGGCCAGGTCATTGGCCACCGGGGCGAGACTCTGGACGCCATTCAGCAGCTTACCGGCTATGCCGTGAACAAGGGCGAGGGCAAGCGTATCCGTGTCCGCATCGACGCCGAGGGCTACCGGGCCAAGCGGGAAGAATCCCTGGAGCGGATGGCCAACCGGGTGGCCGACAAGGTGCTCCGGCTTCGCCGGAACATGACCCTGGAGCCTATGAACGCCTATGAGCGCCACGTGATCCATACCGCGCTCCAGGGCCGGGCCGATATCACCACCTACTCCATTGGGACCGAGCCCAACCGCCGCACGGTGGTGGCTTATTCCCCCGGAGAAAACCGCTGAAGAAAAGCGACCAAACCGCCGGCAATATGCCGGCGGTTTTTATTTCCACAAAAGCTTTTTCCTCTGTTTAGACTCTTTTTTGAGGAAGTGAAGTCTGTGCAGGCTTATCATCCCACAAAACGTCTTCTGATAGCGTCGATTGACCAGGGAAGCACGTCCAAAAGGGCCGAAACCGTATTTGCCCTGGTCAATCGACGCTGTAATGGCTTTGCCATGATACTTCTCTTTTTAAAGGGGAGCTTTTATATTTTGGGAAAGAAATCGGGAAGATTTACAAAAATTTCTTTTTTTTCTCAATGAGCGTGGTACAATAGCGGTATTAAAATGTTAAACAAAGGAGATCCTGAATATGTGTGAGCTTTCCTGGCGGGAGCGGGGGCGGCTGTGGCTTCGGCTGGGCCTGCGGCTGGTTTTGACCCTGATTTTTCTCCTGGCAGTGGTCCGGCTGGGCCCCACCTTTTTTGCCCTCTTTACTCCTTTCTTGCTGGCGGGCCTGTGCGCCTGGATGCTCTCCCCCGCCGTCCGCTGGGTCCATAAACGAACCAGGCTGCCCCGATGGCTCTGTGCCATGACGGTCCTCATTTTGGTCATAGTGGCCCTGGGGGCCCTCCTCTGGGGACTTGCCGCCGGGACCCTTCGGGAGTTGGTCTCTTTTGCCGGGAGCTGGGAGTCTATCCTGACCTCTCTGGAGGCTACGGCCGACAGCGTGGGACTTTTGCTTGCCAAATGGCTGGAGCTTCTTCCCATGGCGGCTCAGGAGGTGGTAAACAGCCTGATCTCCCGCCTGTTTGCCTGGCTAGGGACCGTCATGCCCCAGATACTGGCCCACGTGATGGATTGGGCCGCCGGGGTGGCCCGGGGGCTTCCCTCCTTTGCCGTAGCCTCGGTAGCCTTTGTAATGGCCTCTTACTTTCTTATGTCCGATTATCCCCGGCTCAAGGCCTCGGTGGCCGACCGTCTGCCCCAGGGCCTTCGGATCCTTCTCTCTATTATCAAGCGGGCGGTGACCGCCGGCTTCGGCGGTTATATCAAGGCGGAATTTCTCCTTTCAGTGGGGGTATTTTTCATTTTGGCGGGAGGCTTCTTTCTGATCCACCAGCCCTACGCCCTGCTGTTGGCCCTGGGCCTGGCGGTGCTGGACTTTATCCCCATCATTGGCTCGGGTACGGCTATGGTGCCCTGGGCGGCAGTGGACCTCCTTACCGGCAATTTCCGCCATGCCCTGGGGCTCATGGCGGTATGGGGTCTGGTGGTCCTTTTCCGGCAGCTGGGAGAGCCCAAGATCCTGGGAAACCAGACCGGTCTGGCTCCTCTTACCTCCCTTATCAGCGTCTATGTGGGCATGAAGCTGGCCGGGGTGCCCGGCATGATCTTAGGTCCCGTGGTCTGCCTGGTGGTACGGAATGTGGTGCGCTCCGGGGTGATGGATGACGCCCTGGCCGACCTGCGGCTGGCCGGGCGGGATCTGACCGCCATTTTGAAGGGCGGCGGGGAGAGCGGGGATAAAAGTTCATAAAAAACCCGGCTGAATTCAAAAAATTCCCCAGGATTTTTCATGTTTTGGACATATTTTCAGGGTATTGTATGATTTGTTCCAGGAGAACCTATGACAAAAGGAGCGGAAAACCATGTATTATAACGATTACAACAATTTTCAGCCGGAGCCCGTTGAGCTTGAACCCGTCCAGCCCCCCGCGGAGGCGGAGCCCCCCAAAAAGAAAAAGGTAAAGGGGGCTGGGTTCGTTGCCTTCGGCCTGATCTGCGCATTGCTGGGCGGCCTTGGGGGCGGTTTGGCGGTCCGCAATATCCCTGCCCTTTCCGGGAATACCACCACTCTTTTTGAAGGAACCCATGTTCCTGTGGCGGTGGACTTGGCCAATATTCACACCGAAGAGCCCATGACAGGGGCCCAAGTCTACGCTTCCATGGTAGACTCCTGCGTGGGTATCACCACCGAGTTGGTGACCACCAACTACTGGGGGCAGAAGGTCCGGGGAGCGGCGGCCGGCTCGGGCTTTGTCATCTCCTCCGACGGGTATATTTTGACCAACTACCATGTTATCAAGGGAGCTACCGCCATCCAGGTAGCCTTTGCCGACGGCAAGACCTATGACGCGGAGCTCATCGGCGGCGAGGAGGCCAACGATATCGCCGTACTGAAGATCCAGGCCACCGGCCTCACCCCGGTAAAGCTTGGAGATTCGGACAACCTGGTGGTAGGCGAGCAGGTCTGCGCCATCGGCAATCCCCTGGGCGAGCTGACCTTTACCTTCACCTCGGGATACGTGTCTGCCCGGGACCGCTCCATTACCATGGATAATGGGGAGATCATGAATATGCTTCAGACCGACACGGCCATTAACTCGGGCAATTCGGGAGGTCCCCTTTTCAACATGTATGGGGAGGTCATTGGCATCACCACCGCCAAGTATTCCTCCAATTCCTCGTCCTCCAGCGCTTCCATTGAGGGGATCGGCTTCGCCATTCCCATCAACGACGTGAAGGATATGGTAAAGGACCTGATGGAAAAGGGCTATGTTACCGGCAAGCCCAGCCTGGGAATTTTGATGAACGATGTCTCTGAAGAGGCCACCTACCGCTATGGGATCCCTCAGGGGGCCTATATAGAGGCTGTGCTGGAGGGCTCCTGCGCGCAGAAAGCGGGGATCCAGGAGGGAGACATTATTACCGCCGTGGGGGAGCATGACATTGCCTCCAGCACCGCGCTCCAGACAGTTGTGAAGGAGTATAAAGCGGGCGCCGAGTTGAGCTTTTCGATCTACCGTGGTGGGGAGGAGCTTACCGTTACCCTCACCCTGGACGAGAACACCCTCCAGCGGACCGGGGAGATGGACGCCCTTCAGGAGGAGTACCAGCAGAACTATCAGTCCAGCCAGCAGCAACAGCAGGGTAGCTATTCCTGGCCCTTCGGCAACTTTGGGTGGTCGGGGCGTTAAAAAACCTGCCGGTGGCAGGTTTTTAGCCTCCGATTGAGGCAGCTATGCTGCCGAGAGCTCTCCGATTGAGAGTCACTTTTCTCAAGAAAAAGTCCCGGATCTATTCAAAAGATCCGGGACTTTTGTCGTTTATATTGTTTTTTAGCCCTGCTGGCCGCCCTGGCGGTTCTTGCCTCTGCCCTTGCTGTGCTTCCGGCGGCTGCGGTGCTGTCCCTGCCCGCCCTCCTGGGAGGGCTTTTCCTGCTGTCGGGGCCCGCCGCCCTGCTTGGAGGAAGGCCGGGGCTCCCGCCGGGGATTCTCCCCCCGGCTGTAGGGGGATTCCACCCCGCCCGAGGCGGGCTTTTCCTGTTTTACCAGCTTGGGGGTCACCCTCCGAAGCTGTTCCAGCTCCTGGGGAGGTGGAGCCACATAGCCCTCAGGCCGGCGGCCCTTGCCGCTGCGGACCACCCGGATCTCCTCTCCGGCATATTTCTGAGGGGCCTCTGGGGCGGCCTCCAGCCGGACGGTGACGGTCTCCCGGAGAAAGTCAACAGAGGACACGTTGCCCGCTCCGTCGGGGGTCTCCACAAAGGACTCGTTTTTGGGAAGCCGCTTCACCGCGTCTTCATAGGCCTCTTGCTCATACTTCAAACAGCACATGAGCCGGCCGCAGGCCCCCGAGATCTTGGCGGGGTTCAGAGAGAGCCCCTGGGTCTTGGCCATCTTGATGGAGACGGGCTGAAACTGCTCCAAAAAGGCGTTGCAGCAGTATGGCCGGCCACAGATCCCCAGACCGCCCACCAGCTTGGTCTCGTCCCGGACGCCGATCTGCCTCAGCTCAATGCGACTGTGAAGGGTGGAGGCCAGGTCCTTCACCAGCGCCCGGAAGTCCACCCGGCCCTCACTGGTGAAAAAGAAGAGGAGCTTGCTGCCGTCAAAGGCGCACTCACACCGTACCAGCTCCATCTCCAGGCCGTACTCACCGATTTTGGCCTCGCAGACGTCAAAGGCTTCCTTTTCCCGCTGCCGGTTGCGCTCTATGGTTTCCCGGTCCCGGTCGGTGGCCAGGCGGAGCATGGGGCGCAGAGGCTGGACCACCTTATCGTCCGGCACAAAGGAATTTCCCCGGCAGCAGGTGCCGAATTCGGGACCCTTGGCGGTCTCGATGATGACCTGATCCCCCAGCTTTACCTTAATGCCTTTGGGATCAAAATAATATTCTTTTCCGCCGGTGCGAAACCGAACCGAAATGATTTCCGTCATAGCAAACCTCCAAAATTTTGTCGGGTCATGATTTGAGCTCCAAGGCCTGGGCCAGGCCGGCACTGAGCGCGCCGCAGAGATGACCCCCGCCAATGTTATAGCGGACATGCTCACGTAGCTCCTCCACCACAGCAACACAGCGGGACAGAGCAAAGCCCGGAAGCCGGGACGCCGCTTTTATCTGGGCGGGAAGAGGTTCCACAATGCTGCCAGCCTGGTGGAGCTTCAGGGCGTCCCGGAGAAAGGCCAGCAGAGCGTCCAAAAGCCCGGCCAGGGCGTCCCGGTCCCATTTTTCCAGGGATATGCACTTTTGGCACAGGGCAAGCTCCTCTCCCTTGGCCATCAGGGCCATCAGGTCCAAAGCGGCCCCGGAGGCGGGGTCCTCCTGAGGAAGGCCCTCCAAATGCTGGACCGCCAGGCCCAATATCCCCTCGCAGGCGCGGGCCTCCTCCCGAAGAATGTGGGCAGGCTTGTCCGAAAAACGCTTGCAGAGCCAGGCCTCAGCCTCCTCCGGGCGCACGGGGGCCAAAGAAAGCCCCTCGCACCGGGAACGGATGGTGGACAGCAAGGCCCCGGTATTGTCGGTGACCAGGAGAAAAGCGGCGTAAGCCGGGCCCTCCTCCAAAAGCTTGAGCACGGCGTTCTGGGCATTGACGTTCATGGATTGGGCCTCAGGGATCAGATAGACCTTCCTGGCTCCCTCGTTGGGGCGGATGTATGCATCGGCCCGGAGGGCCCGGATCTGGCCTACCGTAATGTCCTTTCCCTTTTCTCCCTCCACTGTAATCAGGTCCGGGTGGATGCCGGCCAAGGTTTTCCGGCAAGCGGGACAGGCGCCGCAGGGCTTGTCTCCCCCGCCGGTGCAGAGCATGGCCCGGGCCATAAGCCGGGCCAGGGTCTTTCGCCCGGTGCCGGGGGCGCCGCTAATAAGGTAGGCGTGGGAGAGGCCCCGGCCGCTCTCCTGGGCCGAGAGCTGCTTTTTCAGGGAGGCATTTCCTGCCAAAAGGTCCAGATTCATACTCAAAAATGCTCGTATCGGTCTACATCCACCACAAAAATGGTGGCGCCGCCTACCGTCACCTCCACATTGACGGGAGGGTAGCCGCCCACAGACAGGTCGGTGGTGGCGGGGATCATCTGCTTGCGGGAGTGAGAGTGTTCCCGGATCAGATCCATAGCCTCCTGGACCTTTCCCTCCTCCAGACCAATGAGCAATGTCACGTTGCCAGCCATAAGAAAGCCCCCCGTGGTAGACAGCCGGGTGGAGGAAAAGCCCTTTTTGGACAGGGCCCGGGTGACCGAGTTGGCGTCGTCCCGGTTAATAATGGCGATGATCAGTTTCATAAAAAGCCCTCCAGTCAGTAGGGTAAAAGGCTGTAAAGGATACTTCCCCGAGAAGTATCTATAAATATTATAGCGCAAAAAGAGGAAATAGGCTACTGTTTTTTTCAGGGAGCGTAAAAAACTGCCGTCTGCAGTCGCAGGCGGCAGTTTTACATTCAAAAGCTTAGGGAAGATAGTTCCAGGGGCTCACGGTCACGTCGTTCTTCTTCACCTGGAAGTGGCAGTGGTTGCCGGTGGAGTTGCCGGTGGAACCCACCCGGGCAATGGACTGGCCCTTGTAGACCCGGTCGCCCACCCGAACCAGCAGGCTGGAGCAGTGGCAGTAGTAGGATTTCAGGCCGTTCTCATGGTCCACCACCACATAAAGGCCGAAGCCGGTGCCGTCGTTACTGGCATGAATGACCTTGCCGCCGTCAGCGGCAGCGATGGTCGTACCATAGGGAGCGGCGATGTCGATGCCCCCGTGGAAGGAGTAGGAACCGAAAATATACCGGGTGCCATAGCCCGAGGTCAGGGTGCCCCGGAGAGGCCACTGGAAGGAGCCGGTGGCCATGGTTCTGGGCCGCTCTTTGGTGCCAACCGCTACCACCTGGGTGACCGGTTCGGTGAGCACCTCCATAGAGTTGATGACCCGCTCCTGCTCGGTGCCGTTGAGGTAAGTCACATCGGCGTTGTAGATGGCCCGCCCCGCCACACCGGGGGTTAGGATCTTGGAGTCTCCCTCGTACATGGAGTTGTCTGGGACTTTCTCCACCTCAAATTCCACGTCTCCCTCGTAGGTCAGGTTATCAATGGTCCGTACCGACAGGAAAGGAACGGCCTGACTCACCGTGAGGACCTGGCCGATCTGCAGCCGGTTGATGTTCACCTCGGGGTTGAGTTTTTCAAGTTCCTTCATGGTCATGCCCAAGCTGGCAGCAATGCCTGAGAAGGTCTCTCCTGCCTGGACGGTGTAATCCACCTGCTCCATGGAGTTGGCGGTAAGGATGCTGGTCATGTCGGAAAGCTCCATAATGTCGGCGGTGGGGGTGTACTGTCGGCTCACGGAGAGGGATTCCAAAAAGGAGGCGGAAATGGTGTTTTCGTTTTTGTAAAGGGCCATGATAGAGTCCAGCAGGCTCTGCAGTCCCTCCGCGTCATCGGTGGCGCCTAGGGTCCGGCCGTTGACGGTGAGCACTGAGGTCTGCATCAGCTCGCCGATCTGGTCAAAGAGGTAGGTCTCCACATGGGCGGCAGTGGCTTGCTCTTCCCGAAGGGCCACGCGGAAATCGTAGGTGACGGTCGCGTCCAGAGAATAATCGTAGCCCAGGATCCGGGAAGCTCGGGTCTCTACTTTTTCCACGGCGGTCTCTACCATGGCCTGGCTTTCGATCAGTCCCATATCCACTCCGTTGACCGAGACCTGAACACAGGGGCTATACAGGTGAGCCAGCACAGGGGTGGCCGAAAGGGCCAAGGACAGGGTCAGGAAGATAGCGGGACCGGCCTTGGTGCGGCGCTCCAAAAAGTTGGGAAAAGTCCAACCCAGCTTTCCTTTGGGCAGAAGGGGCCGCCGGGTCACGGCGGGGGCCTTGCTCCTTACGGGAGAGGGGAGAACTATGGATTTTGGACGGGGCAGGAGTTCATCCATGGAGGGATCCCTTCTTTCTCCTGGGGTGTTAGCTTCCTTCTCTACATTAGGCTTATGACGAGAAAGAAACAAATGATTACAAATTAGTTACAAAGGTGATGATACACTTTTTTTCCTCTCTCGTCAAGAGTTTTTGGAAGATTTGTTGATTTTTGTGAGATTTGGAAGGAAGTGGCCCACATCTTGTGCCGGAAAAAGAGTTACAAACACTACCGGGGGAAGGGTGGAATATTTTCTTGTCAGCGAAAAGTGGGCATGATATGATATAGAAAGAAGATTGTGAGCTTCGAAGAAGGCTCGCAAAGAAGTAAAAATAGCGGGAAAGGCTGCTGGCCCTTTCCTTTACTTATTCAGGGGCCGGCAGTCCCCGCCGGGAGGCGGGGCAGGAAAGGAGAAAAGAGATGGAAAGACCATTGATCGAGGGCTGCGTGGATTCCTTTGCGTCCGCCATGGCGGCCATTGGGGGCGGGGCTGACCGTTTGGAGCTGTGCGGGAGCCTGGTGATCGGCGGGGTCACCCCCTCCCCTGCCCTATTCCAGCAGGTGCGCGCTGCCTGGGAAGGGCGGATCCATGTGCTGATCCGGCCCCGTTTCGGAGATTTTCTCTATATGGACCGGGAAGGGGCGCAGATGGAGGAGGAGATCGCCTCCTTCCGGGAGCTGGGCGCCGACGGTGTGGTGATCGGGGCCCTTACCCCGGATGGGGCGCTGGACGAGGCTCTGCTGGGGCGGCTCATGGCCCAGGCCGGGAACCTGTCGGTTACCCTTCACCGGGCCTTTGACATGGCCCGGGATCCCATTGAGGCCCTGGAGCGGGCGGTAGCTTTGGGATTCCAGACCATCCTGACCTCCGGCCAGGCTCCCTCCGCCACTCAGGGGACGGACTGCCTGAGGGCGCTTCGGGAGAGGGCTGAGGGACGGATCTCCATCATGGCGGGCAGTGGGGTAAAAGAGGAAAACATCCTTTCCATTCACGAAAAGACCGGGATTTTGAGCTTTCACACCACCGGCCGCCGCGGAAGCATAGACAGCGGAATGGTGTACCGAAAGAAAGGGGTGTCTATGGGACTGCCTTCCCTGTCTGAATATGAGATCTGGCAGACCGATGAAGAAACATTTCGGGCCTGTGCGGAGCTGGTCCACAGTCTGCGCTGAACATCATCGGAAATTTTCCTTCAAAAAGCGAAGATTTTAAAAAGATTTGTTCACAAAAAACAGGCTTTTTTCAGTTGCGTTTTTAAAAGATTCGTGCTACAATAGCATTTGGCAATTTTGGGTATTTCCGGGAAGGGAGCGCGGTGAAGCTTGGACGACCGCAGGCTGGTTCTGAAAGAAACGGTGACAATGGCGTTGGGGCAGGCCCTCTGCGTGGCCCTGATGCTGGGGGTTTTCGCTCTCCTGGGCCGCCTGGATGACACCGTCCTGCTGGGCGGGCTTCTGGGGTGGCTCTTTGCCGTACTCAACCACTTTTTCCTGGCCATGGGGGCCATGATGGCTGCCCGGAAGGCCTTGGGAGAGAATGTGAAGGGCGGAAAGAACCTGATCCAGTTCTCCTTTTTTCTGCGCCTGGCTGTTCTCTTTTTGGTGATGTTCGCTCTTTTGAAAAGCGGACGGTGCAACGTATTTTCCCTGGTGCTGCCCCTGCTTTTTACCCGGCCGATCCTGACGGTCGAACAATTTTTTCGAAAGGATGGTGAGGGAAAGTCATGAGTTTGAATGTGACGGGACCCTTTATCTACTTTACCATCCCCATTTTGGGCGGGATCCCCATTACCCAGACCACAGTCTCCTTCCTGATCGTGACGGTTCTATTGTGCAGCCTCTTCGTGATCCTGGGCAAAGACCTGAGCACCCATCCCGGCGCCCGGCAGACCCTGGTGGAAAAGGGCGTTATGATGATGCACGACCTGGTTGTGAGCTCCATGGGGCCTCACAACGCTCACTGGACTCCCTTCATGATCACCATCTTCCTCTGCTCCATCTGCGGCTCCCTCATCGGCATGACCGGCTTTTTCCGCTCGGCCACGGCCGATTTGAGCTGCACCATGGTGTGGGCGTTGATGGTCTCCTTTATCATCTGGTACAACAACATTAAAAATAACGGAGTCCTGGGATGGTTTAAGGGCTTTACCGAGCCGGTGGCCGTTATGACCCCCATGAACATCGTTTCCGAGTTTGCCCAGCCGGTGTCCATGGCCTTTCGTCACTTCGGCAACGTGGCCGGTGGCGGCGTGATCACCAGCGTTCTCTACATGGGGCTCTCCATGGCCTCCACGGCGGTACTGAACCTGGTGTCGGCCAGCGGTTGGCTCATTTCGGCGGCTCTAATGGCCGCTGGGGCGGGGATTCTTCTGCTGCGGCGGAGGAAGAAAAAGCTGAGCCTGCTGATTTTTGGTGCGCTGAGCCTGCTGCTGGGGTTGTTCGGCCTGCTCCAGGCTGTCGGCGTCCTGTCCGGGGTGCCCGTGCTGGCCCTGGGAATCCCTGCCGTCCTCAGCTGCTATTTCGACATTTTCTCCGGCGCGGTCCAGGCTCTGGTGTTCAGTCTTTTGAGCATGGTCTATATTGCGGGGTCCTGCCCGGAGCCCGGCGAGACCCAGGAGGACGCCGCATAAATTCTTTTGCTTGTTCAAACCATGAACATATACATTATTTTTATGGAGGTCAATCATTATGGAACACGCGATTTTGAAGGCAGGCTGCGCCATCGGCGCCGGGATCTGCATGGGCATCGGAGCCATCGGCCCCGGCATTGGCGAAGGTATCGCCGTGAGCAAGGCCCTGGAGGGCATGGCCCGTCAGCCCGAGACCACCAGCACCCTGCGGACCAACATGATCATGGGCTGCGCCATCGCCGAGACCACCGGCCTTTACTCGCTGCTCATCTCCTTCCTGATCCTGTTTGCCGTGAACTGATAGCTCCTTTCCGGAGGACAGAAAGGGGTTGACAAAATGGAACAATTTGAAGCGCTGGTCGGCGTTAACTTTTGGACGGCCCTCTTTGTGCTGCTGAATACGCTCCTCGTCTTCTTCGTCGCCAAAAAGTATCTGACTGGGCCTGTCATGAACATCATCGCCCAGCGGCAGAAGGAGATCGAAGACACCTACGGCGAGGCCGAGGCGGCCAGAACTGACGCGGAGGCCATGCAGGCGGAATACCGTCAGCGGCTCTCGGCGGCCAAGACCGAGGCCAATGAGATCGTGAAGGCGGCCAATGTCACCGCCGCGCAGCAGGCCGAGCGGCTGGTGGACGACGCCCAGAAGGAAGTCATGGCCCTGAAGCGCCGGGCCGAGCAGGACATTGAGTCCGAGCGGAAGAAGGCCGCCCTGGAGCTTAAGGGCGACATTTCCGAGCTGGCCCTGACCCTGGCGGGAAAAGTGGTGGAGAAAGAGCTGGATCCTTCCACCCAGAAGAGCCTGATCGATGGCTTCCTCAGCGACCTGGGTGATCTGTCATGACCGGGGCCGAGAAGGAATACGGCGAGGCTCTCTACGAGCTTTGCAACGAGGAAAACTGCGCCCAGGAAGTGGGAGAGCAGCTGGATATGGTGTGCGCTCTTTTTCGGGAGGAGCCCCAATACCCCAAGATCCTTCAGGATCCCGCCCTGCCCCGGCAGGAGCGGCTGGGCATGCTGGACGAGGCTTTTCGGAACAGCGTACACCCGTATTTGCTGAATTTTCTCAAGATCCTGTGTGAAAAATCCGCCCTGGGGACCCTCTCCGGCTGTGGGGAGCGGTTCCGTGCCCGCTACAACGAGGATCGGGGGCTTCTCCCCGTGACGGCCACCAGCGCCGTGGTCCTCACGGAGGCGCAGAAGCAGGGACTGGTGGAAAAGCTGTCCAAGCTGACGGGTAAGACCATTCTCCTGGAAAACCAAGTGGATGAGAGCCTTTTGGGCGGTGTAAAGGTGAAATTTGACGGCCGGGAGCTGGACGGCTCGGTGGCCGGACGGCTGGAGGCGCTGCGTCGGGTCCTTTTGGACGGCAAAGCCTGAGCCTGTGATTTCAGAAGGAAAGTTGGTGAGACGATGCAGTTGAAACCGGAAGAGATCAGCAAGATCATTAAAAGTCAGATCAAGCATTATGACGCCAAGCTGGAGAGCGCCGAGACCGGCACCGTCATCATGGTGGGCGACGGCATTGCCCGGGCCTACGGGCTGGAGAAGTGCATGTCCAACGAGCTGGTGGAGTTCCAGAACGGCGAGTACGGCATGGCTCTCAACCTGGAGGAAAACAGCGTGGCCATCGTTATTCTGGGCTCCGATGAGGGGATCCGGGAGGGCGACACGGTGAAGCGCACCGGCAGGGTGGTCAGCGTGCCTGTGGGGGATGGTGTCATCGGCCGGGTGGTCAACGCCCTGGGAGCCCCCATCGACGGAAAGGGTCCGATCGAGAGCCAGGAGTTGCGCCCCATCGAGCGGAAAGCCGCCGGGATCATCCAGCGCAAGAGCGTTTCGGAGCCCCTCCAGACGGGGATCAAGGCTATCGACTCCATGATCCCCATCGGCCGGGGCCAGCGGGAGCTTATCATCGGTGACCGCCAGACCGGCAAAACGGCCATTGCCGCCGATACCATCATCAACCAGAAGGGCCAGGGGGTCATCTGCGTCTACGTGGCCATTGGCCAGAAGTATTCTACCATTGCCCAGCTGGTGGAGACTCTCACCGCCGCGGGAGCCATGGACTATACCACCGTGGTGTCCGCCTCGGCCTCCGAGCTGGCTCCCATGCAGTATATTGCCCCCTACTCGGGCTGCGCCATGGCGGAATATTTTATGGACAAGGGAGAGGACGTGCTCATCATTTATGATGATCTTTCCAAGCACGCCGTGGCCTACCGTGCCCTCTCCCTGCTCATCCGCCGCCCACCCGGACGGGAGGCCTTCCCCGGGGATGTGTTCTACCTTCACTCCCGTCTGCTGGAGCGGGCGGCCCGCATCGCCCCCGAGTACGGCGGCGGCTCCATCACCGCCCTACCCATCATTGAGACCC